>NZ_JBEPCY010000028.1:0-103791 GCF_040299965.1 Streptomyces sp. NPDC000594 | reverse complement strand
GGGGGGGGGGGGGGGGGCGCCCGCCCCCCCCCCCCCCACCACCGCGTTCACCCCCGGGCGGTCAGCCGGCCGGACCGTCCCCGGGGTCCTCGTCCTTCTCCTTGGCCTTGCCGCTCTTCCCGGTGCCCCGGCGCTTCGGCCGGGGTTTGGCGGACTCGGCCGAGTCGGCGGAGGCTGAGGGATCTGCGGGGCCCTTGGCCCCGGTGTCCTGGGCTTCCGGGTCCCGGGCCGGACGGCCCTTGCCGGAGGCACCACCTGCCGGGCCCGCGCCACCTGCCGGGCCCGCGCCACCTGCCGGGCCTGCGCCATCGGTCGGGCCCTGGGCATCGGCCGTGTCGGCGGTGCCGGACGCTTCCGGGACACCCGACGTATCGGGCGCCTGCGGGGCATCGGACCCGTCGGGGACGGGCCCCGGGTCCTGCCCGGCCCCGTCGTCCGCGCGCTGCTCCGGACGGGAGGGCCTGGGCCGCCCCGTACCGCCGTCGCGCAGAAAACCTCCGCCGTCCGTGCCGTCCGTGGCGACCACCGGCCCTGGGCCCGCGCCGCCGCCCGTACCAGGACCGCCCGTACCAGGACCCCCCGTGCCGGGACCGCCCGGACCGAGGCCGCTTCCCCCCGGACCGCCGCCGCCCGGACCTCCCGTACCGGGGCCGCCGTCCCGCCGGCGCAGATACCGCTCGAACTCGCGGGCGATGGCCTCTCCCGACGCCTCGGGCAGCTCCGCGGTGTCCCGCGCCTCCTCCAGCGTCTGGACGTACTCCGCCACCTCGCTGTCCTCCGCCGCCAGCTGGTCCACACCCAGCTGCCAGGCCCGCGCGTCCTCGGGCAGTTCGCCCAGCGGGATCCGCAGTCCGATCAGGTCCTCCAGCCGGTTGAGCAGCGCCAGTGTCGCCTTCGGGTTCGGCGGCTGCGACACATAGTGCGGCACCGCCGCCCACAGGCTCACCGCGGGCACCCCGGCGTGGGTGCACGCCTCCTGGAGGATGCCGACGATCCCGGTCGGACCCTCGTACCGGGTCTCCTCCAGATCCATCGTCCTGGCGAGATCCGGGTCCGAGGTGATCCCGCTGACCGGCACCGGCCGGGTGTGCGGGGTGTCCCCGAGCAGCGCGCCCAGGATCACCACCATCTCCACGCCCAGTTCATGGGCGAACCCCAGGATCTCGTTGCAGAACGAGCGCCAGCGCATGGAGGGCTCTATGCCGCGTACCAGCACCAGATCACGTGGCGAGTCACCGCCCACCCGGACCACGGAGAGCCGGGTCGTGGGCCAGGTGATCTTCCGTACCCCGCCGTCCAGCCACACCGTCGGCCGGTTGACCTGGAAGTCGTAGTAGTCCTCGGCGTCCAGTGCCGCGAACACCTCGCCCTTCCACTCCCGTTCCAGGTGCGCGACCGCCGTGGACGCCGCGTCGCCGGCGTCGTTCCAGCCCTCGAACGCGGCCACCATGACCGGGTCGATCAGCTCGGGTACCCCCGCGAGCTCGATCACCCAGTGCCTCCTTCCGACGTTCCCTCTCGTACGTCCCAACCTTACGGCTTACCAGGCACATCACCGCAGCCCTCGTGCACGGGCGGGTGAACGCCCCGGCCCGGGGCGAGCTGCGGAGCCCTCACGAGTCTCCCCCGCGCGGCGCTGAGGATTCATCCGAGCTGTATACGGAAAGTTCGGGCAAGACCCTGGACCGACTCCCGAGAACGGCGCTATACATCGGATGACCAAAGGTCGGCGAACTTTCACGAAGTGGTCGGATGTTCCTTCCCTCGGAGCCCTTCGGGAGCGAGCGCATGAGTCCCACCGTCACCGGGTTCGAGGTCCACGACATCCGATTCCCCACCTCCGAACAGCTCGACGGCTCGGACGCGATGAACCCGGACCCCGACTACTCGGCCGCCTATGTGGTGATCCGTACCGATGAGGGCTCGGAGGGCCATGGGCTGTGCTTCACCATCGGCCGTGGCAACGATGTCACCGCCGCCGCCATCGCCGCCCTGCGCCCCTATGTCATCGGCCGGGCCGCCCCCATCGCACCCGCCGGTCTCGCCGCCCTCCACCACGACCTCACCCATGACTCCCAACTCCGCTGGCTCGGGCCCGAGAAAGGCGTGATCCACATGGCGGCGGGCGCCGTCGTCAACGCCGCCTGGGACCTCGCCGCCCGCCACGCCGGGCTGCCCGTCTGGGAGTTCCTCGCCGCGATGGAGCCCGAGGAACTGGTCTCCCTGGTCGACTTCCGCTATCTCACCGATGCCCTCACCCGCGACGAGGCCCTCGCCATCCTGCGCGCCGCCCAGCCGGGCCGGGCCGAGCGCGCCGCCCGGCTGCGCGCCCACGGATACCCCGCCTACACCACATCCCCCGGCTGGATCGGCTACAGCGACGAGAAGCTCGTACGCCTCTCCAAGGAGGCCGTCGCCGAGGGATTCGACCAGATCAAGCTGAAGGTCGGCGGCGACATCGACGACGACGTCCGGCGGCTGCGGCTCGCCCGGGACGCCGTCGGACCCACCGTCCGGATCGCCGTCGACGCCAATCAGCGCTGGGACGTGGCGGACGCCGTCCGCTGGATGACCGCCCTCGCCCCGTACCGGCCGCACTGGATCGAGGAGCCCACCAGCCCCGACGACATCCTCGGCCATGCCGCCGTCCGCCGCGGCCAGCCCGTGAAGGTCGCCACCGGCGAACACATCGCCAACCGGGTCGTCTTCAAACAGCTCCTCCAGGCCGGGGCGGTCGACTTCGTCCAGATCGACGCCGCCCGGGTCGCCGGGGTCAACGAGAATCTGGCGATCCTGCTGCTCGCCGCCAAGTACGGCGTACCGGTCTGTCCGCACGCGGGCGGGGTCGGCCTCTGCGAACTCGTCCAGCACCTCGCGATGTTCGACTATGTCGCCGTCTCCGGCAGCTGGGAGGACCGGGTCATCGAGTACGTCGACCATCTCCATGAGCACTTCACCGACCCGGTGGTCCTCACCCGGGGCCGCTATGTCGCCCCCCGGGCCCCCGGCTTCTCCGCCCGGATGCTCCCCGAGTCGATCGCCGCCCACCGCTTCCCCGAAGGGCCCGTCTGGCGGGCCCGCCGGGCCGCGAAGGAGGTCGCCCCATGACGGGCACCCAGGATCTCACCGGACTCGCCGCCCTGGTCACCGGAGGGGCCTCCGGGATCGGCGCGGCCGTCGCCCGGCTGCTCACCCGGTCCGGGGCCCGGGTCGCCGTCCTGGACCGGGACATCTCCGGCGCCCCGGACGGCACCCTCGCCCTCACCGCCGATGTCACCGACGACGACGCCGTCCGGATCGCCGTGGACCGTACCGCCGCCGCCTTCGGGGGGCTGCACACCGTGGTCTCCAACGCGGGGGTCGGCGCCATCGGCACCGTCGCCGACAACGACGACGAGGAGTGGCGGCGGGTCCTCGACATCAATCTGCTGGGCATGGTACGGGTCGCTCGGCACGCCCTGCCGCATCTGCGGGCCGCCGCGACCGAGCGCCCCGGCGCGGTCTCCATCACCCACACCTGCTCCATCGCCGCCACCGCCGGACTGCCGCAGCGGGCCCTCTACAGCGCCAGCAAGGGGGCGGTGCTGGCGCTCACCCTCGCCATGGCCGCCGACCATGTCCACGAGGGCATCCGGGTCAACTGCGTCAACCCCGGCACCGCGGACACCCCGTGGATCGCCCGGCTGCTCGACGCGGCCGACGACCCCGCCGCCGAACGGGCCGCGCTGGAGGCCCGCCAGCCCACCGGGCGGCTGGTCCGCGCGGAGGAGGTGGCGGCGGCCGTCGTCTATCTGGCGGGACCCGCCGCGGCGGCCGTCACCGGCACCGCCCTCGCGGTCGACGGCGGCATGCAGGGGCTGCGGGTCCGGCGCCCTGCCTGAGCGCCTGAGCGCCTGAGCGCCCGAGCCCCGGCATCCGTGCAGGCGTACAGAGCCCGTACGGCCCACCGCACACCGCATCCGATGAGACAAGGACGGGACAGATGAGAGTGCGTACGACCATGGCCGCCGGCTGCGCCGTGCTCCTCGCGGCCACCGTCCTCACCGGCTGCAACCGGGAGTCCGGCGACGGCGGGGACGGGGCGGCCCGGGTGGGCATCGACCTCCCGCGCAGCGACAGCGACTTCTGGAACTCGTACCAGCAGTACATCGAGAAGGGTGTCCGGGACGACGGACCCGCCGCGCTGCCCCTGACCAACTCCCAGAACGACATCTCCCGGCTGGTCGCCCATGTCCGGGCCTTCACCGACCAGGGCGCCCGGGCCGTGGTGATGGCCCCGCAGGACACCGGGGCCGTCGCCGAGTCGCTGCGCACCCTGGAGGAGCGGAAGATCCCCGTGGTCAGTGTGGACACCCGCCCCGACCGGGGGAAGGTCTATATGGTCGTCCGCGCCGACAACCGCGCCTACGGGGAGAAGGCCTGCCGGTTCCTCGGCGAGCGGCTCGGCGGCAGGGGCAAGGTCGCCGAGCTCCAGGGCGATCTCTCCTCCATCAACGGACGCGACCGCTCCGAGGCGTTCAAGCAGTGCATGACCGAGAGGTACCCCCGGATCCGGGTCTTCGAGCTGGCCACCGACTGGAAGGGCGATGTGGCCTCCGCCAAGCTCCAGGCCACCCTCGCCGCCCATCCGGACCTCGACGGTGTCTATATGCAGGCGGGCGGGGTCTTCCTCCAGCCCACCCTGGCCCTCCTCGAACGGAAGGGGCTGATCGAGCCGCCCGGTTCCGCCGGTCACATCACCATCGTCTCCAACGACGGCATCCCCGAGGAGCTGGACGCCATCCGCTCCGGGAAGATCGACGCCACGGTCTCCCAGCCCGCCGATCTGTATGCGAAGTACGCGCTGTTCTACGCGCGGGCGGCCCTCGACGGGAAGACATTCCGCCCCGGGCCGACCGACCACGGCTCCACCATCGTGCGGATCCCGGGCGGGCTGGAGGACCAGCTTCCGGCGCCGCTCGTCACCCGGAAGAACGTGGACGACCCCCGGCTGTGGGCCAACCAGCTGGAGGAGAAGGGACGCCCATGACCGGCCCTGCCACTCCCGGGTCCGACCCCGCCGCCGCTGCCCCGGGCCCTGCCACCGCCGCGCCCGCCACCGTGCCCGGCCTTTCCGTATCGGCGCCGGTGTCGGCGCCGGTGTCGCCGCCCGCCGCCGTCCACGCGGAAGGGATCGTCAAACGCTTCGGACCCACCGTGGCCCTGGACGGCGTCCACCTCACCGTCGCCCCCGGCGAGTCCCATGCGCTCGTCGGCCGCAACGGCGCCGGGAAGTCCACCCTCGTCGGCGTCGTCACCGGGCTGCACCGCCCCGACGCGGGCACCGTCACCTTCGCCGGGGAACCCGCCCCCGCCCCGGGCGACCACGCCGCCTGGCGCGCCCGGGTCGCCTGTGTCCACCAGCGGCCGATGACCGTCCCCGACCTGACCGTCGCGGAGAACCTCTTCCTCGGCCGCTATGAACCCGGCCGCCCCCTCATCGGCTGGCGGCGGCTGCGCCGGCGGGCCACCGAACTCCTCGGCGCCTATGGAGTCACCGTCGACCCCCGTACCAGGGTCCGGGACCTCACCGTCGAGCAGCGCCAGTTCGTGGAGATCGCGCGCGCCCTCTCCTTCGGCGCCCGGCTGATCGTCCTGGACGAGCCCACCGCCCGCCTCGACGCCCCCGGGATCGCCCGGCTCTTCACCCGGCTGCGGGAACTCGCCGCCCGGGGGGTGGCGTTCCTCTTCATCTCCCACCACCTCCAGGAGGTGTACGAGCTGTGCACCACCGTCACCGTCTACCGCGACGCCCGGCATGTCCTGACCGCCCCCGTCGCCGGACTCGGCCGGGGTGACCTCGTCGCCGCGATGACCGGGGACACCGGCACCGCCCCCGCCCACCGGCCCGCCCGGGGCATCCGCCGCCCGGCCGCCGCCCCCGTACTGCGGGCCGAAGGACTCGCCATCGGCGGTGTGTACGGGCCCCTGGACCTCGCCGTCCACCCCGGGGAGGTGGTGGGAGTCGCCGGATCGGCCGCCTCCGGCTCCATCGCCCTGGGGGAGACCCTCGCCGGGCTGCGCACCCCCACCGGCGGGCGGATCACCGTCGACGGCCGTCAGGTGTGCCCGGGGCGGGTGCCCGACGCCCTCGACGCCGGGATCGGCTGTGTCCCCGAGGACCGCCACCGCCAGGGTCTCGTCCCCGGGCGCAGCGTCGCCGAGAACGCCACCCTCACCGTCGCCGGACGGCTCGGGCCCTGGGGTCTGGTGCTGCCCTCCCGGGCGCGGGCGTTCGCCCGGACGATGATCGACTCACTGGACATCAGGACCGAGGGGCCGGGGCAGGATGTCGCCGAGCTGTCCGGCGGCAATCAGCAGAAGGTCGTGGTGGCCCGCGCGCTCGCCCGGGAGCCCCGCGCCCTGATCGCCCTGCGGCCCACCGCCGGGGTCGATGTCACCTCCAAGGAGGCGCTGCTCACCGTGGTGCGGCGGTTCGCCGACGGCGGCGGGGGAGCGGTCGTGGTCTCCGACGAACTCGACGATCTGCGGGTCTGCGACCGGGTCCTCGCCCTCTTCCACGGCCGGGTGGTCGCCCGCTTCGGTGCCGGATGGCGGGACGGGGAGCTGGTCGCCGCGATGGAGGGCGCGACACCAGTGGAGCCACCACCCGCACAGGCGAAGCCTCCGGTTACGCGGCCCGAGCCGCCCTCTCCTCAGGAGCCGCGATGACCGACACCGCGGGTACCCGTCCCGCGCCGAAGCCCTCGCCCGCCCCGCGCCTCGCCCTGGTCCGCTGGAGCGATCTGTCCCTGGTACCCGTGATCCTCGTGCTGATGGTGATCGGCTTCATCGTCTCGCCGGTCTTCCTCACCTCCGGCAATCTCATCAGCGTCGTCCAGCAGTCCTCCGAACTCAGCCTGCTCGTCCTCGGCCAGGCCCTCGTCCTGATCTGCGGACGGATGGACCTCTCGCTGGAATCCACCATCGGGATCGCGCCCGTCCTCGCCATGTGGCTGGTGCTGCCCGCCGAAGGGGGCCGCTTCGCGGGTCTGGAGGCTCTGCCCACCTGGACCGCCGTCCCCGTCTGTCTGCTCGCCGGGGCCGCCATCGGCGCCGTCAACGGCTTCCTCGTCCTGCGGCTGCGGGTCAACGGCTTCATCGCCACCCTCGGCATGCTCACCATGCTCCGGGGGCTCCACATCGGTATCACCGAGGGCAAGTCCATCACCGAGGTGCCCGAGTCCTTCCGCTATCTCGGGAAGACCGACTGGCTGGGCGCGCCCGCCGCCGTCTGGGTCTGTCTCACCCTCTTCGCCGTCGGCGGCGCGGCCCTCGCCTGGCACCGCCACGGTCGGGCGCTGTACGCGATCGGCGGCAACCCCGAGGCCGCGCGGGCCGCCGGTATCCGCACCGACCGGATCACCTGGATCGTCCTCGCCCTGGCGGGGCTGCTCGCCGCCTTCGCGGGGATCCTCTACACCGGCCACTACGGCTCGGTCGCCGCCACCCAGGGCAATGGCTGGATCTTCCAGGTCTTCGCCGCCGCCGTCATCGGCGGGATCAGCCTCAAGGGCGGCCGGGGCACCCTCTTCGGCGCGCTCACCGGGGTCCTCACCCTCCAGCTGGTCGTCAATGTGATGACCCTCGGCGGTGTCCCGGCCCTGTGGAACCAGTTCCTCAACGGGGCCATCATCATCGTCGCCCTGGTCATCTCCCGCTATGCCAGCGGGGAGCGGCAGGACTAGGACGGCGGCAGGACTAGAGCGGGACCGGGGCCGGAGCGGGTCGCTCCGGCCCCGGACTCCCTGCTAGAGCGTCGACCGCAGCCAGTGCTCCACGCTCGCCACATGCACCGTCGCCCAGGAGCGCGCCGCCTCCCCGTCCCGGTCCCGCAGCGCCGCCAGGATCGCCCGGTGCTCCAGGATCGTCCTGCTCACCGCGGACTCCTGGGTCAGCCCCCGCCACACCCGGGCCCGGGTCGTCGGCCCCGAGAGCCCGTCCAGCAGGGAGCACAGCACCGAGTTCCCCGATGCCTGGACGATCCGCCGGTGGAACTCCAGATCCGCCGCCACCAGCTCCTCCACCGAGGGATCGGCGCCCAGGGCGTCCAGCTGCGCGCCGAGCGCGTCCAGCTCCGCCTCCGCTATCCGGTCCGCCGCCATCGCGGTCGCCGCGGGCTCCAGGATCCGGCGTACGGCCAGGAACTCCAGCACCGTGTCGTCGCGGTGGAAGTCCACCACAAAGCTCAGCGCCTCCAGCAGCAGCTGGGGATCGAGACTGGTCACATAGGTGCCGTCGCCCTGCCGGACATCCAGGATGCGGATCAGTGACAGCGCCCGGACCGCCTCCCGCAGGGAGTTGCGGGAGAGCCCCAGCTCCGCGGCCAGCTCGCTCTCCTTGGGCAGCCGGTCGCCCGGCCGCAGCGCCCCCGTGACGATCATGCCTTTGATCTTCTCGATCGCCTCGTCGGTGACCGTCATGCCCGCGCCCCCTCGTACCCCCGCCGCCGGTCGTCAAAGACCCGAGGGTACAGCGTGGGGCGGCCCCTCAGGAGCCGCCCCGCACTACCGTTCGCCGGTCCTTCCGGCCGAGGTCACGCCCTGCCCTGGAGCAGGCCCTCCACCGAGGCGCGGATCTCGTCCGTCGCCAGACCCCGGATGGTCAGCGTGGTCCGGCGGCGCAGTACGTCGTCGGCGGTCTCGGCCCACTCGTGGTCGCGCGCGTACACGACCTGCGCCCAGATCTCGGGGGCGTCCGGGTGGATCCGCTCGGCCAGCGCCGGGTTGTCGTTGGCCAGCCGGGCGATGTCGAACGCGAGCGAGCCGTAGTGGGTCGCCAGATGACGGGCGGTGTCCGCCGCCATCCGGGGACCGGGCGTACCGCCGTCGACGAGCAGCCGGTGCGCCACCGCGTTCGGGTTGGCTATGCCGGGCAGCGGCACCTTCTTCGGCAGCCGGGACATGGGCTCCATGTCCTCGGCCAGCGGCTGTCCGGGCAGCTCCGCCAGCTTGTTCATGATGGTGCGGCCGATGTGGCGGAAGGTCGTCCACTTGCCGCCGGCCACCGAGAGCATGCCCGCCGCGCCCTCGGTCACCACGGTCTCCCGCTTGGCCTTGGAGGTGTCGCCGGGACCACCCGGCAGCACCCGCAGACCCGCGAAGGAGTAGGTGATCAGATCACGGGAGAGCTGCTGGTCCCGGATGGAGAAGGCGGCCTCGTCCAGGATCTGGGCGGTGTCCTTCTCGGTGACGGTCACCTCGGCCGGGTCGCCCTCGAACTCCTCGTCCGTGGTGCCCAGCAGCAGCATGTCCTCCCAGGGGAGGGCGAAGGTGATGCGGTACTTGTCGATCGGGGTCGCCAGCGCGGCCTTCCACGGCGAGGTGCGCTTGAGCACCAGGTGCGCGCCCTTGGACAGCCGGATCGAGGGCGCCGCCTTCGGGTCCTCCATCCGGCGCAGGTGGTCGACCCACGGGCCGGTGGCGTTCAGCACCAGCCGGGCGTCCACCCCGAACTCGGTCCCGTCGAGGCGGTCCTTCAGCTCCGCGCCCGTGACCCGGCCCTGGGTGAAGCGCAGACCGGTGACCTCGGCGTGGTTGAGGACGGTGGCCCCCGCCTCGGCGGCGGCGCGGACCGTCATCAGCGCCATGCGGGCGTCGTTCATCTGGTCGTCGCCGTAGACGGCGACGGCCTTCAGGTTCTCGGTGCGCAGCTCGGGCACGTCGCGCTGGGCCTTGGCCGCGCTGATGACATGGCCGACGCCGTCCCCGAACGCGGAGAGCGCCGAGTAGGCGAAGACGCCCGCGCCGAGCTTGGCGGCGCCGTGCGGGCCGCCCTTGTAGACGGGCAGGTAGAAGGTGAGCGGGTTGGAGAGGTGGGGGGCCACCTCCCGGGAGACCGCACGGCGCTCGAAGTGGTTCTCCGCGACCAGCTTCACCGCACCGGTCTGGAGGTAGCGCAGACCGCCGTGGAGCAGCTTGGAGGAGGCGGAGGAGGTGGCGCCGGCGAAGTCACCGGCGTCCACCAGGGCCACCCGCAGCCCGGACTGTGCCGCGTGCCAGGCGGTGGAGATGCCCAGGATGCCGCCGCCGATCACCAGGAGATCGTACGTCGCCTTGGACAGCTGCTCCCGGGTCTCGGCACGGCTCGGGAGGGAGCCGGATGCCGGGTGCGTCCCGAGGGCGGGAACGCTCTGCAGGGTGGTCATGTGGCTTGCTCCTCGTCAGTCTTCCTCGTCGATCCAGCTCATGGTCCGCTGCACGGCCTTGAGCCAGTCCTTGTACTCGGCCTCGCGCTTGTCGGCGTCCATGCGCGGGGTCCATTCCGCCGCCCGGCGCCAGTTGGCGCGCAGCGCGTCGGTGTCCGGCCAGAAACCGACGGCCAGACCGGCGGCGTAGGCCGCGCCGAGGCAGGTCGTCTCGGCGACCATCGGGCGCACCACGGGTGCGTCGAGGAAGTCCGAGAGGGTCTGCATCAGCAGGTTGTTGGAGGTCATGCCGCCGTCGACCTTGAGCGCGGTCAGCTCGACGCCGGAGTCCTTCGTCATGGCGTCGGTGATCTCGCGGGTCTGCCAGGCGGTGGCCTCCAGTACGGCACGGGCGATGTGCGCCTTGGTGACGTAACGGGTCAGTCCGGCGATCACACCGCGGGCGTCGGAGCGCCAGTACGGGGCGAAGAGGCCGGAGAAGGCCGGGACGAAGTAGGCGCCGCCGTTGTCCTCGACCGAGAGGGCGAGGGTCTCGATCTCGGCCGCGGACTTGATCAGGCCCATCTGGTCCCGCATCCACTGCACCAGCGAGCCGGTGACCGCGATCGAGCCCTCCAGGGCGTAGACCGGGGCCTGGTCGCCGATGCGGTAGCCGACGGTGGTCAGCAGTCCGTTGTACGAGTTGACGGGCGTCCCACCGGTGTTCATCAGCATGAAGGTGCCGGTGCCGTAGGTGGACTTGGCCTCGCCCTCCGCGAAGCAGGTCTGGCCGAAGAGGGCCGCCTGCTGGTCGCCGAGGGCGGAGGCGACGGGGATGCCGTCGAGGACGCCGCCCTTGGCGATGCCGTAGACCTCGGCGGAGGAGCGGATCTCGGGGAGCACCTCGGCCGGGATCTCCATGGAGCTGAGGATCTTGTCGTCCCAGTGGAGCCCGTGGAGGTTCATCAGCATGGTGCGGGAGGCGTTGGTGACGTCGGTGACGTGGACGCCGCCGTCGACTCCGCCGGTCAGGTTCCAGATGACCCAGGAGTCCATGGTGCCGAAGAGGATCTCGCCGCGCTCGGCGCGCTCGCGCAGGCCCTCGACGTTGTCGAGCAGCCAGCGGACCTTCGGGCCGGAGAAGTAGCTGGCCAGCGGGAGGCCGGTCTCACGGCGGAAACGGTCCTGCCCGACATTGCGGCCCAGTTCCTTGCAGAGCGCGTCGGTACGGGTGTCCTGCCAGACGATGGCGTTGTGGACGGGCTCACCGGTGGCCTTGTCCCACATCAGCGTGGTCTCGCGCTGATTGGTGATGCCGATCGCCTTGACGTCGGCGCCGGTGATGCCGGCCTTGTCGAGCGCGCCCGCCACGACCTCCTGGACATTGGCCCAGATCTCGGTGGCGTTGTGCTCGACCCAGCCCGGCTTCGGGAAGATCTGCTCGTGCTCCTTCTGGTCGACCGAGACGATCCGGCCGTCCTTGTCGAAGACGATGCAGCGGCTGGAGGTGGTGCCCTGGTCGATGGCGGCGATGAACGGACCGTGTCCGTGGGTGCCGGTGCTCTGCGTGTCGCTCACGGATTGCTCCTGCTGGTGTCGGTCGGGATACGGCTGTACCTGTGCGGCATACGGATCACCGCTCAGGCGAACGCGAGGTTGTAGATACCCGCGGCGAGTGCGCCACCGGCCAGCGGGCCGGCGACGGGAATCCAGGCGTAGCCCCAGTCGGAGCCGCCCTTGTTGGGCAGCGGCAGCAGGGCGTGGACGATACGGGGCCCGAGGTCGCGGGCGGGGTTGATGGCGTAGCCGGTGGGGCCGCCCAGCGAGAGGCCGAGGCCGACGACGACAAAGGCGGTGATCAGCGCGCCGAGGGTGCTCAGGCCCTGACCCTCGGCGTTGAGGCCCTGGGTGAGCACGGCGAGGACCAGCACGGTGGTGCCGAGGATCTCGGTGGCGAGGTTCTGCCAGGCGACCCGGATCTCGGGGCCGGTGGAGAAGATGCCGAGGACCGGACCGGCCTTGGCGCTGTGCGCGCCCTCGATGGGCTTGTCGGCGTCGTCGCCGATGATCTCGGGGTCGCGCAGATGCGACATGAACTGGCCGTAGTAGGCGACGACGACCAGAGCGGCGCCGATCATGGCGCCGAGGAGCTGGCCCGCGAAGTAGGTGGGGACGTTGGCCCAGGTCCCGTCCTTGATCGCGATGCCGAAGGTGACGGCCGGGTTGAGATGCGCGCCGGACAGGGCACTGGTCATGTAGACGGCCGTCATGACGGCGAAGCCCCACCCGAAGGTGATCGCCAGCCAGCCGGCGCCGCGCGCCTTGGAATTCTTGAGGCTGACGGCGGCGACCACGCCGCCGCCGAGCAGGATCAGAACAGCCGTTCCGATCGTCTCGCCGATAAAGATGTCGGAGCTGGACACCGCGACTCCTTTGTCCTTCGTCCAGGGGAAGGCGGACCCCGGGTCACTCCGGTGGTCCGCGCCCTCAGGTGAGGGCGTTGCCGGCCCTTGGCGCTTGTCACACTCTAGCGGGTATTTCCGGTAGGTGTTCGACAATGCCGACCGATGAACGGCAGTTTTACCCCTGGTAAACACCCCGTCAAGGGTCGTGTGACCGAAAACCTGATCGTTATCGATGATGCGCCCGGAGTGCCCCGATTCCCCGGTGCGGCACCCCGGCAGCCGGGGGACCCGCGCGCCGGGGTCCGCGCGGCCCCGGAAAAGTAGGAAAAGACGGCGCCGCACAGTCGGAGAAGACGGCGCCGCCCCCGAGTCCCGGGGGCGGCGCCAGGGGGCTCAGAAGCGGCCCGCGCCCAGGTCCCGCGAGACCGCGCGGGCGCACTCCCGTACCGACGACACCAGCTCCGAGCGCAGCTCGCGCCCGTCGCACAGCCGCTCCACCGGCCCCGTGATCGCCACCGCGCCCACCGGCATCCGCCGCCGGTCGTGGATGGGGGCGGCCACCGCCGCCACCCCGTCCCAGGTCTCCTCCACATCGGAGGCCCAGCCCCGGGCCCGGGTCAGCGCCAGCGACTCCTCGAAGGCGTCCAGCGCGGTCACCGTCCAGGGGGTGAACGCCTCCCGCTCCCCGTCGACCGCCTCCGTGTGCGCCACCGGGTCGTACGCCGCCAGCACCTTGCCGAGCGCCGTCGAGTGCAGCGGCTGCATCGCCCCCACCTCCAGCACCTGGCGGCTGTCGTCCGGGCGGAAGACATGGTGGACGACGAGGACCCCCTGCTGATGGGTGACGCCCAGATGGACGCTCTCCCCGCTGGAGCGGGCCAGATCGTCCGTCCACACCAGGGCGCGCGCCCGCAGCTCGTGCACGTCCAGATAGCCCGTGCCCAGCCGCAGCAGCTCCGCCCCCAGCTGATACCGGCCCGAGACCGGGTCCTGCTCCACGAACCCCTCCGCCTGGAGGGTGCGCAGGATCCCATGGGCGGTGCCCTTGGCGAGCTCCAGCGAGGAGGCGATGTCCGACAGGCCCAGCCGGCGCTCGCCGCCCGCCAGCAGGCGCAGCATCGCCGCCGCGCGCTCCAGCGACTGGATGTTCTTCGCCATCGGATCGACCCTTCCCCACTGGGATTCGACAATGCTGAACAGTATTGGTCGATGTCGACCATGGTCTGTGTGGAGTGCAGTATCTCGCGGCCCGGCGTTCACAGAAACCCCCAGGCCCCGCGCGTCCGCACGCTGGGACACCCGGGTCGTCCCGTGCCATGCCCGGCTAGGCTGGGGCGGTGCGCCCTCCCACCGGAGGCCGCAAAGCCGACAGCCGTCGCACCCCAGGGAGCACTTTCCATGGCCACGCTGCCGACCTCTCACGCACCGTCCGCCGACCACCGGTCCCGGATCGACGCCCTCCGCGAGGCCCTCGCCACCCGGGTCGTCGTCGCCGACGGTGCGATGGGCACCATGCTCCAGGCGCAGGACCCGACACTGGAGGACTTCCAGAATCTGGAAGGCTGCAACGAGGTCCTCAACATCACCCGCCCGGACATCGTCCGGACCGTCCACGCGGCCTACTTCGAGGCCGGTGTCGACTGCGTCGAGACCAACACCTTCGGGGCGAACCACTCCGCGCTCGGTGAGTACGACATCCCCGAGCGCGTCTTCGAGCTGTCCGAGGCCGGTGCCCGGATCGCCCGTGAGAGTGCCGACCACTTCACGGAGACCACCGGCGCCCAGCGCTGGGTCCTCGGCTCCATCGGCCCCGGGACCAAGCTCCCCACCCTCGGCCACGCCCCGTACACCGTCCTCCGCGACGCCTTCCAGCAGAACGCCGAGGGGCTGATCGCGGGCGGCGCCGACGCCCTCCTCGTCGAGACCACCCAGGACCTCCTCCAGACCAAGGCCGCCGTCCTCGGCGCCCGCCGCGCCCTGGACACCTCCGGCCTCGCCCTGCCGCTGATCGTCTCCGTCACCGTCGAGACCACCGGCACCATGCTCCTGGGCTCCGAGATCGGCGCCGCCCTCACCGCCCTGGAACCCCTCGGCATCGACCTCATCGGCCTCAACTGCGCCACCGGCCCCGCCGAGATGAGCGAGCATCTGCGCTATCTCGCCCGCCACTCCCGGATCCCGCTCTCCTGCATGCCCAACGCCGGTCTCCCGGTGCTCGGCAAGGACGGCGCGCACTACCCGCTGGGCCCCCAGGAGCTGGCCGACGCCCAGGAGACCTTCGTCCGCGAGTACGGGCTCTCCCTCATCGGCGGCTGCTGCGGCACCACCCCCGAACACCTCCGCCAGGTGGTCGAGCGGGTGCGCGGCCTCACCCCCACCCCCCGCGACCCCCGCCCCGAGCCCGGCGCCGCCTCCCTCTACCAGACGGTCCCGTTCCGCCAGGACACCGCGTACATGGCCATCGGCGAGCGCACCAACGCCAATGGCTCCAAGAAGTTCCGCGAGGCCATGCTGGCCGGCCGCTGGGACGACTGCGTCGAGATGGCCCGCGACCAGATCCGCGAGGGCGCCCATATGCTCGACCTCTGCGTCGACTATGTGGGCCGGGACGGTGTCGCCGACATGGAGGAGCTGGCCGGCCGCTTCGCCACCGCCTCCACCCTCCCCCTCGTCCTCGACTCCACCGAGGTCCCGGTCATCCGCGCCGGACTGGAGAAGCTCGGCGGCCGGGCCGTCATCAACTCCGTCAACTACGAGGACGGCGACGGCCCCGAATCCCGCTTCGCCCAGGTCACCCGGCTCGCCCAGGAACACGGCGCCGCCCTGATCGCCCTCACCATCGACGAGGAGGGCCAGGCCCGTACCGTCGAGCACAAGGTCGCCATCGCCGAACGCCTGATCGCCGACCTCACCGGCAACTGGGGCATCCATGAGTCCGACATCCTCATCGACACCCTCACCTTCACCATCTGCACCGGCCAGGAGGAGTCCCGCAGGGACGGCATCCACACCATCGAGGCCATCCGCGAACTCAAGCGCCGCCACCCCGATGTCCAGACCACCCTCGGTCTCTCCAATATCTCCTTCGGCCTCAACCCCGCCGCCCGGATCCTCCTCAACTCCGTCTTCCTCGACGAGTGCGTGAAGGCCGGACTCGACTCCGCCATCGTCCACGCCTCCAAGATCCTGCCGATCGCCCGCTTCGACGAGGAGCAGGTCACCACCGCGCTGGACCTCATCCACGACCGCCGGGCCGAGGGCTACGACCCGCTCCAGAAGCTGATGCAGCTCTTCGAGGGCGCCACCACCTCCTCCCTCAAGGCGGGCAGGGCCGAGGAGCTGGCCGCGCTGCCCCTGGAGGAGCGGCTGCGCCGGCGCATCATCGACGGCGAGAAGAACGGCCTCGAAGCCGATCTGACGGAAGCCCTCCAGGAGCGCCCCGCCCTCGACATCGTCAACGACACCCTCCTGGAGGGCATGAAGGTCGTCGGTGAGCTGTTCGGCTCCGGCCAGATGCAGCTGCCGTTCGTCCTCCAGTCCGCCGAGGTGATGAAGACCGCCGTCGCCCATCTCGAACCCCATATGGAGAAGTCCGAGGACGGCGGCGGCAAGGGCACCATCGTCCTCGCCACCGTGCGTGGCGATGTCCACGACATCGGCAAGAACCTCGTGGACATCATCCTCTCCAACAACGGCTACAACGTGATCAACCTCGGCATCAAGCAGCCCGTCTCCGCCATCCTGGAGGCCGCCGAGGAACACCGCGCCGATGTCATCGGCATGTCCGGCCTGCTGGTGAAGTCCACAGTGATCATGAAGGAGAACCTTCAGGAGCTGAACCAGCGCAAGCTCGCCGCCGACTACCCCGTCATCCTCGGCGGCGCCGCCCTCACCCGGGCCTATGTCGAACAGGACCTCCACGAGATCTACGAGGGCGAGGTCCGCTACGCCCGCGACGCCTTCGAGGGACTGCGCCTCATGGACGCCCTCATCGCCGTCAAGCGCGGTGTCCCCGGCGCCACCCTGCCCGAGCTGAAGCAGCGCCGGGTGCGCCCCGCCGCCACCGCCGTGACCGAGGAGCGGCCCGACCCCGCCGAGGGCTCCGTCCGCTCCGATGTGTCCATCGACAACCCCGTCCCCGAGCCCCCCTTCTGGGGCACCCGGGTCGTCAAGGGCATCCAGCTCAAGGAGTACGCCTCCTGGCTGGACGAGGGCGCCCTCTTCAAGGGGCAGTGGGGACTGAAGCAGAACCGCGCGGGCGACGGCCCCGACTACGCCGAACTCGTGGAGACCGAGGGACGGCCCCGGCTGCGCGGCTGGCTCGACCGCCTGCACACCGGCGGCCTGCTCGAAGCCGCCGTCGTCTACGGCTACTTCCCCTGTGTCTCCAAGGGCGACGACCTGATCCTCCTCAACGAGGACGGCACCGAGCGCACCCGCTTCTCCTTCCCCCGGCAGCGCCGGGGGCGGCGCCTCTGCCTCGCCGACTTCTTCCGCCCCGAGGAGTCCGGCGAGACCGATGTCGTCGGCCTCCAGGTGGTCACCGTCGGCTCCCGGATCGGCGAGGCCACCGCCGAGCTGTTCGCCTCCGACTCCTACCGCGACTACCTCGAACTCCACGGCCTCTCCGTGCAGCTCGCCGAGGCCCTCGCCGAGTACTGGCACGCCCGGGTCCGCTCCGAACTCGGCTTCGCGGGGGAGGACCCCTCGGAGGTGGAGGACATGTTCGCCCTCAAGTACCGGGGGGCGCGCTTCTCGCTGGGGTACGGGGCCTGCCCCGATCTGGAGGACCGCGCCAAGATCGCCGACCTGCTGCGGCCGGAGCGCATCGGGGTCCAGCTCTCCGAGGAGTTCCAGCTCCACCCCGAGCAGTCCACCGACGCCATCGTGATCCACCACCCGGAGGCGAAGTACTTCAACGCACGGTGACCGAACGGCCACCCCCGGGTGCCCGGCCGTCCCTACTCCGGGGCGGCCGGGCATCCGTGTGCCGGGGGCGGGCCCGCCCGCCCCCGCGGGGCCCATCGGGGGCCCATCCGTCCCGGAAGGCACCCGCGCCGCACCCGTCGTACACTGGTCGGTCCAGCACAGGCCGGTCGCCTGCCCCGGGAGCACCCACGGGAAAGGGGGCCGGCCTTCTCGTCCCTTCCGGAGGTGTGCCGATGACCAGCACGGTCCCCGCGTCCCTGACCCGTGCCGTCCCCATCGAGGAGGACCGCCCCGGGCGCCCGGCGCACACCACCCCCGGCCTCCAGGCCGTCCTCCTGGACATGGACGGCACCCTCGTGGACACCGAGGGCTTCTGGTGGGACGCCGAGGTGGAGGTCTTCGCCGACCTCGGGCACCGGCTGGACGAGTCCTGGCGCGACATCGTGGTCGGCGGCCCCATGAGCCGCAGCGCCGGATACCTCATCGAGGCCACCGGCGCCGCCATCACCCTGCCCGAGCTGACCGTGCTGCTCAACGACCGCTTCGAGGCCCGGATCGCCCGAGGTGTCCCGCTGATGCCCGGCGCCGCGGAACTCCTCGCCGAACTCTCCGCCCACCGCGTCCCCACCGCCCTGGTCTCCGCCTCCCACCGGCGGATCATCGACCGGATCCTCGCCTCCCTCGGCCCCGGGAACTTCGCCTTCTCGGTCGCCGGTGACGAGGTGCCCCGTACCAAGCCCCACCCCGACCCCTATCTCCTCGCCGCCCACCGGCTCGGCGCCGACCCCGCCCGCTGTGCCGTGGTCGAGGACACCGCCACCGGGGTCGCCTCCGCCGAGGCCGCCGGGTGCCGGGTGGTGGCCGTGCCCTCCGTATCGCCCATCACCCCCGCCGAGGGCCGGCTGGTCGTCCGCTCCCTCGAAGAGGTCGACCTCGGGGTGCTGCGCGCCCTGGTCGCCCCGGACGCCTGACCCCAGCGCGCCACCGCCCGACCCCACCGGCCGCCCGCATCGCCGGGTGGCCCGGATGGCCGACGAGACCTCCCGCACCGGCCTGAACTGCGCGGATCCGGTCGCTTCCGGTGGATCCCCCGCGTGACTTTCATCACCGCGCCCCCTCCCGGCCGGTCCATTCCCCGGACGCTCCGGCCCTGGTGGATCACCCCGGGAGGGGGGTTGTGTCCGCATTCATAGGGTGCTGTACGAAACGTTCTCCGAGCGCGCCATCCACTTGTCGATACGGCCGATCACCCAGCGAATACACCCCCCGAACGGCCCGGTGAAAGCCTCCGCCGCACGCCGACTAGTGTCATCGCGGGTCTTCGCCGCACCCCGACGCGCCCCTCGGTCGTACAGCCGCCGTGAACAGGGCCGACCGCCCTGCCCCACCGGTCCCACCGGACCACCCCCCACGGCAGCGGCGGAGCCTCCCGTACAGCCTGAAATCCCGGTGCCGGATGAGGAGAACGTCCAGGATGAACCGTAAGACTCTGGTGGTGCCGGCCGTGGTGGGCCTGCTCGCCCCCGTCCTCGTCGCCTGCGGCGCGACGGACAGCGGCAGCGGCGGCGGCGACGCCATGGTCGTGGGCACCACGGACCAGATCGTCGCCAACAAGCAGGGCCCCGCGCCCCTCGACCCGGCGTTCGCCTATGACACCGGCTCCTGGAACGTCCTCCGCCAGACCCTCCAGACGCTGATGCACGCCCCCCGGGGCGGTGGCGCCCCCGTCCCCGACGCGGCCCAGTCCTGCGAATTCACCGACAACGCCTCCCAGAGCTACCGGTGCAAGATCCGCGACGGGCTGAAGTTCTCCGACGGCACCGAGGTCACCGCCGAGGACGTCAGGTTCTCCATCGAGCGCATCCTCGACATCAAGAACCCCAACGGTGCCGCCGCCCTGCTGACGAACATCGACGCCGTCGAGGTGAAGAACGAGCGCGAGATCGTCTTCCATCTGAAGACCCCGGACGCGACCTTCCCGTTCAAGCTCTCCACCCCGGCCGCCGCCATCGTCAGCAAGAAGAAGTACGACGGCAAGAAGCTCCGCGACGGCTTCGAGGTCGACGGCTCCGGCCCGTACACCATGAAGGCCGAGACCGAGAACGGCCGGGTCACCAAGGTCGTCTTCAGCCGGAACGCGTCGTACACCGGGGACGTCAAGCTCCAGAACGACAAGATCGAACTGCGGATGTTCGACGACTCCGGGGCCATGACCAAGGCGCTGGAGAAGGGCGACATCGACATCGCCACCCGGGAGATGTCCGCCGCCCAGATCAAGGGGATGCTGGACAACCCGAACAAGGACATCCAGCTCACCGAGCTGCCCGGACTCTCCATCCAGTACCTGGCCTTCAACACCGACCACCCCTCGGTCCGTGACAAGGCCGTCCGCCAGGCCATGGCCACCCTCATCGACCGGGGCCAGATCGCCGGACAGGTCTACAGCGCCACCGCCGAGCCGCTCTACTCGCTCATCCCGGCCAGCATCGGCGCCCACAAGAACGCCTTCTACAACAAGTACGGCGACCCGGACCTCAAGCGGGCCAAGAACCTCCTGGCGAAGGCCAACATCACCACCCCGGTGAAGCTCACCCTCCACTTCGCGGAGGACCGGTACAACGTCAAGGAGTACGAGCTGATCCGCGATCAGCTCAACCGCTCCGGGCTCTTCGAGACCTCCATCAAGAGCGCCGAGTGGGACGAGTTCCGGGACGCCGGACAGCGCGGTGACTACGCCGTCTACGGCCTCGGCTGGGTCCCCGACTTCCCGGACCCGGACAACTACATCGCCCCCTTCCTGGAGAAGGACAACTTCCTCGGCTCGCCGTACTCCAACTCCGAGGCGCTCAAGCTGATACCGCAGTCCCGCCGTGAGGCCGACCGCACCGCCGCCAACGACACCTTCGCCCGCCTCCAGGACATCGTCGCCGAGGACGTTCCGGTCCTCCCGCTCTGGCAGGGCAAGCAGTACGTCGCCTCCCGCAAGGGCATCAACGGCGTCGAGCGCCTCCTCAACGGAAGCTCCGACCTCCAGCTCTGGGAGCTGAACAACAGCCGCCGCTGATCCGCCCGACAGCGGCCGGAACGACAGCGGCGGCGGTGATCCCCCAGGGGGACCACCGCCGCTGCTGTCGTAGCGCCGTACGGCCCGTGCCGGGTGGCTACTGCTGGCCGCCCGGACGGACCAGACCGCTCTCGTACGCGTACACCGCCGCCTGGACGCGGTCCCGCAGCCCCAGCTTGGTCAGCACATGGCCCACATGGGTCTTCACGGTGGTCTCGCTGACGAACAGATCCGCCGCGATCTCCGCGTTCGACAGGCCCCGGGACACCAGCTTCAGCACCTCCACCTCACGGTCGGTGAGGGTGTGCAGGGTGTCCGGCACGGGCTCCTCGCCCGACGGCAGATGCCCCGCGTACTTGTCCAGCAGCCGCCGGGTGATGCTCGGGGCGAGCATCGCCTCGCCCGCCGCCACCACCCGGATCGCCTGCACCAGCTCATGCGCCGGGGCGTCCTTCAGCAGAAACCCGCTCGCCCCCGCGCGCAGCGCCTCCACCACGTACTCGTCCAGATCGAAGGTCGTCAGCACCAGCACCTTCGCCGGGCCGTCCCGCTCCGGGCCGGTGATCTGGCGGGTCGCCTCCACGCCGTCCATCCGGGGCATCCGGATGTCCATCAGCACCACATCGGGCTGGAGCGCCCGCACCTGGTCCAGCGCCTGAAGGCCGTCCCCGGCCTCCCCGACGACCGCGATGTCCTGCTCGGCCTCCAGGATCATGCGGAAACCGGTACGCAGCAACGGCTGGTCATCGACCAGCAGAACGCGGATGGCCACGGGCAACTCCTCACAGTCGGTCGCCCCCCATTCTGCCCTGATCCCCCGGGCCGCCGTCGGCCGGGGAAACCGGGAAACGATCACTCCCCGGGGGCGGGCCCGCCCCCGGCCACCACCGGCAGCGGATAGACCGGCGGTGTCCCCCCGAACTCCGGACAGACCGCCTGGTGGTCGCACCAGCCGCACAGCTTGGTCGGCCGGGGCCGCCAGTCGCCCGTCTCCGTCGCATGCCGGATCGCCTCCCAGAGCGCCAGCAGCTTCCGCTCCACGCGCTCCAGATCCGCCGGCACCGGGTCGTACGTCAGCACATCGCCGCTCCCCAGATAGACCAGCTGCAACCGGCGCGGCACGACCCCCTTCAGCCGCCAGATCACCAGCGCGTAGAAGTGCATCTGGAAGAGCGCGCCCTCGCTGTACTCCGGACGCGGCGCCTTCCCCGTCTTGTAGTCGACGATCCGGACCTCGCCCGTCGGGGCCACGTCCACCCGGTCGATCACGCCCCGCAGCCGCAGCCCCGACGCCAGATCCACCTCCACGAACATCTCCCGCTCGGCCGGCTCCAGGCGGGTCGGATCCTCCAGCGAGAACCACCGCTCCACCAGCGACTCCGCCTCCGCGAGCCACCCCGCGAGCCGGTCGCCGCCGCTCCCGGCCGTGCTCCCGGCCGTGCTGTCGTCCGGGCCGAACAGCCCGGCCAGCTCCGGACGCTCCGCCAGCAGCCGGTCCCACTGGCCCGGCACCAGCGACCGCGCCCTGCTCGCCGTGCGCTCCGCCGCGGGTACGTCGAAGAGCCGCTCCAGGACCGCGTGCACCAGCGTGCCCCGGGTCGCGGCGGGGCTCGGCTGCTCCGGCAGCCGGTCGATCACCCGAAACCGATACAGAAGCGGACACCGCATAAAGTCGCTCGCCCGCGACGGCGACAACGACGCCGGCGGCGTGCCCGTCGCCACCCCTTCACCCGTACTCATGACCACGACCCTACGGCCCGCCACTGACAGCGAGCGCAATACCATCGACGGAAGAGGACAGCGCACCCCCCGCACCCCGAAGGGAACCCGTGAACGAGGACGGCACACGAGACGAGCGCGCCCGCGCCGAGGCCCAGGGAAGCGACCCCCAGGGTCACCAGGGCCCCGACCCCGGACGCAAACGCCCCGACGGGCCCGGCGGCGGCATCCTCATGGGCCGCCCCTTCGGTGTCCCCGTCTACGTCGCCCCCAGCTGGTTCCTCGTCGCGGCCCTGATCACCTGGGTCTTCGGCGGCCAGCTCGACCGGGTCCTGCCGGAGCTGGGCAATCTCCGCTATCTCGTCTCCCTCTTCTTCGCCGTCGCCTTCTACGCCTCCGTCCTCGTCCACGAGCTGGCCCACACGGTCGCCGCCCTCCGGTTCAAGCTCCCCGTACGCCGTATCCAGCTCCAGTTCTTCGGCGGGGTCTCCGAGATCGAGAAGGAGAGCGAGACCCCCGGCCGCGAGTTCATCCTCGCCTTCGTCGGGCCGCTGCTCTCCCTCGTCCTCGCCGGCGTCTTCTACCTCGGCATGCAGGCGGTCGAGCCGGGCACCGTCCCCGGTGTCCTGCTCGCCGGGCTGATGATCTCCAACCTGATCGTCGCCGCCTTCAATCTGCTGCCCGGCCTCCCGCTCGACGGCGGCAGAATGCTCCGCGCCGTCGTCTGGAAGATCACCGGCAACCCCATGACCGGCACCGTCGCCGCCGCCTGGGTCGGCCGCGGCCTCGCCATCGCCGTCCTCATCGGCCTCCCCCTCCTCACCCACACCGGCGCCCTCGGCAACCCCGCCCAGGACATCGGCGGCACCGAGACCGTCACCGACGCGCTGCTCGCCGCCATCCTCGCCGCCATCATCTGGACCGGCGCCGGAAACAGCCTCCGCATGGCCCGGCTGCGCGAGCACCTCCCCGACCTCGCCGCCCGCACCCTCACCCGGCGGGCCGTCCCCGTCCAGGGCGACACCCCCCTCTCCGAGGCGCTGCGCCGGGCCAACGAGGCGGGAGCCCGTGCCCTGGTCGTGGTCGACGGACAGGGCGAGCCCACCGGCCTGGTCCGCGAGACGGCCATCGTCTCCGTCCCCGAGCACCGCCGCCCCTGGGTCGCGGTCAGCGGGCTCGCCCAGGACCTCACCGACGGCATGCGGGTCCCCGCGGACCTCGCCGGCGAGGCCCTCCTCGACCGGCTGCGCTCCTCGCCCGCCACCGAATACCTCGTGATCGAGAAGACCGGGGAGATCTTCGGCGTCCTCGCCACCGCCGATGTCGAGAAGGCCTTCGTGGACGCCATGGCCCGCCACCACCACTGACCGGGCGGGCCGCCGCCCCGGCCCCCGCGACCCGGCCCCGGTCCGGTCCCGGCCCTGGTCCCCGCCCACCCGGACCGCCCACGTCCACACCCCGCCCCCACGCCCGGTACCCTGGTCACATGTCCGAACCGACCGGTGCCGCCCGCCGACGCGGGCCCTTCAAGGTCGGGGACCAGGTCCAGCTCACCGACCCCAAGGGACGCCACTACACGTTCACGCTCGAAGCCGGGAAGAACTTCCACACCCACAAGGGTTCCTTCCCGCACGACGAGCTGATCGGCTCCCCCGAGGGCAGTGTTGTCCGAACCACGGGAAACGTCGCCTACCTCGCGCTGCGCCCCCTGCTCCCCGACTACGTCCTGTCCATGCCCCGCGGCGCCGCCGTGGTCTACCCCAAGGACGCGGGGCAGATCCTGGCCTTCGCCGACATCTTCGCGGGCGCCCGCGTGGTCGAGGCGGGAGTGGGTTCCGGCTCCCTCAGCGCCTTCCTGCTGCGCGCCATCGGTGACCACGGCATGCTCCACTCCTACGAGCGCCGCGCCGACTTCGCCGAGATCGCCCAGCAGAATGTGGAGCGCTACTTCGGCGGCCCCCACCCGGCCTGGCAGCTCACCGTCGGCGATCTCCAGGACAATCTGAGCGACACCGAGGTCGACCGGGTCATCCTCGACATGCTCGCCCCCTGGGAGTGCCTGGACGCCGTCTCCAAGGCGCTCGTCCCCGGCGGCATCCTCTGCTGCTACGTGGCCACCACCACCCAGCTCGCCCGGACCGTGGAGTCCATCCGCGAGATCGGCTGCTTCGCCGAGCCGCAGCCGTGGGAATCCATGATCCGTAACTGGCATGTCGAGGGACTCGCCGTCCGCCCCGATCACCGCATGATCGGGCACACCGGCTTCCTCGTCACCGCCCGCCGTCTCGCCGACGGGGTGGAGCCGCCCATGCGCCGCCGCCGCCCCGCCAAGGGCGCCTACGGCGACGACTACGAAGGCCCCAACAAGAGCAGCTGAACACCCCGCCCCGGGACGGGGCCACGACCGTCACCGGTACCGTGACCGCCACCGGGGCCCGCGCAACACCTGGACGCCGCCGCCGACTTCCCCCACCCTGGGGGGAACTCGACGGCGGCGTCCGTACGTTCACTCACCGACGGTTACACAACCCTGACACGGAAGGGCCGCTCCGGCGGCTCCCCGCACCCGCGAGCTGTGGCACGATGCAGATCTCCCGCCCGGCAGCCACCCACAGGCCACACCTGTCCCAGGAGATCCCCACCCGTGCAGCCCGCCGACGCCCCGGACCTCGCACACACCCGGACCCGCCCCGCGCACTGGATCACCATCGCCACCGCCACCGCGGCGGTCGTCGCCCTCGCCGGACTGCTCCAGCCCGACCCCGCCACGGCCACCGCGCCACGGCCCGGTCCGGCGCCCCGGACCACCGCGGCGCCCGATCCCGCCCGGGTGACCCTGCCCCTGGACTGCGGGCAGATCACCAGCGTGATGACCGACCGGGCCACCGGGGACATCGACGGCGACGGCGCCCCCGAGACGGTGGTCGCCGCCCGCTGTGACGCGGGCTCCGGCACCCCGCCCACCGGTGTCTATGTCCTGACCACCGGCCGTGACGGCGCCCCCCGGGTCGTCGCGACCCTGCTCGCCCCCGACCTCGGGCTCACCGCCCGGCAGCTCGCCGTGCGCGACGGAGCCGTCACCGCGACGCTGCTCGGCTACTCGTCCCCCGAGGTCCCCCGTTGCTGCCCCGACCAGGAGGAGAAGGCGCACTGGAGCTGGCAGGACGGCACCTTCGTCCGCAGCGCCGACGAGCCCTCCCGCGCGCTGTGACCGACGGGCCCTCCCGGGCCCGTGATCTCCGGCCGGCGGCCCTACCCGGCGTCCGGGCCGTACACCTCGACCCTGTCCGAAACCCGCCGTACATGGATACAGTCGCCCGGACACTCCTTCGCCGAGTCCACCACATCCCGCAGCAGGGGCAGCGGGACCCGTGTGGTCGCCCCCGGATCCTGCAACAGCTCGTCCTCCGGGCTCTTCACATACGCCAGACCGTCGATGTCCAGCTCGAACACATCCGGGGCGTACTGCGCGCAGATGCCGTCCCCGGTGCAGAGGTCCTGGTCGATCCAGACCTCCAGGTCCTCGGCCGCACCGTCGGACGGGGCCTCGTGCTGCACGCTCATCTCTCCTGCCGTTTCCTGCGCGGGGCCTGACCGTGCCGACCCGCTCCCAAGCAAGTCGTGCCAGCCCTGACGGGTGTTGAACACTTCGACCTTACAACCGCCCGCTTTCCGATGTTGCTGGGTGGGTATTCCCCTGGCGTGAGGGAGAGCGCAAGGGTGAAGATCGGACACACCCCCATTGTCTTTCTGATCTAGGGGTTTCAATCACCACCCACCCAGGTAGGGTCAGAAAGCGTCCAGCTCCCCTTGGAGGAGGTGAGGACCGTGGCAGCCCACGACGACGACATCAACCGCGGCATCCGGCCGGGGCGGGGGTCCGAAGACCCCGCCGGCCAGGTCGCCTACCTGGAGCAGGAGATCGCCGTCCTGCGCCGCAAGCTCGCCGACTCTCCGCGCCATACGAGGATTCTCGAAGAGCGCATCGTCGAGCTTCAGACCAACCTGGCCGGCGTGTCCGCACAGAACGAACGACTCGCGAACACACTCCGTGAGGCCCGCGACCAGATCGTGGCCCTCAAGGAGGAAGTCGACCGCCTCGCCCAGCCCCCCGCCGGCTTCGGTGTCTTCCTGCACGCCAACGAGGACGGCACCTGCGACATCTTCACGGGAGGCCGCAAGCTCAGGGTCAATGTCAGCCCCAGCGTCGAGCCCGACGAACTGCGCCGCGGCCAGGAAGTCATGCTCAACGAGGCACTCAATGTGGTCGAGGCCATGGCCTTCGAGCGCGCCGGGGACATCGTCACCCTCAAGGAGATCCTGGAGGACGGCGAGCGCGCCCTGGTCGTCGGCCACACCGACGAGGAGCGTGTCGTCCGCCTCGCCGAACCCCTGCTGAACACCGTCATCAGGCCCGGCGACGCCCTCCTCCTCGAACCCCGCTCCGGCTATGTCTACGAGGTCGTCCCCAAGAGCGAGGTCGAGGAACTCGTTCTGGAGGAGGTCCCCGATGTCGACTACGAGAAGATCGGCGGCCTCGGGGATCAGATCGAGCTCATCCGCGACGCGGTCGAGCTGCCCTATCTCCACCCCGACCTCTTCAAGGAACACGAGCTGCGCCCGCCCAAGGGCATCCTGCTCTACGGTCCGCCCGGCTGCGGCAAGACACTGATCGCCAAGGCCGTGGCCAACTCCCTCGCCAAGAAGGTGGCCGAGGTCACCGGCCAGCCCGCCGGCAAGAGCTACTTCCTGAACATCAAGGGCCCCGAGCTGCTCAACAAGTACGTCGGCGAGACCGAGCGGCATATCCGCCTGGTCTTCCAGCGGGCCCGGGAGAAGGCGAGCGAGGGCACCCCCGTCATCGTCTTCTTCGATGAGATGGAGTCCCTCTTCCGCACCCGCGGCTCCGGGGTCAGCTCGGACGTGGAGAACACCATCGTCCCCCAGCTGCTCGCGGAGATCGACGGCGTCGAGGGCCTGGAGAACGTGATCGTCATCGGTGCCTCCAACCGTGAGGACATGATCGATCCCGCGATCCTCCGGCCGGGCCGTCTCGATGTGAAGATCAAGATCGAGCGCCCGGACGCCGAGGCGGCGCGGGACATCTTCGCCAAGTACCTCACGGCCACGCTCCCGCTCCATGCCGACGATCTCGCGGAGCACAACGGCTCCAAGGCCGGCGCCGCTCACGCCATGATCCAGTCGGTGGTCGAGCAGATGTACGCGGAGACCGAGGAGAACCGCTTCCTGGAGGTCACCTATGCCAACGGTGACAAGGAAGTCCTCTACTTCAAGGACTTCAACTCCGGAGCGATGATCCAGAACATTGTGGACCGGGCCAAGAAAATGGCCATCAAGGCATTCCTCGACCATGACCAGAAAGGCATCCGGGTCTCCCACCTCCTCCAGGCGTGCGTGGACGAGTTCAAGGAGAACGAGGACCTGCCCAACACCACCAACCCGGACGACTGGGCCCGTATCTCCGGCAAGAAGGGCGAGCGGATCGTCTTCATCCGTACCCTGGTCACCGGAAAGCAGGGCGCCGACACGGGCCGCTCCATCGACACGGTCGCGAACACCGGCCAGTACCTGTAAAGCACACCGGCTGCGGGTGTCCCGGCCCCGGGGCACCCGCAGCCGGTGTCTTTCCCCCTACCGGCCCACCGGTCCCGCCGACCGCGTCAGCCACACCGCGACAAAGACGAAAACGATCTCCCCAGCAGCGCGGAGCCGTTCTAGGCTCTTCGGTACCGCCGGACCGCGCACCGCGGGGACGGGCACCGCATGCGCACCGGAGCACCAGCGGTACTTGAGCGTCACCCCCGGACGGGGGCGACGCAGGGCAAGGAGGGCCGCATGACCGTACGGCGAGTAATGGGTATCGAGACGGAGTACGGCATCTCCGTCCCGGGCCACCCGAACGCCAATGCCATGCTCACCTCGTCCCAGATCGTCAACGCCTACGCGGCGGCGATGCACCGGGCGCGACGCGCCCGCTGGGACTTCGAGGAGGAGAATCCGCTGCGGGACGCCCGCGGCTTCGACCTCGCCCGCGAGGCCGCCGACTCCAGTCAGCTCACCGACGAGGACATCGGTCTGGCCAATGTGATCCTCACCAATGGGGCCAGGCTCTACGTCGACCACGCGCACCCCGAGTACAGCTCCCCGGAGATCACCAACCCCCGGGACGCCGTCCTCTGGGACAAGGCGGGCGAGCGGATCATGGCCGAGGCCGCCGAGCGGGCGGCCCAGCTCCCCGGCGCCCAGCCCATCCATCTCTACAAGAACAACACCGACAACAAGGGCGCCTCCTACGGGACGCACGAGAACTACCTGATGAAGCGGGAGACCCCGTTCTCCGACATCGTGCGCCACCTCACCCCGTTCTTCGTCTCCCGCCAGGTCGTCACCGGCGCCGGACGCGTCGGCATCGGCCAGGACGGCCGTGAGAACGGCTTCCAGATCAGTCAGCGGGCCGATTACTTCGAGGTCGAGGTGGGTCTGGAGACCACCCTCAAGCGCCCCATCATCAATACCCGCGACGAGCCCCACGCGGACGCGGAGAAGTACCGGCGGCTCCATGTGATCATCGGGGACGCCAATCTCTCGGAGATCTCGACCTATCTCAAGCTGGGCACCACCGCACTGGTCCTCTCCATGATCGAGGACGGCTTCATCGCCGTCGACCTCGCCGTCGACCAGCCCGTACGCACCC
This sequence comes from Streptomyces sp. NPDC000594, assembly GCF_040299965.1. Taxonomy (NCBI): domain Bacteria; kingdom Bacillati; phylum Actinomycetota; class Actinomycetes; order Kitasatosporales; family Streptomycetaceae; genus Streptomyces; species Streptomyces sp. NPDC000594. Next base: position 74,794 of record NZ_JBEPCY010000028.1, on the reverse strand, counting down.
TCCACCACATCTCCCACGACCCCGGTCTCCAGTACCTGGTCACCCTGCGCAGCGGCCGGACACTCACCGCGGTCCAGTTGCAGATGGAGTACTACGAGCTGGCCAGGAAGTATGTGGAGGAGCGGTTCGGGGCCGACGCCGACGACCAGACCCGGGATGTGCTCACCCGCTGGGAGGACACGCTCAACCGGCTGGAGAACGACCCCATGAGCCTCGCCGGCGAGCTGGACTGGGTGGCCAAGAAGGAGCTGATGGAGGGGTACCGCCGCAGGGACGGCCTGGACTGGGACGCCGCCCGGCTGCATCTGGTCGATCTCCAGTACGCCGATGTACGGCCCGACAAGGGCCTCTACAACCGTCTCGCCGCCCGGGGCCGGATGAAGCGGCTGCTGGACGAGGAGGACGTCCTCGCGGCCTGCACCCGGCCGCCCGAGGACACCCGCGCCTACTTCCGGGGCCGCTGTCTGGAGCAGTACGCCGACGATGTCGCCGCGGCCTCCTGGGACTCGGTGATCTTCGATCTCCCGGGCCGGGACTCCCTCCAGCGGGTGCCGACCCTGGAGCCCCTGCGCGGTACCCGGGCCCATGTGAAGGAGCTGCTCGACCGCTGCCGGACCGCCGAGGATCTGGTCCGGGTGCTCTCGGGCGGCTAAAAGACCCCGGGCCGGGAATCATCTCCGGTAACCCGGAAATCTCCAGCGGCCACCGGGAACTATCGGCACGGTCCCCGGACGTTGAGGAAAGTACGAGGCCGATGTCGGACCTGGCTTGTAGGGTCTGATCTCAAGAGGAACGAACTCACGTCAGGGCGATACCGAGCGGGGTGAGGGACATGGCGACCAACGAAACCGGTGGCGGTCAGCAGAAGGCCACGCGTTCCACTGAGGAGACCGAGGAGCAGGCGCAGGATGCGCAGGTTTCCGAGGACCTCAAGGAAAGGCAGGAAAAGCTCTCCGAGGACGTCGATTCCGTGCTGGATGAAATTGACGATGTCCTGGAAGAAAATGCCGAGGACTTTGTGCGCTCCTTTGTCCAAAAAGGTGGGGAATAGGGAGACATGTCCGGCTTGATGTCGGGAGATCGTGCCCGGCGTATCGGCGGCCCGGCCGTCGTTCCGCGCCCGGCCGGCCGGCGGGCGGATCGGCGTGCGCCGGGTCCGTCCGGCGGCCCGGCCCGCGCATGTGGATCACCGCCCCAGGGCGGGTAGGGTCCCTGGCGTACTGTGCTTCAACTGCGATTCGGCCATCGGCACGTTGGGAGAGGATCCCAGCACCGTCCGCCGGGCTGCCGCCTACATGGAAGGAAACCCGTGGAAGCCAATACCCGTGGCACCGGGCGTCTGCCAGCTGCCTTCCTGACGCCTGGCTCCTCCTCCTTCATGGATTTCCTGGGGGAGCACGTTCCGGAGCTGCTGCCGGGACGGCGCACGCTCCCGCAGACCCAGGGAGTCTTCGAGGCGCCGCACGGGACGACGATCGTCGCGGCGAGCTATCCCGGCGGTGTGGTCCTGGCCGGTGACCGCCGTGCCACGATGGGGAACATGATCGCCCAGCGCGACATGGAGAAGGTCTTCCCCGCCGACGAGTACTCGGCCGTGGGCATCGCGGGCACCGCCGGTCTCGCGGTGGAGATGGTGAAGCTCTTCCAGCTGGAGCTGGAGCACTTCGAGAAGGTGGAGGGCACCCAGCTCTCCCTGGAGGGCAAGGCCAACCGCCTGTCGGCCATGATCCGGGGCAATCTCGGCATGGCCATGCAGGGGCTCGCCGTGGTCCCCCTCTTCGCCGGGTACGACGTGGACCGGGGCAAGGGCCGGATCTTCTCGTACGACGTGACCGGCGGGCGCTCGGAGGAGCAGGGCTTCGCCGCCACCGGCTCCGGTTCGGTCTTCGCCCGGGGCTCGCTCAAGAAGCTCTACCGCGACGACCTCACCCAGGAGCAGGTCACCACGCTGGTGGTGCAGGCGCTCTACGACGCCGCGGACGACGACTCGGCGACCGGCGGGCCGGATGTGGCCCGGCGGATCTATCCGCTGATCACGGTGATCGACGAGGAGGGCGCGCGACGGCTCACCGCGGAGGAGTCCTCCCGGATCGCGCGCGCGGTCGTGGATCATCGCCTGGAGCAGCCCGACGGCCCGCGTGCCGCGCTGCTCTGAGCCATGCGGATGTTTCCCCAGCCATTGACAGAAAGGGACGGATAGCCGGTGACGACGCCGTTCTACGTTTCGCCCGCACAGGCCATGCAGGACCGGGCGGAATACGCTCGGAAGGGCATCGCCCGTGGTCGCAGCCTGGTGGTGCTGCAATACGCCGATGGCATCGTCTTCGTCGGTGAGAACCCGTCCCGCGCGCTGCACAAGTTCAGCGAGATCTACGACCGGATCGGTTTCGCCGCGGCGGGCAAGTACAACGAGTACGAGAATCTGCGGATCGGCGGGGTGCGCTACGCCGATCTGCGCGGGTACACCTACGACCGCGACGATGTGACCGCCCGCGGTCTGGCGAATGTGTACGCACAGACGCTGGGCACCATCTTCTCCAGTGCGGCGGAGAAGCCGTACGAGGTGGAGCTGGTGGTGGCCGAGGTCGGCGCCACTCCGGAGGGTGACCAGATCTACCGGCTGCCCCATGACGGATCCATCGTCGACGAGCACGGCTCGGTCGCCGTCGGGGGGAGCGCGGAGCAGATCAGCGCCTTCCTGGACCAGCGGCACCGGGACGGGATGACGCTGGCGGAGGCGCTCAAGCTGGCGGTGCAGGCCCTGTCCAACCAGGCCAATGGCGCGGACCGGGAGATCCCCGCCGACCGCCTGGAGGTCGCGGTACTGGACCGTACCCGTCCGCAGAAGCGGAAGTTCAAGCGCATCGTGGGCGGTCAGCTCACCCGGCTGCTGGAGGGCGACGCCGGTGCGGCCGAGTCGTCCCCGGAGGACGAGCCGGGTGCGGACGGGACCGAGAAGAGCGAGGAGAGCGGGGCGAGCGGGGAGTAGCCCGTTCGGCCGTGCTTCCCGGTGGTGCCCCGGATCCGCTCGTGGTCGCGAGCGGATCCGGGGCACCACTGTGTTCCGGGGCCGGGGCCGGGGCCGGGGCCGGGGCGAGGGCGTGGGCCGGGGCTGGAACCGGGGCCGGGCGCGGGTCGGCCCGGCGGGCTGGGAGGCGCCGGTCAGCCGGTCGTGCCGGCGGGGGCGGGGCCGGTGGAGCCCCGGAGGACGAGTTCCACGGGCAGGTCGCCCCGGGCGGGCGCCCGGTGGTCCAGCACATCGAGCAGGGCCCGCATCCCCCGTTCGCCGACCTCCTCGGCGGGGAGCCGGACCGTGGTCAGCTCCGGCTCGACGGCGGTGGCCAGGGCGAGGTCGTCGAAGCCGCTGACGGAGAGGTCCCCGGGGACCCGCAGCCCGAGACGGCGCGCGGCCTTGCAGGCCCCCGCCGCCAGGATGTCGCCGTCGCAGACGACGGCGGTGGGCCGGGGCCCGGGGCCGGTGAGCGCGGCCTCCGCGGCCTCCCGCGCGGCGGTCACGTCGAAGGCCGCCCGGACGGTCCGCAGCGAGGTACCGGGGGCGGCGCCGAGCGCCTCGCCGAGGGCCCGGTGGCGCAGCCGGAAGGTCCAGGAGTCCACCTCGGAGGCGAGGTGGAGGAAGTCCCGGTGGCCCAGGCCGAGGAGATGGCCGGCGACCTGGCGGATGCCGTCGGTGATGTCCAGATTCACATGGGCGGCGGCGCCCGGCTCCGCGGGATCGCTGTCGAGCATGACCAGGGGGAGGCCGCTGCCGTGCAGGGCGGTCAGGGCGGAGGTGGCCATGGAGGAGGCGATCACCCCGTCGAGGGCGGCGCGGGCCGAGGGGAAGGGGTCCTTGGCGGGCCCGGTGCCGTCGGGGGAGGGGTAGACGACGACACCGAAGCCATGGCGGTCGGCGACCCGGGCGGCGCCGGTGTAGACCCGGGCGAAGAACTCGTTGGTGAGCGCGGGGATGACCAGCAGGGCGGTCCGGGTGCGGCCCAGGCGCAGATTGCGGGCGGCGAGGTTGGGCCGGTAGCCGAGGGCCCGGGCGGCCTCGCGGACGGTCTCCGCGGTGCGCTCGGAGACCCGGCCGCGCCATTTCTCCCCGAGGACGAGGGAGACGGTCGCCTGCGAGACCCCGGCCGCGCGGGCGACATCCCGGCTGGTGGGGCGGGCGGCCCCGGGGGACCCTTCGCCGTGGTCCTGCCGCGGCCGGGCGGTGGCCCCGTCGGTCATATGCGCTCTCTCCGTGCCGTGGCCCCGTGGACCCGCGGCCTCCGTTCATGGTACGTATGACCTCGCCAAGTTATACGTAACACCTCGGCCGGGGCCGGGGAGGAATGGGGTGGCACATGGGTGCGGGGGTCACCGGGGGCGCCGGGAGCGCCGGATACGCCGACGTCCTGCGGACGCCGTATGCCCTGCGGCTGCTCACCGGCACCCTGGTGGGCCGGCTGCCGCATGCGACGGGTCCGGTGGCCCTGGTGCTGTTCACCCGGGCCGAGGGCGGCGGCTACGGCCTGGCCGGCGGGCTCGCGGCGGCCTATGGCATCGCCACGGCGGTGGGCCAGCCGCTGCTGGGCCGGGCGGTGGACCTGCGGGGGCAGCTGAGGGTCCAGCTGCCCGCCGCCGTGGTGTCGGCGCTGGCCATGGCGGTGCTGGCGGTGGCGGGCGTGGGCTCGCTGCCGCTCGCCTATGCGGCGGTGGCGGTGGCCGGGCTCTTCACCCCGCCGCTGGAGGGCGGGCTGCGGGCGCTCTGGCCCGCGGTGCTGGTCCACCGGGACCGGGTGCACCGGGCGTACGCCCTGGACGCGGTGGCCCAGGAGGTGATGTTCACCGTGGGCCCGCTCATGATCACGCTCTTTGTCTCCTGGTGGTCGGCGGGGGCGGCGCTGCTGGTGATCAACGCCATCGGGTTGGCGGGCGCGCTGGCGGTGGTGACCTCGGCGCCGTCGCTGGCCTGGCGGTCGGCGCCCCGGGAGGCGCACTGGCTGGGGGCCCTGCGCTCCGGCGGGCTGCTGGCGCTGCTGGGGTCGTTCTTCTTCGTGGGGCTCGCCCTGGGGTCGATCACGGTGGCGGGCGTCGCGTACGCGGACGACACCGGCCGCGAGGAGGTGTACGGCTGGCTGCTGGCGGCCCTGAGCTTCGGCGCCCTGGTGGGTGGTGTGGTGTACGGGGCGCGCCCGTGGGCCGGTGCCCCGGAGCGGCGGCTGCGGGTGCTGATGGCGCTGCTGGCGGCCGGATATCTGCCGCTGGCGCTGACCCCGGGGGTGGTGCCGATGCTGGCGCTGTCGGTGGTCTCCGGGCTGTTTCTCGCTCCCGCCCTCGCCTGCGGGTTCGTGGTGGTGGACCGGCACGCCCCGGAGGGGACGGTGACGGAGGCCTTCTCCTGGCTGGTGACGACGTTCGGGGTGGGCACCGCCGCCGGTACGGCGGTCGCGGGCCCGGTGGTGGAGGGGGCCCCGACCTCCTGGGGTTTCGCGGTGGCGGGCGCGGGCGGGGTCGCGGCGCTGCTGGTGCTGACGGCGACCCGGCGGGTCCTCGCCGCGCCCGGTCATGGCCGGGAAGTGGCGGGTTCGGCGGAGCACGGTTCGGGCCGGTCAGCGGAAAATGATCGTAATGGGGCCGCCGAACCCGGTTTCAGCTGCGGTTCCGAGGCGTAATGTTCAGACATGGACCGCCGCATTTTCGGGCTGGAGAACGAGTACGGCGTCACGTGCACATTCAGGGGTCAGCGTCGGCTGTCCCCTGATGAGGTGGCGCGCTACCTCTTCCGCCGAGTCGTGTCATGGGGCCGCAGCAGCAATGTGTTTCTGAGGAACGGTGCCCGTCTGTACCTCGATGTGGGATCGCATCCGGAATACGCCACACCGGAATGCGACAACGTGACGGAGCTGGTCACGCACGACAAGGCCGGTGAGCGGATTCTTGAGGGTCTGCTGGTCGACGCCGAGCGGAGGCTGCACGAGGAGGGGATCGCGGGAGACGTCTATCTCTTCAAGAACAACACCGATTCGGCGGGGAACTCCTACGGCTGCCATGAGAACTATCTGGTGGCACGGCACGGGGAGTTCTCCCGGCTGGCGGACATCCTGATCCCCTTCCTGGTGACCCGGCAGCTGCTGTGCGGGGCGGGGAAGGTGCTCCAGACGCCACGGGGCGCGGTCTACTGCGTCAGCCAGCGCGCGGAGCACATCTGGGAGGGCGTCAGCTCGGCCACGACCCGGTCGCGGCCGATCATCAACACCCGGGACGAGCCGCACGCGGACGCGGAGCGCTATCGGCGGCTCCATGTCATCGTGGGCGACTCCAATATGTCCGAGACGACCATGCTGCTGAAGGTCGGGGCGACCGATCTGGTGCTCCGCATGATCGAGGCGGGCACGGTGATGCGGGATCTGACGCTGGAGAACCCGATCCGGGCGATCCGCGAGGTCAGCCATGACATCACGGGCCAGCGCAAGGTCCGGCTGGCGAGCGGCCGGGAGGCGTCCGCGCTGGAGGTCCAGCGGGAGTACTACGAGAAGGCGGTGGACTTCGCGGAGCGGCGGGGCATCCGGACCGGCACCGTGGAACAGGTGCTGGAGCTGTGGGGCCGCACGCTGGACGCGATCGAGGCGCAGGATCTGGCCAGGATCGGTACGGAGATCGACTGGGTCATCAAGTACCAGCTGATCGAGCGCTACCGGGCGAAGCACAATATGACGATGTCGCACCCCCGGGTGGCGCAGATAGATCTCGCGTACCACGACATCCACCGGCGCCGCGGGCTCTACTACCTGCTGGAGCGGAAGGGGCAGGCGGCCCGGATCTGCAACGATCTGAAGATCTTCGAGGGGAAGTCGGTACCGCCGCAGACCACCCGGGCGCGGCTGCGGGGCGACTTCATCCGCCGGGCGCAGGAGCAGCGGCGTGACTTCACGGTCGACTGGGTGCATCTGAAGCTGAACGACCAGGCGCAGCGGACGGTGCTCTGCAAGGACCCGTTCCGCTCGGTGGACGACCGGGTGGAGAAGCTGATCGCCGGCATGTGAGCGGCGGGCGGGCCGCGGGCGGGTGACGCGGCGGGGCGGTGCGGGGACCCGGGGCTCGTGCGGGTGTCCGCATCCCGTCCGTCCGTACCCTCCCCTCAGGTGGGAACGTCGCCGGGGCCCCGTGCGTTTCTCGTGCGGTGCCCGGCTCACGTCCTAGAGTGTCGGGGATCCCATCCGACATCTGAGATCTGAGGAATACGTGCGCCGAATCGCCGGCCTTCTTCTCGTTCCCGCGCTGCTGCTGACGACGGCCGCGTGCGGTACCGACGAGGACAAGGGCTCCGACTCCAACCCGTCCACGAACAGCGCCGCGTCCGGCGGGCTGCCCGCGATCACCAAGGGGGCCAAGTTCGGCGAGAAGCCGACGCTGGCCAAGGGCGAGGGCGCCCCGCCCAAGGAGCTGAAGATCGAGGTGATCTCGGCGGGCAAGGGCCCGGTCCTGAAGAAGGGGGACCAGGCGAAGGTCCACTACCTCGGCCAGGTCTGGGACGGCACCAAGCCCTTCGACAACAGCTTTGACCGGAAGCAGCCGTTCGATGTGTCCATCGGCGGCCAGGGTGTGATCCCGGGCTGGCAGAAGGCGCTGGACGGACAGAAGGTCGGCAGCCGTCTCGAAGTGTCGATCCCGCCGGCCCTCGGCTACGGCGACCAGGCACAGCCGGGGATCAAGGCGAACTCGACGCTGGTGTTCGTGATGGACATCGTCGAGAGCAAGACCATCCCGCTCTCGGCCAAGGGCACCGAGGTCCCGCAGAGCGACAGCGCGCTGCCGAAGGTGGGGACCAACACCGACGGCAAGGCGCCCTCCGTGACGATCCCGAAGTCGGAGGCTCCGCCGAAGGAGCTGGTGTCGAAGTATGTGCTGGAGGGCTCGGGCCCGGAGCTGACCGCCAAGGACAGTGTGATGGTGCGCTACCAGGCGTACCTGTGGAAGGACGGGAAGCAGTTCGACAGCACCTACCAGACCCAGATGACCCCGACCTGGCCGCTGGAGCAGGTCACCCTCAAGGGTCTGAAGGAGGGTCTGATCGGCAAGAAGGAAGGCAGCCGGGTGCTGCTGGTGATCCCGCCGGACAAGGCCTTCGGTGAGAAGGGGCAGAACGGCATCCCGAAGGACTCCACCCTGGTCTTCGTGGTGGATCTGCTGGCGAAGGGCTGATCCGGGCCCGTCCGGCCGGTCCGTGCCGGGGCGGTGTGCGACCCCCGGAGGTGGCAGACTGTCCCGGTTGCCCGTACGCATTTTCTGAGGAGCGCTGCAGTGAGCATCGAGAAGCCCCTGATCGACTTCCCCGAGGGCCAGCCGCCCGCCGAGCTGGAGATCAAGGACATCTGGGAGGGCGACGGCGAGGAGGCCCGTGCGGGCCAGCTCGTCCAGGTCCACTACGTCGGTGTCGCCTTCTCCAGCGGTGAGGAGTTCGACGCCTCGTGGAACCGCGGTGAGGCGTTCCGCTTCCCGCTGGGCGCGGGCCGCGTCATCGCGGGCTGGGACCAGGGTGTCGTGGGCATGAAGGTCGGCGGCCGTCGTCAGCTGACCATCCCGCCGCACCTGGGCTACGGCGACCGCGGCGCGGGCGGCGCGATCAAGCCGGGCGAGACCCTGATCTTCGTGGTCGACCTGCTCGGCGTCTGACCGCGCCCGTACCGTACCGACGTGCCCGTCCGGTCTCCTCGCCGGGGCCGGCCGGTGCCACCGGGAGGCCCGTGTTCCACCGGAGCACGGGCCTCGGCTTTTGTCCGGGGAGCCGTGGGCGGTACGGTCGTCCGGGGCGGAAGGCTCGATCAGAAGATCAGAAGAGGTGCGGGGCGTCGATGGCCATTGCCAAGGCCGAGCGGCTGATGAATCTGGCGCTGTGCCTGCTGGGAACGAGGCGGCCACTGAGCAAGCGTGAGCTGCGCGGATCCATCGAGGCCTATCTGGAGGCCGCGTCCGACGATGCCTTCAACCGGATGTTCGAGCGGGACAAGGACGATCTCCGCGAGCTGGGTCTGGTGATCGAGACCGTGGAGAACCTCGACGGCGAGGTGGGCTATCTGGCCCGCCGGGACAGCAACCGGCTGCCCCCGATCACCCTGGACGCCGAGGAGGCCGCCGCCCTCGGTCTGGCGGCCCGGGTCTGGCAGCAGGCGAGACTCGCGGGGGCCGCGAGCGGCGCCCTCCAGAAGCTGCGCGCTGCCGGTATGCCGGAGGCGGAGGACGCCTTCGACGACCGGCCCAGCGCCCTGGAGCCCCGTATCCCCGTCCATGAGGCCGCCTTCGAACCCCTGATGCTGGCCTGCCGGGACCGCCGGCCGGTCGTGTTCGACTACCGCAAGTCCACCGCCGCCCGCCCCGAGGAGCGCCAGGTGGAGCCCTGGACCCTGGAGTGCTGGCGGGGCCACTGGTATCTGGCCGGCTGGGACCGCGTCCGCGGCGCCGAACGCGTCTTCCGGCTCTCCCGGATCACCGGGCGGGTGCGCTCCCGCGCGGGGGCGTTCACCGCGCCGGTGCCCGATGTGTCCACGGTCCGCGAGACGGTGGAGAGCTGGGCCGGGGAGACGGCCACCCGGACCGCGCGGATCCGGCTCCGGGCCGGCGCGGGCTATCCGCTGCGCGCCCGCGCGGCCTCGGTACGGGAGCTGGGCGACGGCTGGGAGGAGCTGGAGATCCCCTACGGCCATGGCCTGGACGCCTGGCTGGTGGAGTTCGGCCCGGATGTGGTCGTGGTGGAGCCCGCGGATCTGCGGGCCGAGGTACGGGACCGGCTGCGCGCCGTGGCCGAGGGCTGAGGGGAAGGACGACCATGGCCGCCAACGCCATTGACCAGACCCGGCGGATGCTGTCGCTGGTGACCTATCTGCGGGAGCGCCCCGGTGCCCGGGTGGGCGATGTCGCCCGCGCCTTCGGGATCTCCGAGGACGAGCTGATCTCGGACCTCGATGTGCTGCCGATGTGCGGGACCAGTTTCCGCGGCGGCGATCTGCTGGACATCGACACCGACGGCGACCGGATCTGGTGGCACAACCCGGACGATGTGGCCGAGCCGCTGCGGCTCGCCGCCGACGAGGCGACGGCGCTGCTGGTCGCCGCGCGCGCGGTGGCGACCCTGCCCGGCCTCCGCGAGGGGGACCGGGACGCCCTGCTGCGGGCGACCGCCAAGCTGGAGGCCGCCGCCGGGGAGGCGGCGGGCGCCTCGGCCCGGCTGTCGGTGACCTTTGAGTCGGAGGGCGGCGTCTTCGCCGAGGTGGACCGGGCGATCTCGGAGCGCCGGCGGCTGTGGGTGCGCTACTACTCCCCGGCCCGGGACGAGCTGACCGAGCGGGAGGTCGACCCGATCCGGCTCTTCGCGGTGGGCCACACCTATATGGAGGCGTGGTGCCGTCTCTCTGAGGCGCGCCGTACCTTCCGGCTGGACCGGGTGGCCGAGATCCGGCTGCTGGACGAGGCGTCCGCACCGCCCGAGATCGAGCTGCGGGATCTGTCGGCCGGGCTGGTGCAGCCGTCGGCGGACGACCCCGAGGTGATGGTCGAGGTGGGCCCGGCCGGCCGCTGGGTCGCCGAGTACTACCCGCACGACCGCGCCGAGGAGCTGCCGGACGGCGGCCTGCGGATCACCCTGCGCACCTCGTCCCCGGCGTCGCTGCGCCGGCTGGCGCTGCGGCTGGGCGGGGACGGGCGGATCGTCGCCCCGGCCGAGCTGGCCGTGAGTGCCCGCCGGGCCGCCCAGGAGGCGCTGGCGGCCTACGACGAGCAGGTTCTTCCCGCGGCGGACGGTCCCCGCGGCTCCTCCTCCCAGGGGGCGTGAACGCGGTGTCGCCGATATCGAGGATCTCGGGGATAGCGGAGCTGGCCGCCTCGGTGGGGCCGGTGCTGTTCAAGGCGGCGTGCCCGGACTGCCGGGCCCACTGCGAGCTGTCCGCCGAGGCGCTGCGGCTGGCGATCGGCGCCAGCCGCCGTACCACCTTCTACTCCTTCACCTGCCCCGAGTGCGGCGTCCCGGTGCGCAAGCCGGCGGGGGAGCGGATCGTGGAGCTGCTGACCGGCGGCGGGGTGCGGACCCTGCGGCTCACCCCCGGCTCCGGGACGGTCTAGGCTCCTCGTATGTTCTGGTCCATGCTCGCCGTCGCCCTGGGATTCCTCGGGATCGCCGTCCTCGGGGTCCTGGGGATCCGGGTCTTCGTGGAGGCCCGCCGGCTGGGCCGGGAGGTCGCCCGGACCGCCGAGCGCATCAACCGCGCCGCCGAGGAGCTGGAGCGGTCGGCGGCCGGTCTGGCGCGTGACGCCCGGAGCGCGCCGGGCGCCGGGTCGCTGCGGGACGAGCAGCACGGCTGACCGGCGTCATGGCCGACGGGCTGCCCGCCGACCGGAGCCACGCCGACCTGATCCCTGGCTGACCGGATCCGCGCGGTCGGTGTCCGTCGAAGGCCGGTAAGCCCGTGGCCGAAAAAAACATGGCAGATCCACAGGACGGAACCTCCCGCCGATTTTCAACGTCTGCCCAGGTGGCGGGCGCCTTGGCCGCAAGGTGGAGGATGCATGGGCATTGCCCTGTGTTTACTCCCCCGGGTTACGATCGCTGACAGCACGATGGCCGGGCGCCTGTCCGGCCGCCAGCCACACACCAGCCGCCTCGGTGAGAAGGTACACACTTATGTTCGGTGGACGGATCGGCGCTCCTGAGATCATTTTGATCCTCGTCGTCATCATCCTTCTGTTCGGTGCGAAGAAGCTTCCGGACATGGCCCGTTCGCTGGGCAAGTCGGCCCGCATCCTCAAGAGCGAGGCCAAGGCCATGAAGTCCGAGGGCCAGCAGACCGCTCCCGCGGACCCCCCGACCCCCGGTCAGGACAGCCAGCAGCCCGCGCCGCGCACCATCAAGGCCGCGCCGGGCGATGTGAGCAACGCCCGTCCGGTCACCGAGCCGACGGACACCACCCAGCGCTAGACAGGGCCGCCCACAGGCCCTGTCACCGGCAGGGGCCTGCCGCATGAGATGAGGACGTGGGTTGCTCAAGTCTGCCCGCAAGGAGAAGGACCCCGAGGGGCGGATGCCCCTGGTCGAGCATCTGCGTGAGCTGCGCAACCGCCTCGCCAAGGGTCTGCTGGCGATCGTCGTCGTCACCGTCGTCGCCGCCTTCTTCTACAACGACATCATCAACCTCTTCACCCGGCCCGTGCTGGACTCGGTGGGCTGCTCCGAGTCCTTCTCGGAGCTGGCGAAGAAGGACGAGGGAAGCTGCGCCGAGATCACCATCAATGGTCTGCTGACGCCGTTCACGCTGGCCCTGAAGGTGTCGCTGATGGCGGGCGTGGTCCTCGCGTCGCCGGTCTGGCTGTACCAGGTGTGGGCGTTCCTCGCGCCCGGACTCCACCGGGCCGAGAAGAAGTACGCCCTGTGGTTCGTCGCCGCCGGATTCCCGCTCTTCCTCTGCGGCGGCTGGTTCGCGTACAAGGTGCTGCCCACCACGGCCGAGGTGCTCATCGAGTTCACCCCCATGGACGTGGACAACCTGCTGCCCCTGGACGAGCTGCTCGACCTGGTGACCCGCATGGTGGTCGTCTTCGGTCTCGCCTTCGAGCTGCCGCTGCTGCTGGTCATGCTCAACCTCGGCGGAGTGATCACCGGGCGGCGGATGCTCGGCTGGTGGCGCGGCATGATCATGGGCATCACCGTCTTCTCCGCGGTCGCCACCCCCAGCACCGAGCCGATCACGATGATGCTGCTCGCGGCGCCGATCGTGGTGCTCTACTTCATCGCCACCGGCTTCTCCCTCCTCAACGACCGGCGCCGGGAACGGATCGCCGCGGCCGGACCCGGTGACGACGAGGCCGCCGAGCTGGACCTCACCCCCGAGGAGATCGGCGAGATCGAGCCGGTCTCCGCCCGCCGCAGCCTGCCCGGACAGTCCACCGGGGAGACCGACGGCTCCCGGGCCCACCGGCAGAGCGGCTACGACGACATCACCTGAGCCCGACCCGGCCGGCCGCCGGTCGGCCGTCGGTCGACCTCCGGCCGGCTCCCGATACGAAGATCCAAAAGGCTGATCGGCCACCCTGCGGTGGAGTAACGTCACGCGGATGACCAGCGAGATCACCCTCTTCGTCAATCCGGCCGCCGGGCGCGGCCGGGGCGCGCACGCCGCCGCGCCCGCCGCGCGGGAGCTGCGGGCGGCCGGATTCACCGTCCACGCCGTCGTCGGCGAGGACGCCCCCGACGCGCTGCGCCGGGCCCGCCGGGCGGTGGACGCCGGCACCGGCGCCCTGGTGGCCGTCGGCGGCGACGGCCTGGTCTCGCTGGCCCTCCAGGCGGTCGCCGGAGGCACCACCCCGCTCGGGGTGATCGCCGTCGGCACCGGCAACGACTTCGCCCGCACCCTCGGACTCCCGGTGGGCGACCCCGCCCGCGCCGGACGGCTCGCCGCCGCCGCGCTGAAGGCGTCCCCCGCCCCCGCCATCGACCTGGGGCGGGCCGGTGACCGCTGGTTCGGCACCATCCTCGCCTCCGGCTTCGACTCCCGGGTCAGCGACCGGGGCAACCGGATACGGCTCCCCGTCGGCCGCCTCCGCTACGACCTCGCGATGCTCGCCGAACTCGCGGCGCTGCGCCCCGTCCCGTACCGGATCTCCCTGGACGGCGGTCCCGTGCGCGAGATCGAGGCCACCCTGGTCGCCGTCGGCAACGGGCCGATGTACGGGGGCGGCATGCGGATGTGCGCCGGGGCGCGGACGGACGACGGGCTGCTCGATGTCGTCGTGGTCGGCGCCGTCTCCCGCCGGACCCTGCTGCGGGTCTTCCCCCGGGTCTACCGGGGCACCCACCTCGGCCACCCCGCCGTCACCGTGGAACGGGTCCGCTCCCTCACTCTGGAGGCGCCGGGGACCACCGCCTACGCCGACGGGGAGCCGCTGGGACGGCTGCCGCTGACCGTGCGCTGTGTGCCCGGGGCGGTACGGGTGCTCGGCGCGGTGCGGCCCGTACCGGAGGCTCCCGGCGGGGGTCCGTACGAAGCGGACCATTAACCCCGCGCTGACTGTCGTACCTCTTGGGTAGGCTCGACAACAAGATGACCGAGGATCTCTCCCCAGCCGAGCGCTACGCCGCAGCTCGCAGACGCGCAGCCGAGGAGGCCACCGCGCTGGCCCCCTTCCGCGACATGTACGAATTCGATCTCGATCCGTTCCAGATCGAGGCGTGCCGGGCCCTGGAGGCGGGCAAGGGCGTGCTCGTCGCCGCGCCCACCGGCTCCGGCAAGACCATCGTCGGCGAGTTCGCCGTCCACCTGGCTCTGCTCCAGGGCCGCAAATGCTTCTACACCACGCCGATCAAGGCGCTCTCCAACCAGAAGTACACCGATCTCGCCAAGCGGTACGGCGCGGACAAGGTCGGCCTGCTCACCGGCGACAACAGCGTCAATTCCGATGCGCCCGTGGTGGTCATGACCACCGAGGTCCTGCGGAACATGCTGTACTCGGGCTCCCAGTCACTGCTGGGGCTCGGCTATGTGGTCATGGACGAGGTCCACTACCTCTCCGACCGCTTCCGGGGCGCCGTCTGGGAGGAAGTGATCATTCACCTCCCCGAGTCGGTGACCCTGGTGTCGCTCTCCGCGACCGTGTCCAACGCCGAGGAGTTCGGCGACTGGCTCGACACCGTGCGCGGCGACACCGAGGTGATCGTCTCCGAGGACCGGCCCGTTCCGCTCTGGCAGCATGTGATGGCCGGGCGCCGGATGTACGACCTCTTCGAGGAGGAGACCGACCACGGCGGGCGCGGCACCGGACGCCGTGAGGTCAATCCCGACCTCGTCCGGCTCGCCCGCATGGAGAACCAGGGCGGTTACAACCCCCGTGACCGCCGCCGGGGCAAGATGGTCCGCGAGGCGGACCGGGAGCGGGAGCGCCGCAGCCGCAACCGGATCTGGACCCCCGGCCGCCCCGAGGTGATCGAGCGGCTGGACGCCGAGGGGCTGCTGCCCGCGATCACCTTCATCTTCAGCCGCGCCGGGTGCGAGGCCGCCGTCCAGCAGTGTCTCCACGCCGGGCTCCGGCTCAACGACGACACCGCCCGGGCCCGGGTCCGGGAGCTGGTCGAGGAGCGGACCGCCGCCATTCCCACCGAGGATCTGCATGTCCTCGGCTACTACGAATGGCTGGAGGGTCTGGAGCGGGGCATCGCCGCCCACCACGCGGGCATGCTCCCCACCTTCAAGGAGGTCGTGGAGGAGCTGTTCGTCAAGGGGCTGGTGAAGGCCGTCTTCGCCACCGAGACCCTGGCGCTCGGCATCAATATGCCCGCCCGCTCGGTGGTCCTGGAGAAGCTCGTCAAGTGGAACGGCGAGCAGCACGCGGACATCACCCCCGGTGAGTACACCCAGCTCACCGGCCGGGCCGGCCGGCGCGGTATCGATGTCGAGGGCCATGCCGTGGTGCTGTGGCAGCGGGCCATGGACCCGGCCGCGCTGGCGGGCCTCGCGGGCACCCGTACCTATCCGCTGCGCTCCAGCTTCAGGCCCTCGTACAACATGGCCGTCAATCTTGTGCAGCAGTTCGGGCGGCACCGCTCGCGCGAGCTGCTGGAGACCTCGTTCGCCCAGTTCCAGGCGGACCGCTCGGTGGTCGGCATCTCCCGTCAGGTGCAGAAGAACGAGACCGGTCTGGAGGGCTACCGCGAGGGGATGACCTGCCACCTCGGTGACTTCGAGGAGTACGCGCGGCTCCGCCGCGACCTCAAGGACCGGGAGAGCGATCTGGCCAAGCAGGGCGCGGCCCAGCGCCGGGCCGCCGCGGCGGTCTCCCTGGAGCGGCTGAAGCCGGGCGATGTGATCCATGTGCCGACGGGCAAGTTCGCCGGTCTGGCGCTGGTGCTGGATCCGGGCGTCCCGGCGGGCCGGACCAACCGCCATCGGGGGCTGGAGCAGCACGACGGGCCCCGGCCGCTGGTACTGACGGCGGAGCGCCAGGTCAAGCGACTGGCCTCGATCGACTTCCCGGTGCCGGTGGAGCCGCTGGAGCGGATGCGGATCCCCAAGTCGTTCAATCCGCGCTCGCCGCAGTCACGGCGGGATCTGGCGTCGGCGCTGCGGACCAAGGCCGGGCACATCGTGCCGGAGCGGCACCGCAGGGAGCGGGCGGCCGCCGCGGACGACCGGGAGATCAGCCGGCTCCGGGCGGAGCTGCGGGCGCATCCGTGCCATGGCTGCGACGAGCGGGAGGACCACGCCCGCTGGGCCGAGCGGTACCACCGTCTCCAGCGGGACACCCGGCAGCTGGAGCGCCGGATCGAGGGCCGGACCAATACGATCGCCCGGACCTTCGACCGGATCGTGGCGCTCCTCACCGAGCTGGACTACCTCCGGGGCGACGAGGTCACCGAGCACGGCAGGCGGCTGGCCCGGCTCTATGGAGAGCTGGATCTGCTGGCGAGCGAGTGTCTGCGGGACGGCGTCTGGGAGGGGCTGAGCCCGGCGGAGCTGGCGGCGTGTGCCTCGGCGCTGGTGTACGAGGCGCGCCAGTCCGATGACGCGGTGCCGCCGAAGGTGCCCGGGGGCGCGGCGAAGGCGGCGCTGGGCGAGATGGTCCGCATCTGGGGCAGGCTGGACGCCCTGGAGGAGGACTTCAAGATCAACCAGGCGGAGGGGGTGGGCCAGCGGGAGCCGGATCTCGGCTTCGCCTGGGCCGTCCATCAGTGGGCGTCGGACAAGAGCCTGGACGAGGTGCTGCGGGAGGCGGAGATGCCCGCGGGTGACTTCGTCCGCTGGTCGAAGCAGGTGATCGACGTCCTGGGGCAGATCGCGGCGGCGGCTCCGGCGGAGAGCGGCACGGTGGCGCGCAATGCGCGCCGGGCGGTGGACGCGCTGCTGCGGGGTGTGGTGGCGTACAGCTCGGTGGGCTGACCCTCTCTCTTTCCTCTTCCCCGCTGTCCTTTTCCGTGCCCGTCCGCTCCGGTGGACGGGCACGGGGCGTTTGCGTGGCCGGTACGGGTGGGCCGGCCCGGGCTGGGGGCTCAGTCCAGGCCGCGGGCGCGGGCGAAGCGGGCGCGGCCCTCGGCGGGGTCGATCAGCGGGTCGGGGTAGTCGAGCGCGGCCCGCCGCTCCGGGGCGAGGCTCTCCGGGCGATGGATCTCCGGGCCGCTCAGCCCGGCCAGCTCCGGGACCCAGCGGCGTACATAGTCGCCCCGGGGGTCGAATCTCTTCGCCTGGGCGAGCGGGCTCAGGACCCGGTTGGGCCGGGTGTCCGTCCCGGTGCCCGCCACCCACTGCCAGTTGAGCTGGTTGTTGGCGAGGTCGCCGTCGACCAGCAGCTCCAGGAAGTGACGGGCGCCCACCCGCCAGTCGGCGTACAGGGTCTTGGTGAGATAGCTGGCGGTCAGCAGCCGGGCGCGGTTGTGCATCCACCCCTCGTGGAGCAGCTGCCGCATCCCGGCGTCCACGATCGGGCAGCCGGTGCGGCCCTCCTTCCAGGCGGCGATCTCCTGGGTGTCGTCGCGCCAGTGGTCCCCGCGCGGACGGTAGTCGGCATGGGCCGCGTCCGGCCGCGCCGCCAGCACCTGGTGGTGGAAGTCGCGCCAGGCCAGCTGGCGGATGAAGGCCTCCGCCCCGGCCCCGCCCCGCCGGCCCGCCCGCTGGACCAGTTCGGCGGCGGAGAGGGTGCCGAAGTGCAGATGGGGCGAGAGCCGGGAGGTCCGGTCGCCGGAGAGATCGTCGTGCTGGTCCTCGTAGGAGTCCGCGTCCCGGGAGAGCCAGGCGCCGAGGCGGGCGCGGCCGTCGTGCTCACCGCCCCGGGGCAGCGCGGGCGACACCCCGGTGACCGCCCGGCGGCCGGGGAGCGGAACGCCCGCCAGCTCCGGGACCCGCACCGTGCGGGGGGCGGCGAGGACCGCCCGGGTCCCGGTCGCCGCCCAGCGGCGGAAGTACGGGGTGAAGACGGCGAAGTGGTCCCGCCCGGCCGGGGTCACGGCCCCCGGGGGCAGCGCGGTGACCACGCCGTCGTGGACCCGGAGCGCGCAGCGGACCGCTTCCAGTCCGGTACGGAGGCGGTCCTCCCGGCGGCGGGCGTAGGCGCTGACGCCCGCCGCGACATGGACGGAGCGGGCGCCGGTCTCGGTGACGACCCGGCGCACCTGCTCGACAGGGTCCCCGGTACGGACGACGAGCCGCCCGCCGCGTTCGCGGAGCCCGGTGTCGAGGGAGGCGAGGCAGTCGGCGAGAAAGGCGCGGCGGTTGGGCGCGTCGAAGCCGGCGCGCGCGATCCCGGGGTCGAGGACGAACAGCGGCACCACCTGGTCGGCCTCCCGTACGGCGGCGGCCAGCGCGGGATGGTCGTGCACCCGGAGATCGGAGGTGAAGAGCATGACGGAGACGGTCATTCGCCGTCCTTCCTCGGGCGGGGCGGTCGTCGCGGTCATCGAGGCTGTCGAGGTCATCGACAGGGGGTGGCTCGTCGTCCGCGCGGGCGTGCGCAGATGGTCGCACGCGCGGGGCGCCGCCGATGCCGGCGCCGCCCCTGCGGCGTTCCTCCCTTCGGGTGAATACCGGGTGCGCGATCCGTACCCGTGCCCCGGCCCGGCGCGGGAGCCGAGCCCTCGCCCGTGGCTCCGCCGGTGTCCGTGACCCGTCCGGCCGCGGCGGTTCCCCGCACGGCACTTCCCGCCGTACGGGCGAGCACCCGGCCTGTCGCCGGGCCCGGGTGCTCGCGGCGGGGCCCGGCGCCACGGCTGTGCCGATGCTGTCGGCCGATACCTGGTCCGGAGTCAGGGCCCGCTGACCCTAAGGCTGTTGGCCGAGTGCTGCTCCGGGCGGGTCGGAGGGAGGGCCGGACCCTCGCCCATGGCCGCGGCGGTGTCCCTGGTCCGGTGGCCTGTCCGGCTGCCGCGGCTCCTGGCAGGGCACTTCCCGCCGTGCGGGTGAGGACCGGGCTGTCGGCCGGCACCCGTTCGGGCTCAGGATCCGCCGGCTGTCCAGCCGTTGACGGAGTGCCGGGGCGGGGCGTCGGCAGGGGAGCGGGTGCCCCGTCGTGCGATCAGGATCCGGTGGCCGGGCGAGGGCGTCCGCGAGGGGCGGACGCCGTGGCGTGGGGTCAGGGCCCGGTGACCGGGCGGGGGGCGGGTGATCGGAGGGAGAGCCAGACGCCCGCCGCCGTCGCGGTGAGGATCGCCGCCAGGGTGGCGAGGGTGGCGGCGTCGGGGCTGAGCAGGGGCTGGCCGCGCAGGGCCTGCCAGGTGGTCAGGGCGACCAGCGCGGCGTAGCCGAGGGACGCGGTGACGGTCAGCCGGACCAGGGTGTGCTCCGCGCGCAGCCGGGGGAGCCGCCCGGCGAGCAGGGTCAGCGCGAACACCAGCAGGGGCAGCAGCTGGAGGGCGTGCATGCCCACGAAGTGGGGGATCCGCAGATCGCCGCCGGTGGTGGACCAGTCGGTCAGCGGCATCGACGGCCCGCCGTCGGGCACGCCCACATTGTGCGCCCCGGAGATCGGCGGAACGCCGTCCCCCGCCTTGTCGAGCTGCTCCTCCGTCGGCATGGTCATGAGGAAGCCGAGCGCGGCACCGGCCAGGGCGATCACCGTGCCGAGCCGCAGCGCCCAGGCTCCCGCGCGGTCGGCGAGCGGGGAGCGCATGAGCAGGACGGCGATGACCAGCGAGGCGGCCCACAGGACGACGACGGTGTTCCCCATGACGCTGAAGACGGCCTCGTCGAAGGGCGTCTCCTGGTTGAAGTGGCTGCGCTTGCCCCGGATGACCTGGGTGATGATGAGCGCCATCTCCACGGCGACGGCCACCGCGACGACCGTCCCCGACCACCAGCCCAGCCGCCGGGCACGGGTCGAGAGGGAGAGCATCCACGCCAGCGAGAGCGTGTACACCACGAACGAGAGCGAGAACTTCAGCGGCTTGAGCCAGATGGGCGCGCCGGTGAGGACCCGGTCGTCCACGATCAGACCGATCGCGCAGACCACGGTGAGGACGGCGACCAGGGCTGCGGCGGCGAGGAGCGGCCGGTGCCAGTGGGGCCAGTCGCCGAGGGAGCGCATCAGGGGCGGCGCCGACGCGCGGGCCTCGGCGGGGCCGGAGGAGGGGCGGGCATCGGGGGTCCGCGTGGGCCTGGGGCCGTCCGGGGCGCCGGCTGCCGGGGTGGGCGGCGGCTGCGGTGCCCCGGACGGCAGGGGACCCCCGTGGGGGTCCGGAAGGGAGGTCTGGCGGGATTTTCTGGATATGCGGAACGGTCGATCAGGCATACTTCCCCCCGGAATATAGATAGTGGAGATGTCCACTATCTATGGGCCACTATCTATGATGGGGAACGGAGAGAGCAAGTACGGAGAGGTGACAGCGCCTTGCGCATCGGCGAGTTGAGCCGCAGGACCGGCGTACCGGTCCCGACGATCAAGTACTACGTCCGGGAGGGGCTGTTGCCCCCCGGGCGGCTCACCAGCCCCAATCAGGCGTCCTACGGCGAGGCGCACGAGCACCGGCTCCGGCTGATCCGCGCACTCCTTGATGTGGGCGGGCTGAAGATCGCGTCCGTGGTGGAGGTGCTCGCGGCGGTCGACGACCCGGATCTCTCCGTCTACAAGGTGCTGGGGGTCGGGACGGATCTGCTGGTGCCGCAGTACCCCGAGGGCGAGCAGGACGAGGCGCTGGCGGCGGCGCGGGCGCGGGTCGAGGAGCTGATCGAGCGGCGCGGCTGGCGGATCGGGCCCCACTGTCCGGCCCAGGATTCACTGGCCGCGGCGCTGGCGACCCTGGAGCGGCTGGGGCACGGCGACTTCACCGAAGTCCTCGACACCTATGCGGCGGCGGCGGAGCGGATGGCCGTGGCCGACCTGGAGTATGTGACCGCCGACGACGACCGCGACGGGCTGGTGGAACGGGCGATCATCGGGACGGCGGTGGGCGGCGCGATGATGGCCCCGCTGCGGCATCTCGCGCATGTCGACCGGTCCGCCCAGCTGTTCGGCGACGGGACGGCGGAGCCCGGCACGGCCCCCGGGTCCCCGAAGCACGCGGTGGAGCCCCTGCCCCGTGCGGGGTCCGGCGCGGGCGCGGGGGGCCGTACCCGCTGACCCCGGTGCCGGGCGGGCCCCGGCGGGCAGCACGACGGCCCGGCCGCCAGGGGCGACCGGGCCGTTTCTCCGTGCGGTGCGGTGCGGTGCGGGGGCGGGCGGATCGGACCGCTCACCCAGGGCGGCTCACCCCCGAGGGTGGCCCACCCGCCGGGGCAGCTCACCCCCGAGGGCAGCTCACCCCCGAGAGCGGATCGCGCCGCCCTGCTCCGGGGCGGGGTATCAGACCGCCGGGGTCTGCTCCTGCTCCCGCTCGACCTGCTCGTTCCACTCGCGCTTGACCGCGCGCCAGGCCTCGTCGTTCTTGCCGAGCCGCCAGTACCCGGAGATCGACAGCTGCTCGCGGGCCACTCCGCGCTCCAGCCGCAGATGGCGGCGGAGCTCCTTCACACACCCGGCCTCGCCGTGGACGAAGGCGCACACCGTGCCCTCGGGGAACTCCAGCGTCCGTACGGCCTCGACCAGTGCCTGGCCGGTCGGCCGGCCCGCGCGGTGCAGCCAGCGCACGGCGACCCCGTCCGGGGTGATGATCTTCTGCTCGTCCTCCGGCCCCTCGATCTCGACGAAGGCGTGGACGACGGCGCCGGGCGGCATGGCCTCCAGTGCCGAGGCGATGGCGGGCAGCGCGCTCTCGTCGCCCGCCACCAGATGCCAGTCCGCCGCCGGGTCCGGGGCGTAGCCGCCGGCCGGGCCCAGGACCTGGAGCACATCACCGGGCACCGCGCGCCCGGCCCACGGCCCGGCGAGCCCCTCGTCGCCGTGGACCACGAAGTCGATGGTCATCTCGTGCCGGACGGCGTCCCAGCTCCGCACGGTGTAGGTGCGGTTGGCGGGCCACTGGTCGCGCGGCAGCTCGGCGCGGACCCGGTCGATGTCGAACGGCTCCGGGTAGCTCACACCCTCCTGCGGGAACAGCAGCTTCACATAGGAGTCGGTGAACCCCTCCACGGCGAACTGCGCCAGCCCCTCGCCACCGAAGACCACCCGGGTCATATGGGGCGTGAGTCGTTCGGTGTGGACCACACGCGCCTCATAGGACGTCGGTTCCTGGCGGGCCGGTCGTTCTGCCACGGCGGTCTCCCTGGGCTCGTCATCGTGCTTAGGCAAGCCTAAGTTAACATCCCGTGAGGGAGATCTCAGCCCGGGGAAAGCGCTTCCTCAGTCGCGCAGGGTCACCAGCAGCCTCTGGAGAGCGCTCCCGAGGCCCCAGCGCGCCGAGAGCGCGTCCAGGGTCGCGGGGTCGCGCGGGGTGGCGGGCAGCGCCGGATCGAAGGGCGGCAGCGGTGCGTCGGAGGCGACCCGCACCACCTTGGGGGCGACCGCGAGATACCCCCGCGCCTCGTCCAGCCGGCGGCGCTGGGCCGGGGTCAGCCGGGAGGCTGGGTCGTCCACCGCCGCCATGATCCCGGCCAGATCGCCATAGCTGTCCAGCAGCTTCGCCGCCGTCTTCTCGCCGACTCCCGGCACTCCCGGCAGTCCGTCGCTGGGGTCGCCGCGCAGCAGTGCCAGATCCGCGTATCCCGGGCCGTCCACGCCGTACCTCTCGCGCAGCCAGGACTCGTCCGTCAGCTGGAGCGTCCCCACCCCCTTGATCGGATAGAGCACCCGGCGCCCCCGGGCGTCGTCCACCAGCTGGAAGAGATCGCGGTCGCCCGTGACGATGTCCACCGGCCCGGTGGCCCGTGCGGTGAGGGTGCCGATCACATCGTCCGCCTCGTAGCCGTCGGCGCCGACCCGGGCGATACCCAGGGCGTCCAGCACCGCGGCGATCACCGGGACCTGGGGCGCCAGGGTGTCCGGCGTCTCCTCGGTGTCCGGCCCCGCCGCCGTCTCCTCGGCCACCCGATGGGCCTTGTACGAGGGGATCAGCTCCACCCGCCAGTGCGGCCGCCAGTCGTTGTCCCAGCAGGCCACCAGCTCGTCCGGGCGGTGGTCCTGGACCAGCCGGGTGATGAACTCCAGCAGCCCGCGCACGGCGTTGACCGGGGTGCCGTCCGGGGCCCGGATCGTATCGGGGACCCCGAAGTAGGCGCGGAAGTACAGGGAGGCGGTGTCGAGGAGCATCAGGCGTCGCGTCACACCCCGATCATGCCGCAGCCCACTGACAGTCGCGCCGCCAGTCGCCGCCGGGCGCCGGAAGCCACCGCCGGGCGCCGTCGGACGTCGCCGGGCGCCGTCGGACGTCGCCGGTCCCCGCCGGCCGCCGCCCACCGGGGTGATGTGAAGTGGATCACTTTTCCGTTTCGTCCTGGAGTGCGGGGGCAGGCGCGGACCCGGAGCCGACCCCGTTGCACGTTACAACGACTTTTCGGGGTGGCGCGGGCCGGTCCCGCCGGGCTCCACGGCCCGCCCGCCGGGGGTGGTGGCGGACCGTTTCGTTCCAACCCGTGAGGTGTATGTGTCCAGGCTCCAGGCCGAGCACGTCTACAAGGTCTTCGGCAGACGACCCGAGGAAGCGATCCGCAGGCTGGAAGGGGGTGCCGACCGCGAGGAGCTCCGTAACGAGGGCACGACCGCGGCCGTGATCGACGCATCCTTCACCGTCGAGCCGGGCCAGATCTTCGTGGTCATGGGCCTCTCGGGATCCGGCAAGTCCACCCTGCTGCGGATGCTCAACGGCCTGCTCGGCCCCAGTGGGGGCCGGGTCCTCTACGACGGTCAGGACCTCACCTCGCTGAGCCCGGCGGAGCTGCGCACCGTCCGCTCCACCCGGATCAGCATGGTCTTCCAGCACTTCGCGCTCTTCCCCCATCGCAGCGTGCTGGAGAACGCCGGATACGGCCTGGAGGTCCAGGGCGTCCCCCGGCCCGAGCGCGACCGCCGGGCCGCCGAGGCGCTGGCCCTCGCCGGGCTCAAGGGGTGGGAGGAGTCCTGGCCGGACGAGCTGTCCGGCGGTATGCAGCAGCGGGTCGGGCTCGCCCGCGCCCTGGCCACCGACGCCGATCTGCTGCTCATGGACGAGTCCTTCAGCGCGCTCGACCCGCTGATCCGCCGGGACATGCAGGACCAGCTGCTCCAGCTCCAGAAGACCCTGAAGAAGACCATCGTCTTCATCACCCATGATCTGAACGAGGCCATGCGGCTCGGTGACCGGATCGCCGTGATGAAGGACGGCAGGATCGTCCAGCTGGGCACCGCCGAGTCCATCCTCACCAGCCCGGCCACCGAGTATGTCGCCTCCTTCACCCAGGACGTGGACCGCTCCCGGGTGCTCACCGCCGGGGCGATCATGGACGGCGTCCCCGGTTCCGCCACGGTCCCGGCGGCATGCGCCGGCCGGGACCCGGAGTCGGTGATCGCCGACGCCCCCGCCGTGGTCCGGCGCGACACCCCCATCGTCGAGCTGTTCACCCCCTGCTCCGCCAGCGGCGCGCCCGTGGCCGTGGTGGGGGAGGACGGCGCCCTGGTCGGCGTGGTGCCCCGGGCCCGGCTCCTCGAAGTCCTCGGCGAGCCCATGCCCGCGGTGGACACCGCTCCCGACACCGCTCCTGACACGATTGCCGAAACCGCGACCGACATGGCCACCGAAACCGCGACCGACATGGCCACCGAAACAGCTCCCGGCACGGCCACCGCTCCGGCCACCGGCGAGCCCCAGGCGGTGACCCGTGCCTAGGATCCCGCTCGGTGACTGGGTCGACCGCGGTGTCGACGCCCTCCAGATCCACCTCGAATGGCTCTTCGACGCCATCAGCGCCGTGGTCACCGGTATGTACGACGGTGTCGACGCCGCCCTCTCCGCCCCCGAGCCGCTGCTGTTCGCGGGCATCCTCGCCGTCGTCGCCTGGTGGCTGCGCGGACTGCTGGCCGGTGTGCTCGCCTTCGCCGGTCTGGCGCTGATCGACTCGGTCCAGCTGTGGGACGAGGCGATGTCCACCCTCTCCCTGGTGCTGGTCGCCACCGTCGTGACCCTCGCCATCGCCCTGCCGCTCGGCATCTGGGCCGCCCGTTCGCAGACGGTCAGCGCGGTCGTCCGCCCGGTCCTGGACTTCATGCAGACCATGCCGGCGATGGTCTATCTGATCCCCGGCATCATCTTCTTCGGCGTCGGGGTCGTCCCCGGCATCATCGCCACCATCATCTTCGCCCTGCCGCCCGGCGTCCGCATGACCGAGCTGGGCATCCGCCAGGTCGACCCGGAGCTGGTGGAGGCGGCCGAGGCCTTCGGCACCACCCCGCGCGACACCCTGCTGCGGGTCCAGCTCCCGCTGGCCGTCCCCACCATCATGGCCGGGGTCAACCAGGTCATCATGCTCGGTCTGTCCATGGTCGTCATCGCGGGCATGGTCGGCGGCGGCGGCCTCGGCGGCGCGGTCTACCGGGCGATCGGCAATGTCGACATCGGCCTCGGCTTCGAGGCCGGTGTCTCCATCGTCATCCTCGCCATGTATCTCGACCGGATCACCGGCGAGCTGGGCCGCCAGGCGTCCCCACTGGGCCGCCGCGCCCAGGCCCGCGCCCGGGCCGCCGCCGGTACCCGGATCTGGCGGCACCGCCCCCAGGCGTCCTTCGCCGTGGTGGGCGTGGTCGTCCTCGCCCTGGTCGCGGGCGGGATGAGCGTCTTCGGTGAGGACAAGGGCAAGGCCACCCGCGGCTCCGGCGTCGGCAGCGGCCAGGAGATCACCATCGGCTACATCCCCTGGGACGAGGGCATCGCCTCCACCTTCCTCTGGAAGGAGGTGCTGGAGCGGCGCGGCTTCACCGTGGAGACCCAGCAGCTGGAGGCCGGAGCCCTCTACACCGGCCTCGCGGGCGGGCAGATCGACTTCCAGACCGACGCCTGGCTGCCGGTCACCCATGACCAGTACTGGAAGAAGTACGGCGACCGCCTGGAGAACCTGGGCTCCTGGTACGGACCCACCTCGCTGGAACTCGCCGTGCCCTCCTATGTGCGGGGGGTCGACTCCCTGGACGACCTCAAGAAGCACGCCGGGACCTTCGACGGCCGGATCATCGGCATCGAGCCCAGCGCCGGAATGATGGGCCTGCTCAAGGACGAGGTCCTGCCCCGGTACGGACTGGAGGACACGTACACGGTCGTGGACGGCTCCACCCCCGGCATGCTGGCCGAGCTGAAGCGCGCGTACCAGAAGAAGGAGCCGATCCTGACCACCCTCTGGTCACCGCACTGGGCCTACAGCGGCTTCGATCTGAAGAAGCTCAAGGACCCCAAGGGTGCCTGGGGCAAGGGTGACACCATCCACACCGTCGCCCGCAAGGGGTTCTCCTCCGATCACCCGGAGATTGGAGCCTGGCTGAAGGACTTCAAGTTGACCGAAAAGCAGCTGACCAGTCTGGAAGCCGAGATCCAGCGCACCGGAAAGGGCGAGGAGCAGACCGCCGTACGCTCCTGGCTTTCGAAGAATCCGCAGGTCGAGGAGGCCATGGCGCCGGTGTGACGCCCCCCGGGGCGCCCGGTCCGCCATGACGCTCCGGAACGGGGTGGTTCCCGCCGGTGGCGGGGCCACCCCGTTCCGCTTCCCCTTCCGGCCCCGCCGCCGGACAATCGTAGGCACGCGGCCCCTGCCGGAAGCTGCGTATGGTGGGACAGGACCAGGAAGGGGAGCCCGGCGGATGGAAGCCAAGGACGGCAAGGAGCCCAAGGAGACCGAGCGTCTTCGGGTGGGCGCCGCCGTGCGCCGGCGCCGGCGGGCGCTGGATCTCACGCTCGCCGCCGTCGCCGAGCGCAGCGGTCTGTCCGTGCCCTTCCTCAGCCAGGTGGAGAACGAGCGGGCGAGACCCAGCAAGCGTTCCCTGGAGCGGGTCGCCGACGCGCTGGAGACCACGGTGGCCAAGCTCATCGAGGCGTCCGACGCGGCCAGGACCGTCGCCGTGGTGCGCGCCCTCCCGCCGTGCGACACCGAGGGGGAGACCGCCCCGGGCCTGCCCGACCACACCCCCCGTACCCGCCGTCTGGTGCGCGGCCGGCATCAGCTGGAGGCGCTGGAGTTCACCGGTGAGCACGACACCGACGGAGAGTTCCAGCACCGCAACGACGAGCTGATGTATGTCGCCGACGGCGCGGTGGAGGTCGAGGCCGAGGGCCGCGCCTACCGCCTGGGGCCGGGCGACACCCTCTTCCTCTCCGGCGGGGTCCTGCACCGCTGGCGGGTCACCGTCCCCGAGACCCGGGTCGTCGTCGTCACCGTCGCCGACCACATCGAGACGCCGGACGCCTGACCGTGCGGGTGGTGTCGCTGGTGCCCTCGCTGACCGAGGCGGTGGCGGTCACCGCACCCGGGCTGCTCGTCGGGGTCACCGACTGGTGCACCCATCCGCCGGGGCTCGACGCGGTACGGATCGGGGGCACCAAGAACCCGGATGTCGCCGCGGTGCTGCGGCTGCGCCCCGATCTGGTGATCGCCAATGAGGAGGAGAACCGCCCCGCCGACCTCGCAGCGCTGCGGGCCGGTGGCGCCGAGGTGCTGGTGACCGAGGTCCGGGGCCTGGAGCAGGGGCTGAGCGAGCCGGCCCGGGTCCTGGCGGGGTGCGGGCTGGCCCGTCCGGAGTGGCTGGACCGGGCGGCGGCGGCCTGGGCGGCCCTGCCGGAGCCGGGGGAGCGGGTCCCGGCGGTGATCCCGGTCTGGCGGCGGCCCTGGATGGTCCTCGGCCGGGACACCTTCGCCGGTGATCTGCTGGCGCGGCTGGGCGTACGGAATGTGTACGCGGACCACCCCGAGCGCTATCCCCGGATCCCCCTCGACGGACCCGGCGGACTCCGGTCGGCCGGGGCCCGTCTGGTGGTGCTGCCGGACGAGCCCTACCGCTTCACCGCCGACGACGGGCCCGAGGCGTTTCCCGGGCTGCCCGCCGCACTCGTCGACGGGCGCGCCCTCACCTGGTACGGGCCCTCACTCGAAGCGGCGCCCGCCGTGCTCGGCGCCGCCCTGGGCGCGGCGCTGGGTCGCGTGCTCCCGGGCGGCGGCCACCAGGGCGCCCATCACCCGTAGATCGCCGCCCATCTCCGGGTGCCACTGGACCCCGAGGACCCAGGGCCCGCCGTCCCGGTCCGGCTCCACCGCCTCCACCGTGCCGTCCTCGGCGCGGGCGCTCACCGTCAGCCCGGGGGCGATCCGGTCCACCGCCTGGTGGTGGTAGGTGGGGACCTCGGTGGCCTCGGGGACGACGGCGGCGTACCGGCTGCCGGGCACCGGTTTGACGGTATGGCTCCCGATCACGCCCTCGCCCGCCGTGTGCCCGTCCAGATGCTGGTGGAGGGTGCCGCCGAGGGCGACATTGAGCAGCTGCATCCCCCGGCAGATCCCCAGCAGCGGGATCCCGGCCGCCAGGGCGGCGTGGACCAGGGCGAGTTCCCAGCTGTCGCGCTCCGGTGAGGGGGGTCCGGTACGGGGGTCGGGGGCGGCCCCGTAGCGCGCGGGGTCCACATCCGAGCCGCCCGCGATCACCAGGGCGTCGATCCGGGCGACGACCGCCCCGGCCTCCTCGGCCGCCGCGGGCGGCAGCATGACCGCGAGCCCGCCGGCCCGCTGGACATGGTCGGGGTAGGCGGCGGGCAGCAGTGCGGCGGGCAGGTGCCACACCCCCCAGGAGGCGGGGCTGAGGTAGGTGGTGACACCGATGAGGGGCTTCATGGCTGCTTCCTGTCGAGTTCGGCCTCGGCGGCGGCCAGCGCCGCGAACTCCTCCTCGGGCGCCCTGGCGACCAGCCGGAACCGACTGTAGGACGCGAAGTAGACGATCGCCACGGCGTAGACGGCCAGCGCGATGAAGGCCGCGTCCGGGTCCACCAGGAAGGTCGCCACCAGTGCGGAGAGGGCGAGGACCAGGGCGACGGTGGAGGTCGCGACCCCGCCGGGGGTGCGGTACGGGCGGTGCAGGCCCGGTTCGCGCAGGCGCAGCACGATATGGGAGAGGGCCATCAGCGCGTAGCTGATGGTGGCGCCGAAGACGGCGATATTGAGCATGCGCGGCCCGTCGCCGGTGGAGGCGGCCAGTGCGAAGCCGATCGCACCGGGGATCAGCAGCCCCAGATAGGGGGATTTGCGACGGCTGGTCAGGGAGAGGAAGCGGGGCAGGTATCCGGCCCGGGAGAGGGCGAAGAGCTGCCGGGAGCCCGCGTAGATGAGGGAGAAGAAGGAGGCGACCAGACCGGCGAGACCGGCGTAGTTGACGAGGCGGCTCAGTGGGGTGGGCTCGCCGTCCGGCTGGAGCGCCTGGACGAGGGGGTCGCCGACGTCCTTGAGGGCGGCGGATCCGGCGGCGCCGGTGGCGGCGAGGAAGGTGATCAGGGCGAGCAGGGCGAGGATGCCCATGGAGACGGCGAGCGCCCGGGGGAGCGAGCGGACCGGGTCCTTGGCCTCCTCGGCGGCGAGGGGGACGCCCTCGACCCCGAGGAAGAACCACATGCCGAAGGGGAAGGCGGCCCAGATGCCGAGGAGGCCGTAGGGCAGCCAGGAGCTGGAGCCGAAGGCGTCGGGGTCGGCGGGGATGTCATCGAGGTTGCCGCCGTCGAACTCGGTGAAGGCACCGGCCGCGAAGATCAGCAGGGCGACGACGGCGATCACGGTGACGACCAGGCTGAAGCGCAGGGCCTCGCCCACGCCCCACAGATGGATCCCTATGAAGACGGCGAAGCAGGCGAGGTAGACGGGCCAGCCGGACTCCAGGCCGAACAGGTTCAGGGATTCGATGTAGTCGCCGATGAAGATGGAGATCGCGGCCGGGGCGAGGATGTACTCGATGAGGATCGCGGTGCCGGTGAGAAAGCCGCCGAGGGGGCCGAGCGCCCGGCGGGCGAAGCCGTAGCCGCCGCCCGCGGTGGGCAGGATCGCGGAGAGTTCGGCGAGGGCGAAGACCAGACAGGCGTACATCACGCCCATCAGGAGGGTGGCGATGGCCAGTCCGCCGAAGCCCCCTTCGGCCAGGCCGGTGTTCCAGCCGGAGAAGTCGCCGGAGACGACATAGGCGACCCCGAGGCCGGTGAGCAGCAGCCAGCCGGCGCTGCCCCGGCGCAGGGCCCGCCGCTGGAGATAGCGGTCGTCCACCGAGGTCGGCGATGCGGGGTCGGGGGTGGTGTTTCCTTCGGCCATGGGCGCTCCTGGCGTTCAAAGGTATAGGCGGAGTACCTTTGCGGCAGAAGCGGTCGGAGCGCAAGGGGTTCCGCACAACACCCCGATGACGCAAGGCCGTCGGTCCGGCTCGTCGAGGGTCGTGAGGCCCCGGATGTCCTGAGGACCGGATGTCCTGACGCCCCGGGGTTCCGCGCTCAGGAGAGAAAGCCGCGCAGCAGCGCCGCCGTGCCCTCGCAGTGCTCCCGCATGACCCGCCGCGCGCCCTCCGCGTCCCCGCGCAGCACCGCCTCGACGATCGTGGCGTGCTGCCGCTGGGAGTGCTCCAGATTCCGCACCAGCAGCGGTATGCAGTCGAGCAGGTCGTTGAGGGTCGCGCGGACCGCCGCGTACCGCGTGGTCAGCGTCGGGGAGCCGGACAGCTCCGCCAGGGTGAGATGGAAGAGGGTGTCCTGGCGGCGGTACTCCGCCAGCGGGGCGTCCCGGGTGGCCGCCAGCGCGCCGCGCAGCCGCCGCGCCTCGTCCGGGCCGAGCGGATACGCCGCGCACAGCCCCGCCGCCCCCGTCTCCAGCACCTCGCGGAAGCGCAGGGTGTCCTCCACGTCCACCGCCACGTCCGCGACCCGCCGCCGCAGTTCGTCCTCGCCCGCCGGATGCTCCGCACGCTCCCGTACGAAGGTCCCGCCGTAACGCCCCCGGCGGCTCTCCACCAGCCCCTGGTCGGTGAGGACCTTCAGTACCTCGCGCAGGGTGACCCGGCTGATCCCCAGCCGCCCGGCCAGCTCCCGTTCGGCCGGGAGCCGCGCGCCGCCCGGCACCAGACCGAGCCGCAGCAGCTGGAGGATCTGCTCCAGGGCCTCCTCGAAGCCGTTGCCCCCGCGCACCGGGCG
Source organism: Streptomyces sp. NPDC000594 (assembly GCF_040299965.1). Classification (NCBI taxonomy): domain Bacteria; kingdom Bacillati; phylum Actinomycetota; class Actinomycetes; order Kitasatosporales; family Streptomycetaceae; genus Streptomyces; species Streptomyces sp. NPDC000594. The sequence goes on along the minus strand of NZ_JBEPCY010000028.1, from coordinate 43,810 downwards.
CAGTACCGCCGCCAGCCGGCCGTCGTTCCCCGGGTCGCCCGTCGCATCGCCCGCTGTCGCCACGTCGCAGCCCCTCTTCCCAAGCAATGGTCTTCAGCAATACCTTATGGCTTCCGGCTGATCCAAGGAGGCACGACCCCGTGGCAGACCGCACACCCCCGCTCCCGGTCGAGGAGCTGCGTGACCTCGTCGCGAGCGGCGAGATCGACACCGTGGTGCTCGCCTTCCCCGATATGCAGGGACGGCTCCAGGGCAAGCGGTTCGCCGCCCGGTTCTTCCTCGACGAGGTCCTGGAGCACGGCACCGAGGGCTGCAACTACCTGCTCGCCGTCGACACGGAGATGAACACCGTCGACGGTTACGCCATGTCCTCCTGGGACCGGGGCTACGGTGACTTCGCCATGCGCCCCGATGTCTCCACGCTGCGCCGCGTCCCCTGGAACGAGGGCACCGCGCTCCTCGTCGCCGACCTCGCCTGGAACGACGGCTCCCCGGTCGTCGCCGCGCCCCGCCAGATCCTCAGGCGCCAGCTCGACCGGCTCGCCGAGCACGGACTCACCGCCCGGGTCGGCACCGAGCTGGAGTTCATCGTCTTCAAGGACACCTACGAGCAGGCGTGGGACCGCTCCTACCGGGGACTGACCCCGGTCAACCAGTACAACATCGACTACTCCGTCCTCGGCACCGGACGGGTGGAACCCCTGCTGCGCCGGATCCGCAACGAGATGGCCGCCGCCGGACTCACCGTCGAATCCGCCAAGGGCGAGTGCAACCCCGGCCAGCACGAGATCGTCTTCCGCTACGACGATGCCCTGGTCACCTGTGACCAGCACGCCATCTACAAGACCGGGGCCAAGGAGATCGCCGCCCAGGAAGGCGTCTCGCTGACCTTCATGGCGAAGTTCAACGAACGCGAGGGCAACTCCTGCCATATCCATCTCTCCCTCGCCCGCACCGACGGCAGGACCGCCATGAGCGGCGAGGGGCCCGGCGGGATGTCGGCGGTGATGCGGCACTTCCTCGCCGGACAGCTCGCCGCGCTGCGCGACTTCTCCCTGCTCTACGCGCCCAACATCAACTCCTACAAGCGCTTCCAGCCCGGCTCCTTCGCGCCGACCTCCGTCGCCTGGGGATACGACAACCGCACCTGCGCCCTGCGCGTCGTCGGCCATGGCGCGTCCCTCCGCTTCGAGAACCGGCTGCCCGGCGGTGATGTCAATCCGCACCTCGCCGTCGCCGGGCTGATCGCCGCCGGACTCCACGGCCTGGAGCAGCGGCTGGAGCTGCCCGAGGAGTGCGTGGGCAACGCCTACGCCGCCGACTGCGCCCAGGTCCCCACCACCCTGCGCGAGGCCGCCGAACTCTGGGAGAACAGCCCGCTGGCCAAGGCGGCCTTCGGCACCGAGGTCGTGGACCACTACACCAATATGGCCCGCGTCGAACTCGCCGCCTTCGACGCCGCCGTCACCGACTGGGAGCTGCGCCGCTCCTTCGAACGACTGTGACGTTCAACCGACTGTGACGTTCAACCGACTGTGACGTTCAACCGACTGTGAGGTTCGAATGATTGTGAGGTTCGACCGACTGTGAGGGACGACGTGTCCGCACCCCCGACCGCACCACCGTCCGCACCCGACGCCCATGACATCCTCGACCCGTCGACCGGCGAGCGGATCGCGACCGTACCGGCGACCACCCCCGCCGAGGTCGACGCCGCCGTCACCCGCGCCGCCCGCGCCCAGCGCCTCTGGGCCGCCCTCGCCCCCGCCGACCGCGCCCGCGCGCTGCGCCGCTTCGCCGCCGCCGTCGACGGCGCCGCCGAGGAACTGGCCCTGCTGGAGGTCCAGGAGGCCGGCCACACCATCGGCACCGCCCGCTGGGAGGCGGCCAATGTCCGCGATGTCCTCGACTTCGCGGCGGGCGGCGTCGAACGGCTCAACGGCCGGCAGATCCCCGTACCCGGCGGACTCGACATCACCCTGCTGGAACCCCTCGGCGTCATCGGGGTCATCGCGCCCTGGAACTACCCCATGCCCATCGCCTTCTGGGCCACCGCCCCCGCCCTCGCCGCCGGGAACGCCGTCCTCCTCAAGCCCGCCGAGACCACCCCGCTCACCGCGCTCCGCCTCGCCGGGCTGGCCCTGGCGGCGGGCCTGCCCGAGGGCCTCTTCCAGGTCCTCCCCGGCGCCGGGCCGGTGACCGGGACCGCCCTGGTCGACCACCCCGGAGTGGCGAAGATCGTCTTCACCGGCTCCACCCGGGTGGGCAAGGAGATCATGGCCCGCTGCGCCGCGCGGGTGAAGCGGGTCACCCTGGAACTCGGCGGCAAGAGCCCCAATATCGTCTTCGCCGACGCCGACCTGGAGGCCGCGGCCGCCGCCGCGCCCATGTCCTTCCTCGACAACAGCGGCCAGGACTGCTGCGCCCGCAGCCGCATCCTGGTGCAGCGCTCCGTCTACGACCGCTTCCTGGAACTGCTCGCCCCCGCCGTCGAGTCCGTGGTGGTCGGGGACCCCCGGGACGAGAAGACCCAGATGGGCCCGCTGATCTCGCGGCTCCAGCTCGACCGGGTCACCTCCCTGGTCGGCCCGGAGCCGGCCGGGATCCGGGGCAGCGCCCCCACCGGCCCCGGCTTCTGGTTCCCGCCGACCGTGCTCACCGGACTCGCGCCGGACGCCCCCGCCGTCCGTGAGGAGATCTTCGGACCGGTCGCCGCCGTGCTGCCCTTCGAGGACGAGGAGGACGCCGTCCGCCTCGCCAATGACACCGCGTACGGGCTCTCCGGCTCCCTCTGGACCCGTGACCTCGGCCGCGCCGTCCGGGTCTCCCGCGCCGTCCAGGCCGGGAACCTCTCCGTCAACTCCCACAGCAGCGTCCGCTACTGGACCCCGTTCGGCGGCTACAAGCAGTCCGGGCTCGGCCGGGAACTCGGCCCCGACGCCCTCGCCGCGTTCACCGAGACCAAGAACGTCTTCTTCAGCACGGAGGCCTGAACCCCATGACCGAGCCCACGACCGAGCCCACGACCGAGCCAGTCTGCCGCCGCCTGGTCGGCCGTACCGCCGTCGTCACCGGAGCCGGCAGCGGCATCGGACTCGCCACCGCCCGCCGGCTCGCCGCCGAGGGCGCCAACGTCGTCTGCGGCGATATCGACGCCACCGCGGGCAAGGCCGCCGCCGAGGCCGTCTCCGGCACCTTCGTCCAGGTCGACGTCACCGACGCCGAGCAGGTCGAGGCGCTCTTCAGGACCGCGTACGAGACCTATGGCTCCGTGGACATCGCCTTCAACAACGCGGGCATCTCACCCCCCGACGACGACTCCATCCTCACCACCGGTCTGGACGCCTGGAAGCGCGTCCAGGACGTCAACCTCACCTCCGTCTACCTCTGCTGCAAGGCCGCCATCCCCTATATGCGGCGCCAGGGCCGGGGCTCGATCATCAACACCGCCTCCTTCGTCGCCCGGATGGGCGCCGCCACCTCGCAGATCTCCTACACCGCGTCCAAGGGCGGCGTCCTCGCCATGTCCCGGGAGCTGGGCGTTCAGTTCGCCCGGGAGGGCATCCGGGTCAACGCGCTCTGCCCCGGCCCGGTCAACACCCCGCTGCTCCAGGAGCTGTTCGCCAAGGACCCCGAGCGGGCCGCCCGCCGGCTGGTGCACATCCCGGTGGGGCGGTTCGCGGAAGCGGAGGAGATCGCCGCCGCGGTGGCCTTCCTCGCCAGTGACGACGCCTCGTTCGTGAACGCCGCCGACTTCCTGGTGGACGGCGGGCTCTCCGGGGCGTACGTCACCCCGGTGTAGCGGTAGTGGGGCGGGGGCGGGGGGCTACAGAAACGTCTGCCCCTCGCCCCGGTAGGTGGGGACCGTCGCCGTCACCCGGTCCCCCTCCACCAGACACAGCGCCGCGAACCGCTCGCACAGCTCCCCGGCCTTGGCGTGCCGGAACCACACCTTGTCCCCGATCAGCAGATCGTCGGCGGCGGACCCAAGGAGCGGGGTCTGCACCTCGCCCGCGCCCTCCCGGGGGTCCAGCCGCAGCCCCCTCGGCAGATACGGCACCGGGGCACGGTCCGGGCCCGTCGCCCCCGACGCCGGATAGCCGCCGCCGAGCACCGTCACCGCGCCGACACCCGGACGGCGCACCACCGGCTGGGCGAAGAGCGCCGCCGGGCGGCCCGTGTACGAGGAGAAGTCGTCGAACAGCCCCGGCTGATAGAGCCCGGAGCCCGCCGCGACCTCGGTCACCGCCGGCTCCGCCACCGTGGACTGCACACTGCCGGTGCCGCCGCCGTTGACGAACTCCAGCTCCGGGGCGACCGCCCGGACCGCGCGCACCGCCTCGGCCCGGCGCGCCGCCAGCTCCTGGCGGGAGACCCGCTGGAGGAGCCGTATCCCCAGGGACCGCACCGCCGCGCCGGGCACCCGGTCGGGGACGCCCGCGATCTGGGCCTCGTACCCCATGACGCCCACCAGCCGGAAACCCGGCCGCCGCACCACCGAGCGGGCCAGCCCGGCGAGGTGCGCCGGTGCGTGCAGCGGTGAGCGGCGCGATCCGATCCGTATCCGCCCGCCCAGCAGGCGCAGCGCCGTGTCCAGCTCCAGACAGACCCGTATCTCCTCGGAACCGCCCGCCCGTGCCGCCTCGATGAGGTCGAGGTGCGCGGGGTCGTCCACCATCACGGTCACGGCGGCGGCGAGCCGGGGGTCGCCCGCCAGTTCGGCGAGGGCGGCACGGTCCGTGGTGGGGTAGGCGACCAGGAGGTCCCGCACCCCGGAACGGGCCAGCCAGAGGGCTTCGGCCAGGGTGAAGGCCATCACCCCGGAGAAACCTTTCATCGAGAGCACCCGGTCGAGCAGCGCCCGGCACCGCAGCGACTTGCTCGCCACCCGGATCGGCTTGCCGCCCGCCCGCCGGACCAGATCCGCCGCGTTGGCGTCGAACGCCGCCAGGTCCACCAGGGCCAGCGGGGCGTCGAGATGGGCGGTGGCCCGGTCGTAACGGGCCCGGTCCAAGGCGTGCGGCGTCATGCGGAGAGCCTGCCAGACAGGGCTACCGGGTGGTAGGGGGATGTTCTGGGCAGATCACCATGGAGCCCGGGACACGGTCCCGCCAGGAGCGTTCCAGCCCGTAGAGTGACGCGGGAAGCGTTGGCGGACCGGTCTGTTCGGACAGTTCGGATGGTTCGGACGATTCGGATGGTCCGGGTCCGGGCAGGAGGAGGACGGCCGGCGCGGGTGGTGCGGAGACGGGGGGCGGCATGAGTACGGGCACACCACGCCCCGGGCGTCCCGACGGTGCCCCGGACCGGGTGACCGGAGAGCGGCCGCCGTCCCCGGTGCCGGGTGAGCCGGGCGTACGCGCCCCGCAGCAGCGTCGCCCGTCCGGGTCGGAGCCCGAGTGTCCGGGCCCCCGGGCGGGGGCCGTGCCCACGGCCCCGGACATGCCGCCGATACGGCCGGCCGCCGGAGCCCCGTGGGCCGGGGCCGACCGCGCCGGACGCGCCTCGATACGGCCGGGTGCCGGACCGCTGCCGGACGAGACCGCCCCCGCGCGCCGTACCGGCCGAGGCGGCTCCCCGCGCCCGGCGGCGATTCCGCCCCCGCGCACCGACATAGCCCCCGCCGCCCCTCCCGCCCCCGCGTCGGGCCGGGACCCCTTCCCCCGCGACCCGGCCCCCCGTACGCCCCCCGCCGGCCGCGCGTTCCCCCCGGGCCCCCCGGCTTCGCCCCGGCGCGGTACCCCCGACGGCGCTCCCGGTACGCCGGGTGGGCGCCTTCCCCGCCCGCGCGGAGGCCTGTCCGCACCGGGCCCGGTGGCCCGTGACGGCGTCGCGGACCCGCGGAGTTCATCCGGTACGGGTGGCGCCTTCCCCCATGGCGGCGCGGGCCCGGTGGGCCCGGGACGGCCCCGTGGTGCGGATGGCGTCGCCGGTACGCCGGGTTCATCCGGCACGGGTATGGCGGGCCGTGTCCCCGGTCCGCAGGGCTCGCCCGCATCGGCTCCCGGCCGGCGGAACGGCGCTTCCGGTACGGGGAGTTCGCCCGAGGCGTCCGACGGGGGCGGCCCGGGCGGTGCGCCCGCCCGGGGCGGGTACCCGCAGGATGCGGACGGCCCGTCAGGAGCGCGGCCCCGGCCGCTGCCGCCGGGAGTCGGCCCGTACGGCGAAACCGCCCACGGCGACCCATGGAGACCGGCCCGGCCCGGGGCCGGACCGCTGCCCGCCGAAGGGGCGTACCCCCGCACCGCGCGGACCACCGCACACCCCGGTACCGCACCCCTGCCCGGATGGGCCACCGCCGAGTACCCCGCCGGGGCCACCGGCGCCCGCCCGCGCCGCCCCCGGGGCCGGGCCTCCCTGCGTACCCTCGCCGCCGTCGCCTGCGGCCTGCTCGGCCTCGGCCTCATCGGCGGCGCCGCGACCGACGCCTGGCTCACCGCCGACTCCAGCGCCGACACCACCGCGGGCTCCGCCTACCCCACCGCCCGCACCCTGTGGCACACCGCCCCCGTCGACTCCCTCTTCCCGCGCACCCTCGACGGCGAGGGCGCCGGTCCCGGCCGGGCCGACCGGGTCTGGACCAGGATCGCCGTCGCACCCGACAGCACCTGCGCCGGCCAACTGCCCCCCGCGCTGCTGACCACCCTGCGCCCGGTCGGCTGCGCCCGGCTGCTGCGGGCCACCTACACCGACGCCACCGCCAGCCATGTGACCACCGTCGGCCTGGTCTTCACCGAGGCGGACGCCACCGCCATGCACGCCCTGAACGGCCGTTTCGACGCCGACGACCTGGACCGGAACCCGGAGCTGATGCCCCGTACCCTCCCCGCCGTGGACACCGTCGCCGAGCGGTTCACCGCCGCCCAGCGGGCGAGCTGGACCCTGGAGGTACTGACCGACGCCCCCGTGGTGGTGTACGCGGTCTCCGGCTTCACCGACGGCCGGGTCGTCCCGCTGCCGCAGCCCGCCGACGACGCCCGGGCCCGGGGCGCGACCACGGCACCCGCCCAGGCGGGGCTCGGCCATGAGGCCCAGGGTGTCGCGGACGCCGTCACCCGCGCCCTGCGCTCGGGCGTCCGCGAGGCGACGGCGGACGCCCGGTGACCCCCGCCCGCCCGCCGCGCCGCAAGGCCGCCGCCGCCCTGCTCACCGCCGCCGTGCTCACCCTGCTGTCCGCCGCGCCCGCCCGCGCCGACGGCACCGGCATCCGCCCCCAGCAGTGGGGGCTCGACGCGCTCAACACCGAGGAGGCGTGGCGTACCACCAAGGGCGCGGGGGTCACCGTCGCCGTCCTCGACACCGGTGTGGACGACCAGCACCCCGACCTGGTGGGCAATGTCCTGCCCGGCAAGGACCTCATCGGCTTCGGCGCCGGCCGGGGCGACCGCCCCTGGGCCCGCCACGGCACCGCGATGGCCGGGATCATCGCCGCCCACGGCCATGGCCCCGGCCATATGGACGGGGTCATGGGCATCGCCCCCGAGGCGCGGATCCTCCCCGTACGGGTGATCCTCGAAAGCGGTGACGCCGCCCGCGAGAAGGCCCGCGGCTCCCGGGGCACCGCCCTCGCCGAGGGCATCCGCTGGGCCACCGACCAGGGCGCGGACGTCATCAACCTCTCCCTCGGCGACGACAGCGAGTCCGCGCACGCGGAGGCGGGGGAGGACGCGGCCGTCCAGTACGCCCTCTCCAAGGGCGCGGTGGTCGTCGCCTCCGCGGGCAACGGCGGTGAGAAGGGGGACCGGGTCTCCTACCCCGCCGCCTATCCCGGGGTGATCGCGGTGACCGCGGTCGACCGCTTCGGCACCCGCGCCTCCTTCTCCACCCAGCGCTGGTACGCCACGGTCAACGCCCCCGGCGTCGATGTGATCATCCCGGACCCGGACCGCAAGTACTACCAGGGCTGGGGCACCAGCGCCGCCGCCGCCTTCGTCTCCGGCGCGGTGGCACTGATCCGCTCCGCGTACCCGGATCTGACCCCGGCCCAGGTGAAGACGTTGCTCATGGAGACCGCCCGGGGCGGCCCCGAGGGCGGGCGGGACGACGCCAAGGGGTACGGGATGGCCGACCCGGCGGCGGCCCTCGCGGCGGCGGCCCGGATCGAGCCGGCCGACCCCAAGCGGGCCACCGCGGGGTACACCAAGCGCTACTTCGGGTCCGGGCCACCGGACGACCCGCCCTCCGCCGAACCGGCCGGCTGGCTGGGCCCGCTCGCCGGGGGCGCGGGCGCCGTCGCCCTCGCCGCCGCCGTGCTGCTCTGGCGCACCTCCCGTACGGCACGGCCCGCCGGCTGACCCCCGGGTGCCGGGCCCGAGGAGCGGTCAGGGTGCGCCCAGCGCCTCCCGGACGGCCGTCTCCACCGCCGCCACCCCCGCCTCCATCGTGGGGTGCCCCTCGGAGAGCACCGCTATCGGGCGCCCCCCGGCGGCCCGCCCCACCGAGTGGACGACCCAGAGCCCGGTGGCCCGCATCGGCATCCAGCCGTTCTTGAGCGCCCAGCCCGCCCCGGCGGCGGAGACCCCCCAGGACTGGCCGGGGTCTACCGCCGCCATCAGCCCGGTCAGCGCGGCCAGTTCGGGGAAGCGGCCGTCGAAGACCGCCCGCATCAGGGTGAGCTGGTCCCGGGCGGTGGTCCGGGTCATCCCCCAGGCGCGATCGGCCCGGGTCCCGGTGAGCCCCAGCCGGGCATGGGCCGCGTCCAGACCGTCCGGGCCGCCGATGGTGGCGTACAGCTCGGTGGCGGCGTCGTTGTCGCTGCGCACGATCATCGCGTGGGCCAGCTCCCGCTCCCGTACGTCCAGGGGGCGGTCCTGCTGGAGTCTGGCGGCGAGGATGGAGACCTTGACGATGCTGGCCGAGGGGTAGGCGCGGCCGTCGTCACCCTCGGAGCGGCCGGCCAGCGCCACGGAGACAGAGGCAGTCATGACCGGGAGGTTAGGGCACCGCCGCCGCCCGCTGAAGCCCCGCACGGGCCGAGGCCCCCGAGTCCGCCGAAGCCCCGGGTCCGCCGGAGCCCCGCACGGGCCGGGGCGGCCCCGGCCCCGGCCACCGATCATGGGCGGGTCCGCCCCGGGCGCCGGCCCGTTCCCGGGGCGGACTACGCTCGACGCGTGGAGCTCAAGAACATTCCCGACCCCGGCTTCTCCGACGACGACGGGACCGCCGACCCCGCGCTGACCGGGGCCCTCGCCGCCTGGGCGGTGGACCGTACCGCCGAGCGGCCGGTGCTGGAGGCCCTCCAGGGGGCCCGGCTGCTGGTCCCGGTGGTGGCCCTGCTCGGTGAGGTCGAGGTCGACGAGAACGGGCTGCGGCGGGAGAAGACCAGCGAGATGGCGGTGCCCACGCTGACCGCCGGGGACCGCCGGGCCCTGCCCGCCTTCACCTCGATGGAGTCGCTCGCCCGCTGGGACCCCCAGGCCCGCCCGGTGGCGGTGCCGCTGCGCCAGGCCCTCCAGGCCGTCGCCCATGAACAGGCCGACACCCTGGTCCTGGATCTGGCCGGGCCGGTCCCGTACCAGCTGACCGGGGTGGCGCTGCGGGCCCTGGCGGAGGGGCGCACCAGCGCCGACCCGCTGGACGACCCGGCGGTGACGGGTGCCGTGCGCGAGGTGGTGGCGGCCGAGTCCGCCGTGGCCCGGGCCCATCTGGGGCCGGGCAGCGCCGACGGCATCCTCGCCCTGGTGCTCGCCCCGGACGCGGTCCCGGTGGAGGCGGTACGCCGGGTCGCGGGGGCGCTGGCGGGCCACGATGTGCTGAGGGCCCGCCTGGTGCGGGGCCTCGACCTGGCACTGCTGCCGGCCGGGGCCACCCCTCCGGGCGAGCCCTTGTTCGTACGGGAGTGAGCCCCCGGGCCCCTGATCCACCGGGGCCGGGCTCCTCGGCTGTCGGCCGTGGGCCGGACCGCCGCTAGCCGTAGACCGGACCGGTGTACTTCTCGCCCGGTCCCTGCCCCGGCTGGTCCGGTACGAGGGACGCCTCGCGGAAGGCCAGCTGGAGCGACTTCAGCCCGTCACGCAGCGGCGCCGCGTGGAAGGAGCTGATCTCCGTGGTGCTCGCGTCCAGCAGCCCGGCGAGGGCGTGCACCAGCTTGCGGGCCTCGTCCAGATCCTTGTGCTCGGCGCCGTCCTCGGTGAGCCCGAGCTTGACGGCGGCGGCGCTCATCAGGTTCACCGCGACCGTGACGATCACCTCCACGGCCGGGACCTCGGCGATGTCGCGGGTCAGGGCGGTGAAGTCGGGGGCCTCGGCGGGCTCGGCGGAGGCTGCGGTCGGGGTGGTGTCGCTCATGCCGCCCACGATAGGCCGACCCGCCCGGGGGGCCGCCATCCGGGTGGCGGCCGGGCGGCGCCGGGATGTCCCGTTAGCGCCCACCCCGGGGAGCTGCTAACCTTGTGTGACGACCGGCTGGACATCTATGTGCCCAGCCCACAAGTGGAGGCTCCGTTCTCCCACCTTGCCGCCCTCCGGGTGGCGGGTCACCGGTCAGGTGGCACCCATCGTTCCGTACGGACGATGGACGCCCCCTCGATATGCGCCCCGCGGTTGGCCGCGGCGGTGTTCCGGTAGTGATGGAGCATCCGCCTGTGTCCCGTCCGGGGCATTTTTTCGTGTTCTGGCGCGGCTGGTCTTACCAAACAGACGTTGCGCGGTCGGCTGCCATTCGGCCGCGTGGTGCTACCGAGGAGGATCCATCAGCGCAGAGCCCCGCATCAACGACCGGATTCGCGTTCCGGAAGTGCGGCTTGTCGGTCCCAGCGGTGAGCAGGTCGGAATCGTTCCGCTCGCCAAGGCACTGGAGCTGGCACAGGAGTACGACCTTGACCTGGTCGAGGTCGCGGCGAACGCCCGGCCGCCCGTGTGCAAGCTCATGGACTACGGGAAGTTCAAGTACGAGTCGGCCATGAAGGCCCGTGAGGCGCGCAAGAACCAGGCGCACACGGTCATCAAGGAGATGAAGCTCCGGCCGAAGATCGACCCGCACGACTATGACACCAAGAAGGGTCATGTCGTCCGGTTCCTCAAGCAGGGCGACAAGGTCAAGATCACGATCATGTTCCGTGGTCGTGAGCAGTCCCGCCCCGAGCTTGGCTTCCGTCTGCTCCAGCGTCTCGCTTCCGATGTCGAGGACCTCGGATTCATCGAGTCGAACCCGAAGCAGGACGGCCGGAACATGATCATGGTTCTTGGCCCGCACAAGAAGAAGACCGAGGCCATGGCCGAGGCGCGTGAGGCCCAGGCCGCACGCAAGGCGGAGGCCAAGGGTCTGCACACCGAGGCCGAGGCCCCGGCCGAAGCACCGGTCGAAGCGCCGGTCGAGGACGAGGTTTCCGGGGAGTGATCCCGCCGGGCCGCCGCAAGGGGGCCCCGGGTTCCGCCCGGATCCAGACATCAAGCATCTGACGCTCCCCGCACGCGGTGCCCGCGCACCGGGGGAGCGCCACTGACGAGGAGATAACGGCGCGATGCCGAAGAACAAGACGCACAGCGGTTCCAAGAAGCGCTTCAAGATCACCGGCACCGGCAAGGTGCTCCGTGAGCGCGCCGGCAAGCGCCACCTGCTGGAGCACAAGCCGTCCACGCTGACGCGCCGCCTCACGGGCACCGCGGAGATGGCTCCGGGCGACGCCAAGAAGATCAAGAAGCTTCTCGGCAAGTGACGTCCCGGCCCGCGCCCTCCGGTGATGGAGTGCGCAGGCCCGCAGGACAGTCAGGACCGGGACCTATTCGAACTCGGGTCGGGTGGCCTCAGGGTATGAGCACCGACCCCGCTACAAGGAGTTAAACAAGTGGCACGCGTCAAGCGGGCAGTCAACGCCCACAAGAAGCGCCGGGCGATCCTGGAGCAGGCCAGCGGCTACCGCGGTCAGCGTTCGCGCCTGTACCGCAAGGCCAAGGAGCAGGTCACCCACTCCCTGGTCTACAACTACAACGACCGCAAGAAGCGCAAGGGCGACTTCCGTCAGCTCTGGATCCAGCGGATCAACGCCGCCGCTCGCCAGAACGGCATGACGTACAACCGCCTCATCCAGGGTCTGAAGGCCGCCAACGTCGAGGTGGACCGCAAGATCCTGGCCGAGCTGGCCGTCAACGACGCCAACGCGTTCGCCGCGCTGGTCGAGGTCGCGCAGAAGGCCCTCCCGGCCGACGTCAACGCGCCGAAGGCCGCTGCCTGAGCCTCCCGCCAGGTGTGAGCTTCCGGACCCGCAGGCCCTCGGGCCTGCGGGTCCCGTGCGTCTGACACCCCGCGCGCCGGCACCCGGTGCGCACGGGCGGCCCCGGTGTGCCCGGCTGCCCGCGGGCCCGCACCGCCCTCCGGCCCCGGGTCGCCCCATCGCCCCGACGAACCGTGCCGCCGAACCGTGCCGACGAAAGTGAGTCCATGGCCGCCCCCGAGTTGATCTCCCCGCGCTCCCCCCGGGTCGCCGCCGCCCGCCGGCTGGCGAAGCGGAACTTCCGCGGCAAGGACCGGCTGTTCCTGGCCGAGGGGCCGCAGGCCGTCCGGGAGGCCGCCACGCACGCCACCGCCGGGGTGCCGACCCTGACCGAGCTGTTCAGCACGGTGGAGGCGGCCGAGCGGTACGCGGACATCCTGGGCGCCGCCGAGGCCGCCGGGGCACGGGTGCATCTCGCCGACGAGGCCGTGATCGCCGATATCTCCACCACGGTCACCCCGCAGGGCCTGGTGGGCGTCTGCCGCTTCCTGGACACGCCGTTCGACGCCGTGATCCGCTCCCGGCCCACGCTGGTCGCCGTCCTCGCCAACGTCCGCGACCCGGGGAACGCCGGAACCGTCCTCCGCTGCGCCGACGCCGCCGGGGCCGACGCCGTGGTCCTCACCGACGCCTCCGTGGACCTCTACAACCCCAAGGCCGTCCGCGCCTCCGTCGGCTCCCACTTCCATCTCCCGGTGGCCGTCGGGGTCCCCGTGGAGCGGGCCGTCCAGGGCCTGCGCGAGGCCGGGGTGCGCATCCTCGCCGCCGACGGCGCGGGCGAGCACGACCTCGACGCCGAGCTGGACGCGGGCACCATGGGCTCGCCCACCGCCTGGATCTTCGGCAATGAGGCCTGGGGACTCCCGGCGGAGACCCGTGCCCTGGCCGACGCCGTCGTACGGGTTCCGATCCACGGAAAGGCCGAGAGTCTGAACCTCGCGACCGCCGCGGCCGTTTGTCTGTATGCCTCGGCGCGCGCCCAGCGCACCGGGGGCGCGCGCTGAACCGCGAGGGGCTCACGGGAACAAGCGGGGCTCACTGAGGGGACTACTCGCTCAAGGGCTCCGCACAGTCACACGCAGCTAGTAGGGTGACGGGCTCGGGGGCCCACTGAGCGTCGGCCGAGAGGTGGGGATAACGGGATGACTGTCGGGACGAGCAGGCCCGCGGAGACACACGGCGCGTTGCTGTGCCCCCTGGACGGGGCAGGGCCGGGACCCGGTGTGTTCGGGGTCGACCCCGACGACCTTCCCGACGGCCTCGTCATCGCCGACGAGCGGTCCCGGGTGATCTGCTTCAACGCCGCCGCGGCCCGTATCACCGCCGTGAAGGCCGCCGATGTGCTCGGCCTCCCGCTGGAGCGGGCGCTGCCGCTGGAGGACCTCAAGGGCCGCCGCTGGTGGCCCCTGACCGACCCGTACGGCGGACTCGCCACCCGGGTGGGCCAGCCCGAGCGCAATCTGCTGCTGCCCGGCGGGCGCGAGATCCTGGTCTCCGTACGGTATGTGCGCGAGCGCCCCACCGGCCCGGTCCGGCGGCTGGTGATCAGCCTGCGGGGCACCGAGGCCCGCCGCCGCAGCGAGCGCAGCCACGCCGAGCTGATCGCCACCGTCGCCCATGAGCTGCGCTCCCCGCTCACCTCGGTGAAGGGGTTCACGGCGACCCTGCTGGCGAAGTGGGAGCGGTTCACCGACGACCAGAAGCGGCTGATGCTGGAGACCGTCGACGCCGACGCCAACAGGGTCACCCGGCTCATCGCCGAGCTGCTGGACATCTCCCGTATCGACTCGGGCCGGCTGGAGGTGCGCCGCCAGCCGGTGGACATCGCCGCCGCCGTGGGCCGCCATGTGCAGGCCCATGTGGCCAGCGGAGAGGGCGCCGACCGCTTCTTCGTCCGGATCCGGCGGGACCTCCCCATGCTCTGGGCCGACCCCGACAAGATCGACCAGATCCTGGGCAACCTCCTGGAAAACGCGGTGCGCCACGGCGCCGGAACCGTCACCATCGATGTAGCACCCACGATGGCGCCGGGCGGTACCGGCGCGGACGGCGAGGACGGCGTACCGGGCGAGAGGGGGACAGCGGTGACCGTGAGCGACGAGGGCCCCGGTATCCCCGAGGAGTCGATGAGCCGTGTCTTCACCCGCTTCTGGCGGGGCAGCAAGCGCGGCGGCACCGGTCTCGGCCTCTATATCGTCAAAGGGATCGTCGAGGCGCACGGCGGCACCATCACGGTCGGCCGCGGACCCGGCGGTGGCGCCGAGTTCCGATTTATCCTGCCCGTGGGCGCCCCGGCCTTTCTGGCCTGAGCCGTCCACGGGCGCTCCCGGCCCGTACTCAGCGGCGCCCTCCCGGGCGCGCGTACGGGCCGTCATCCAAGGTCACGGACGGTCGTCAGGACCGTCCTCCGGGGGCGGACCGCGGTCCGGCCCGGAGCGGGCGCCGGACCGATACCCTCTGCCCGCCCCTTAGACTCGGCCCTTGGCACCTGTACAGCGCTCCCGCACACCGAGCGGCGCACACAGGTCCGGGGGTGTCCCCCGGTAAAGGCAGCATCCAGCGCAGCACCAGCCAATCGGAAGCACGGGAAGATATGTCGGCACCCAACAAGTCGTACGACCCTGTCGAGGTCGAGTCACTGAAACCGGAAGAGATCGAGCGCATGCGGGACGAGGCGCTCGCCGCCTTCGCCGCCGCGGGCGACCTCGACGCGCTCGCCCAGGCGAAGGTCGCGCACACCGGCGGGACCTCGCCGCTCGCGCTCGCCAACCGCGAGATCGGCGCACTGCCGCCGCAGGCGAAGGCCGAGGCCGGCAAGCGCGTGGGCATGGCCCGGGGCGCGGTGAACAAGGCCCTCGTCGCCCGCCAGGCCGAACTGGAGGCCGAGCGCGACGCCCGGGTGCTGGTCGAGGAGGCGGTGGATGTCACCCTCCCGTACGACCGGGTCCCGGCCGGCGCCCGCCACCCGCTCACCACGCTCTCGGAGCGCATCGAGGACGTCTTCGTCGCCATGGGCTACGAGGTCGCCGAGGGCCCCGAGGCCGAGGCCGAGTGGTTCAACTTCGACGCGCTGAACATCGGCCCCGACCACCCCGCCCGGGGCGAGGCGGACACCTTCTTCGTCGCCGCCCCCGACGGCTCGGCCGACTCGGGCCTGGTGCTGCGTACCCACACCTCCCCGGTGCAGATCCGCTCGCTGCTCGACCGCGAGCCCCCGGTCTATGTCATCTGCCCCGGCCGGGTCTACCGCACCGATGAGCTGGACGCCACCCACACCCCGGTCTTCCACCAGGTCGAGCTGCTCGCCATCGACGAGGGCCTGACCATGGCCGACCTCAAGGGCACCCTGGACCACATGGTCCAGTCGCTCTTCGGCCCGGACATGAAGACCCGGCTGCGGCCGAACTTCTTCCCGTTCACCGAGCCGTCCGCCGAGATGGACATGGTCTGCTACGTCTGCCGGGGGGCCTCCGTCGGCAACCCGGACCGGCCCTGCCGCACCTGCTCCAGCGAGGGCTGGATCGAGCTGGGCGGCTGCGGCATGGTCAACCCCAAGGTGCTCGTCGCCTGCGGGGTCGACCCCCAGAAGTACAGCGGATTCGCCTTCGGCTTCGGCATCGAACGAATGCTGATGTTCCGCCACAACGTCGAGGACATGCGAGACATGGTCGAGGGTGACATCCGGTTCACCCGGCCGTTCGGGATGGAGATCTGATGCGGGTCCCGCTTTCCTGGCTGCGGGAGTACGTCGACCTGCCGGTGACGGAGACCGGCCGTGACGTACAGGCCAAGCTCATCGCCGCCGGCCTGGAGGTCGAGGGCGTCGAGCAGCTCGGCGCCGGGCTCACCGGCCCCCTGGTCGTCGGAAAGGTCCTCACCATCGAGGAGCTGACCGACTTCAAGAAGCCCATCCGCCACTGCACCGTCGATGTCGGGCAGGCTGGGGGCACCTCCCAGGCCGGAGGCTCTGGGGGAGGCACCGGCGAGCCGCAGGAGATCATCTGCGGCGCCCGGAACTTCGCCGTCGGCGACAAGGTCGTCGTGGCCCTCCCCGGCGCCGTCCTCCCCGGCGACTTCCGGATCGCCGAGCGCAAGACCTACGGCCGGATGTCCCGGGGCATGATCTGCTCCGGCGACGAGCTGGGCATGGGCGACGACGGCACGAACGGCATCATCGTGCTGCCGCCGGAGTACGAGGTCGGCCTCGACGCCACCGCCCTGCTGGAGCTGTACGACGAGGTCCTCGACATCGCCGTCACCCCCGACCGGGGCTACTGCCTGTCGCTGCGCGGGGTCGCCCGCGAGGCCGCCACCGCCTACGGGCTGCCGCTGCGCGACCCGGCCCTCCTCGATGTGCCCGGCCCCAACACCCAGGGCTACCCGGTGAAGGTCGCCGACCCCATCGGCTGCGACCGCTTCACCGCGCGCACCGTCACCGGCCTCGACCCGGAGGCGCACTCCCCGATCTGGCTGCGCCGCCGCCTCCAGAAGGCGGGGATGCGCCCGGTCTCGCTCGCCGTCGACATCACCAACTATGTGATGCTGGAGCTGGGTCAGCCGCTGCACGCCTATGACCGCACCCGGGTCCAGGGCGCGATCGGGGTCCGCCGTGCGGAGCCCGGCGAGAAGCTGACCACGCTCGACGGGGTCGCCCGCGTGCTGGACGCCGACGACCTGGTCATCACCGACGACCGCGGCCCCATCGGGCTCGCGGGCGTCATGGGCGGCGCCAACACCGAGATCGCCGACGCCGTCGCCGACCCGGAGACCGGCCGGATCCAGGGCACCACCGAGGTGGTCGTCGAGTCCGCCCACTTCGACGCGGTCACCATCGCCCGTACCGCCCGCCGTCACCGGCTCGGCTCCGAGGCGTCCCGCCGCTTCGAGCGCGGTGTCGACCCCCAGGCCGGGGCCGCCGCCGCACAGCGCACCGTCGATCTGCTGGTCCTGCTGGGCGGCGGCACCGCCGAGCCCGGCGTCACCCAGGTCAGCTCCCCGTCGGCGCCGCGCACCATCAGCATGGCCGCCGACCACCCCGACCGGGTGGCCGGAGTCGCCTACGGCCGGGAGACCGTGGTCCGCCGCCTCCAGGACGTCGGCTGCGATGTCTACGGGCAGGACGAGCTGATCGTCACCGTCCCGTCCTGGCGGCCCGACCTCGCCGCCCCCAACGACCTCGCCGAGGAGGTCATCCGGCTGGAGGGGTACGAGAACCTGCCCTCCACGCTGCCCCGCCCGCCCGCCGGGCGCGGACTGACCACCCGGCAGCGGCTGCACCGCCGGGTCGGCCGGGCCCTGGCCGGGGCCGGCTATGTGGAGGCGCCGAACTACCCCTTCATCGGCGAGCAGGCCCTGGACCAGCTCGGGCTGGCGAAGGACGACCCGAACCGCCGGGTCGTGAAGCTGGTCAACCCGCTCTCCGACGAGGAGCCGGCGCTGCGCACCACGCTGCTGCCCGGACTCCTCGGGGCGCTGCGCCGCAATGTCGGACGCGGCAGCCACGATCTGGCGCTCTTCGAGACCGGGCTGGTCTTCCACCCGCTCGCGACGCCCCGGACCGCCGCCGTCCTCCCGGTCGACCGCAGGCCCACCGACGAGGAGATCGCCGGTCTCGACGCGGCCCTGCCCGTGCAGCCGCGCCATGCGGCCGCCGTGCTCACCGGTGAGCACGAGAGTTCCGGCTGGTGGGGCAAGGGCCGCCCGGCCGACTGGGCCGACGCCGTCGAGGCGGCGCGGACCGTCGCCCGGGAGACCGGCGCACCGCTCCTGACCGAGCAGGCCCAGTACGGCCCCTGGCACCCGGGCCGCTGCGCCGCGCTGGTCACCGTCGTGGACGGGGAGCGGACGACTGTCGGTCACGCGGGCGAGCTGCACCCCCGGGTCACCAAGGCGCTGGGGCTGCCCGCCCGTACCTGCGCCATGGAGCTGAACCTCGACCTCCTGGCGCGCGCCGCCGACGAGGTCGTGACCGCGCCCCGGATCTCCACCTTCCCGGTCGCCACCCAGGATGTGGCGCTCGTGGTCGACCAGGACGTCCCCGCGGCGTCGGTGGAGGAGCAGCTGCGGCTGGGCGCCGGAGCGCTGCTGGAGTCGATCCGGCTGTTCGATGTGTACACCGGTGACCAGGTCGAGCCGGGCAAGAAGTCGCTGGCGTACGCGCTGCGGTTCCGTGCCCAGGACCGGACGCTGACGGTGGAGGAGGCGACCGCGGCCCGTGAGGCGGCGGTGGCCCGTGCCGCCGACGCCACCGGAGCGGTGCTGCGCGGCGCCTGACCGGTACAGCGGTACATGTGAGGGGAGCACCCGGGGAACCGGGTGCTCCCCTTCCGTTCGTGCTGGGGGCCTCACACAGAAGGCGAGGTGGGGGAAGACACCCGACGACGGCCCTCAGTGCCGTGACCGGAAAGGTTCACCGGTCCGAGCACGGGCGCCCCGACGTGGGTCGTACGGGGCCGGGCGCCCCGGAGGGCCGTCGCGCGGCCGGCGCCGCCCGTCCCGCCGAGGAGTGTCGGGCAGGTCGACGGGACGAACGGGGCGAAGGACGACCACCGCACTGTACGAGGGGGAGCCCGGTGGTCCGGCCGCCTCTGTGAGAGGACGTCTCAGTCAACCTCCGCGCCCCGGGCGGCGGGAGAGCGCGCGACGTCCCGCCCTGGGCACTCCGTTCACACCCCGTGTGAAGCGGACTCCACTACGCTGGGCCCACCGAGTCTCCGGAGGGCCCCATGCAGCCCAACACCCTGCTCGACGCCTTGCTGGACGAGGCCGGATTCTCCCGCGCGGGTCTCGCCGCGCGGGTCAACCGGGCGGGCGGCGCCCGGGGACTGACCCTGCGGTACGAACACACGGCCGTGGCCCGCTGGCTGAAGGGCCAGCGCCCCCGGGGACAGGTCCCCGACCTCATATGCGAGGTGCTCGCCGGACGGCTGGGACGCGCGGTCTCCCTCGCCGACATCGGCCTCGGCACCCCGGGGGACCCGGACGGCGCTCCCGGCTCCCCCCTCTCCGGCTTCGTGGAACGGGCCACCGCGCTCTGGCGCTCGGACGAACAGCAGCGCCCCCATGTCATCGAGGCCCCCGCCGTCACCGGCACCCCCGCCGTGATGCCGGTCTGGGAGTGGGAGAACCCGCCCGAGGACGCCGATGTCTCCCGGGCGGGCCGTACCGCCGTCTCCCCGGCCGATATCGCCCTGCTGCGGACCGCCAGGGCCCACTACGAGCTGATGTACCGAAGATGCGGCGGCATCGCGACCCGCGCCCGGATCGCCGGCTTCCTCAGCTCCGAGACCGCGCCGCTGCTGCGGGGCTCGTACAACGACGCCCTGGGCCGGCAGCTGCACCGGGCCACCGGGGGACTGGTCGCGGTCGCCGGTATCTGCGCCTACGACTCCGACGCCCAGGGGCTCGCCCAGCGCTACTTCCACCAGGCGCTGCGGCTCGCCAAGGCCAGCGGCGACCGGGGGCTCGGCGCCTATGTCATCGCCCTGCTGGTCAACCAGTCGCTGTTCATGGGGGAGCACCGGCAGGCGGTCGCCTTCGCCGAGGCGGCGCTGCGGGCGGCCGGGCGCACCATCACCCCCGCCCTCGCATCCGATCTCTACGCGATGCAGGCCAAGGCGTACGCACATCTCGGGGACGGGGCCGCCGCGCTGCGCCGGATCCGGCACGCGGAGCGGGAGGCCGGGCTGATCCTGCCGGGGCGGGAGCCGGACGAGACCGGCTATGTCCAGCCGGGGCTGGTCAATGTCCAGGTCGCGGAGGCGCTGCTGTACCTCGGGGAGGTGCGGGCGGCCCATGGGCACGCGGCGGCGGCGGTCGGCTCGCCCGCCCATGACCGGGGGAGGGTGCACCGGCTCGCCATGCTCTGCCGGATCGAGCTGCGCCGGGGCGAGCCGGAGCGGGCGGCCGTCACCGCCGCCGCCATGGCCGAGCAGGCGCGGGGGATGGAGTCGCAGCGGCTGCGGGACCGGCTGCGGGTGGTGCGGGAGCAGCTGGTGGAGAGCGGCTCGGCCCCGGCGCGGGACGCCGCCGAGCTGATCGACGGGGCGCTGCGCGTCCCCCTGTGAGCCTGCCGCGGCGCGCGCCCTCCGAGGGCGGGTACGGGGCCGGCGGTGACCGGCCGTCGGTCCGCCCGGAGGGTGCCTTTCCGGTGCGGGAAACGCCTGCTGCGATGTTGCCACCTACCGGTCGAAAGGTGGAACAGAACATGCAGTGGGCGAACTTAAACGAACAAACTGTGTATGAGAATCGCTGGTTCCGGGTCCGGCTCGCGGATGTGGCGCTCCCCGACGGCAGCCGTCTGGACCACTTCCTCATCCGGATGCGGCCGGTCGCCATCGCCACCGCCGTCAACGAGGCCAATGAGGTGCTGCTGCTGTGGCGCCACCGCTTCATCACCGACAGCTGGGGCTGGGAGCTGGCCGCCGGTGTGGTCGAGGACGGCGAGGAGATCCCGGTGGCGGCGGCACGGGAGATGGAGGAGGAGACGGGATGGCGCCCCGGTCCGCTCAGACATCTGGTCACCGTCGAACCGTCGAACGGGCTCACCGACGCCCGTCACCATCTCTACTGGGCCGAGAGCGCCAGCTACACCGGGCCCCCGCAGGACGGCTTCGAGTCCTCCCGCCGGGAGTGGATCCCGCTGAAACTCGTCCCCGACATGGTCGCCCGGGGTGAGGTCCCGGCCGCCAATATGGCGGCCGGGCTGCTGATGCTGCACGCTCTGCGGCTGGGCTGACCGGGGCCGGGGCGTCCCGGCCCGGACCGGCTCGGACCGGCTCGGCCCGGCTCGGTCACCGCATCAGGGGTACGGGTAGAAGCCCGAGCCCGTCTTCCGGCCGAGACGCCCCGCGTCCACCATCCGCTGGAGCAGCGGGGGAGCGGCGTACAACGGCTCCTTGAACTCCTCGTACATCGAGTCCGCCACCGAGGCCACAGTGTCCAGACCGATCAGATCCGCCAGCTTGAGCGGCCCCATCGGGTGGGCGCAGCCCAGCTCCATCCCGTTGTCGATGTCCTCCCGGCCGGCGATGCCGGACTCGAACATCCGGACCGCGGCCAGCAGATACGGGATCAGCAGCGCGTTCACCACAAAGCCGGAGCGGTCCTGGGCGCGGATGGGGTGCTTGCCGAGTACCTGCCCGACCACGGCCTCCGCCCGCTTGACGGTCTCCTCGGAGGTGGTGAGGGCCGGGATCAGCTCCACCAGCTGCTGCACCGGCGCCGGGTTGAAGAAGTGGATCCCGATGACCTGGTCCGGCCGGGAGGTGGCGACCGCCAGCTTCACCAGCGGGATGGAGGAGGTGTTCGAGGCGAGAATGGCGTCCTGGCGGGTGACCACCTGATCGAGCACCTGGAAGATCTCGGTCTTGACCTGCTCGTTCTCCACGACCGCCTCGATGACGAGATCACGGTCGGCGAACTCGCCGAGGTCGGTGGTGAAGCTCAGCCGCTCCAGGGCGGCGTCCCGCTCCGCCTCGCTGATCTTGCCGCGCTCGGCGGCCTTCGCCAGCGAGTTCAGCAGCCGGGTCCGGCCGAACTCCAGTGCCTCGCCGGTGGTCTCGGCGACCTTGACCTCCAGACCGCTGCGGGCGCACACCTCCGCGATGCCCGCGCCCATCTGGCCACAGCCCACCACTCCGACGCGTGCAATGTCGGCCATTGTGTCCGTCACCTCGTGCCTTTCGATGATCCGAGTGCTGCTGGTCCGTCGGCGTGTCCCGCTGGGGTGCCGGAACCGGCCGATTCCCCGACGTTACTCCGACCGGGCCGGTGCACGGGGGCCCGGGGCGGGCATGCTGACCAGGAGAAGCGTCCAAAGCGGGGTGGCGTATGACACATTTCGGAAGAAGAGCCTTCACTGCTACGGCGGCGGGTGCGCTCGCCGGGCTCACGGTGGCCGGGGAGGCCCTGGCGGGGGAGATCCGCGCCGGTCGGGCCCCGGGCCGGGGCGGCGGCGCGGCCTGCCGGGAGTTCCGGGGGATGTGGCTGGCGACCGTCACCAACCGCGACTGGCCCTCGCGGACCGGGCTGACCGCCGCACAGCAGCGCGCGGAGCTGATCGCCCATCTCGACACCGCCGTCGCCCGCCGGCTGAACGCGGTGGTGCTCCAGGTGCGGCCCACCGCCGACGCCCTGTGGCCCTCGCCCCATGAGCCCTGGTCCCAGTATCTGACCGGGACCCAGGGGCGGAACCCCGGCTGGGACCCGCTGGGCACCGCCGTCCGGGAGGCCCATGCCCGGGGTCTGGAGCTGCACGCCTGGTTCAACCCGTACCGGGTGGCGATGCACACCGACCCGTCCCGGCTGGTGGCCGACCACCCGGCGCGGCTGCACCCCGAGTGGATCGTGCCGTACGGCGGAAAGCTCTACTACAACCCCGGGCTCCCGGAGGTCCGGGCCTTCGTCCAGGACGCGATGCTCGACGCCGTCCGCCGCTACCCCGTGGACGCCGTCCACTTCGACGACTACTTCTACCCGTACCCGGTGGCCGGGCAGACCTTCGACGACGCCGCCGCCTTCGCGCGGTACGGCGGTGGCTTCGCGGACCGGGCGGCCTGGCGCCGGGACAACACCGACCGGCTGATCCGGGAGATCTCCGGGAGGATCAAGACGGTGCGCCCGGGGACCGCCTTCGGGATCAGCCCTTTCGGGGTCTGGCGCAACAAGGCCACCGACCCGGAGGGCTCCGACACCCGTGCCGGGGTCCAGACCTACGACGATCTCCACGCCGACACCCGTAAATGGGTCCGCGAGGGGTGGATCGACCAGATCATTCCGCAGGTCTACTGGAACATCGGCTTCGCCGCCGCCGACTACGCCAAGCTGGTCCCGTGGTGGAGCGAGACGGTCCGGGGGACGGGGGTCGACCTCTACATCGGCGAGGCGCTCTACAAGGCGGGCGACCCGGCGCAGCCCGCGCCCTGGCAGGATCCGGCGGAGCTGTCCCGGCATCTGACCCTGGCGGGGGAGTACCCGGAGGTCCGGGGGCACTGCTACTTCTCGGCCAAGGAGGTCGGTACGGACCGGAACGGGGCGATGGCGAGGGTGGTGGCGGACCACTATCCGACCCGGGTCCGGCCGCCGCGCTGATCCCCGGGCCCGGCCCGGGTCGCTCGGGCCGGGTCGCTCGGGCCGGGCGACCCGCCGGGCCGTTGGCGACCGGGCCGTCTCCGACCGTGCCGGGACCCGGTACGGCCGGGCCCCGGGTGCGCCGGTGCCGGGGTCAGGGGTGAGCCGCCGGTGGGGGCGGGGTCAGGCGGGTTCGTGCGGCCGGACCACACAGTCCGGGCCGGGGGACATCACGGTCTCGTGGCCGTCCTCGAAACGGACCCGGTAGGGAGGGGAGCCCTCGGGGCCCAGCACCTCGACCACCTCGGCGATCCGGTCGTGCTGCCCCACGATCCGCCCGTGCACCAGCAGCTTGTCACCCACGCTCGCTTGCATCAGGAGAGACCTCCTCGACTACGTGCCCGGGGAACCGGGTCTCGGGGAACCGGGTCCCCGTGGAACCGAGTCTACGGACGGAGGGCGGGCCCGCATCCGCGGCGCGCGGCGGCCCGGCGGGCGCCCACCGGGGGTCAGCTGCGGGCGCGCTGGGTCACCGCGATGCAGACCAGCACCCCGATGGCGGCGAGCGGCGCGGCGGGGGCGAGCCGCTCGCCCAGCAGGGCCACCGACCAGACCAGGGTGAGCAGCGGCTGGGCGAGCTGGAGCTGGCTCGCGCGGGCGATACCGATCGCGGCCATGCCCCGGTACCAGACGTACAGACCGACGAACTGCGACATCACGGCGACCCAGAGCAGTCCGGCCACCCCGCGCACCGTCGGCTCCACCGGCTCCAGGCCGAGGGCGACCGCACCGCCCGCCAGGGTCAGCGGCAGACAGAACACCAGCGCCCAGCCGATCACCTGCCAGCCCGGCAGGTGCCCGGCCAGCCTGCCGCCCTCGGTGTAGCCGGCGGCGCAGGCCAGCAGCGCCCCGAAGAGATAGAGATCGCCCCGCTGGAGGGTGCCGCCGCTCTCCGCCACGGTGAAGGTGATCACCACGGCGGCCCCGGCGAGGGCGGCCAGCCAGAAGGTACGGGAGGGGCGGCGGCCGGTGCGGACGGCCGCGAAGGCGGCGGTGGTCAGCGGCAGCAGGCCCACCACCACGGCGGCGTGGGAGGTGGTGGAGGTCTGGAGCGCCAGCGTGGTCAGCAGCGGGAAGCCCACCACGACCCCGGCGGCGACCACGGCGAGCCCTCCCCAGTGGCGGCGGTCGGGGAGCGGGACCCGCAGGGCCAGCAGAAAGCCGCCCGCGATCAGTGCGGCGAGGACACAGCGGGCGGTCACCAGGGACCAGGGGCCGAAGGAGTCCAGGCCCCAGGCGGTGGCGGGGAAGGTGAGGGAGAAGGCGATCACACCGAGGCCGGCGAGGAGGGTGCCGCCGGTCGCGCCCGCGCCGGTGCCCGCAGCTGTCCCCGCGTCGGTCTTTGTTGCCGCGTCGGCCGCCGCCTGGGGCCGGGTGACGCCCGCCCGGTACGGGGCTTCGCCGGGCCCGGTGACCGCTATCGCAGTGGTGCCAGTAGCGCTATCCTGTGCTGTCATGCATGAGCGTACCAGCGTCGCTGAGCTGGCTTCGAGGTTGAAGCAGGAGCTGAACCGCTACTCTCCCGATGAGAAACTGCCATCGAGCCGGTCCCTGGTGGAGCGCTACCGCGTCTCCCCGGTGACCGTCTCCCGGGCCCTCGCCCAGCTGGCCGCCGAGGGGCTGGTCGTCACCCGCCCCGGCGCCGGCGCCTACCGGGCGCGCCCCCGGGTGGGCGAGGGGGTCCCGCTCGGCGACACCTCCTGGCAGGAGGTCGCCCTGAGCGCGGAGTCCGCCCCCGACCGGGTGCCGCGCTCCGTCGACGCCTCCGGGGTGCTGGTCACCCTCGCCGAACCGCCACCGGGTGTCATCGAGTTCAACGGCGGCTATCTCCCCGCCGGGCTCCAGCCCGAACAGGCCCTGGCGGCGGCGCTCGCCCGCGCCGGACGGCGGCCCGGTGCCTGGGGCCGCCCGCCCACCGAGGGACTGCCCGAGCTGCGCGCCTGGTTCGCCCGGGGGGTCGGCGGCCCGGTCGGCGCGGCCGATGTCCTGATCACCGCGGGCGGCCAGTCCGCGCTGACCTGCGCCCTGCGGGCGCTCGCCCCGCCCGGCGCGCCCGTGCTGGTCGAGTCGCCCACCTATCCGGGGATGCTCGC
The DNA here is from genome assembly GCF_040299965.1 of Streptomyces sp. NPDC000594. Classification (NCBI taxonomy): domain Bacteria; kingdom Bacillati; phylum Actinomycetota; class Actinomycetes; order Kitasatosporales; family Streptomycetaceae; genus Streptomyces; species Streptomyces sp. NPDC000594. Next base: position 18,375 of record NZ_JBEPCY010000028.1, on the reverse strand, counting down.
CATCGCCCGCGCCGCCGGGCTGCGCCCCGTCCCCGTCCCGGTGGACGCCGACGGGGTCCGCCCGGAGCTGCTGGAGGCCGCCTTCCGTGCCACCGGCGCCCGGGTCCTCGTCTGCCAGCCGCTCTTCCACAACCCGACCGGCGCGGTGCTGGCGCCCGCCCGCCGGGGCGAGGTGCTGCGGATCGCTCGCGCCGCCGGGGCCTTCGTGGTCGAGGACGACTTCGCCCGGCGGCTGGTCCACGAGGACGCGGGCCCGCTGCCCGCGCCGCTCGCGGCGGACGACCCGGACGGGGTGGTCGTCCATGTCACCTCCCTGACCAAGGTGACCTCGCCGAGTCTGCGGGTGGGGATGCTCGCCGCGCGGGGGCCCGTCCTGGAGCGGCTGCGGGCCATCCATGTCGTGGACAACTTCTTTGTTCCGAGGCCCCTCCAGGAAGCCGCCCTGGAGCTGGTGGGGACGCCCGCGTGGACCCGCCATCTGCGGGCCCTCGCCATCGAGCTGCGGGCCCGGCGCTCCACCATGACCGCGGCGCTGCGGGAGCGGCTGCCGGAGCTGTCCCTGCCGCAGCTGCCCGGCGGCGGGTTCCATCTGTGGCTGCGGCTGCCCGACGGCACCGACGAGGCCGCCCTGGTCGCGGCGGCGCTACGGGCCGGGGTCGCCCCGGCGCCGGGCCGTCCCTACTTCTGCGCCGAGCCCCCGGCGGGGCATCTGCGGCTGAGCTTCGCCGGGGTGGCGGGCGCCTCCGAGATCGCCGAGGGGGTGCGCAGACTCCGTACCGCCCTCGACGAGGTCATGCGCTGACTCCCCGCCCGGCCCCCGGCCCCCTGCCCGACTCCCTGTCCCGCTTCCCGCCCGGCTCTCCGCCCGGTGGTGCGGCCCGGTGCCGGGCGGTGCGGCGGTGGGCCGCGACCCGCTCCCGGGTGGCGCACCGCCGGGAGCAGTAGCGGCGCTCGGGGCCACCGCCCGAGGTGAGGAAGACCCGGCCGCAGGAGGGTGAGGCGCACACCCCGCCGGGTGGCCGCTGGCGCTCCCAGACCAGCACGGTCAGGGCGAGCGCGGAGGAGGCGAGCAGCCACTCGCCCCAGGACGCCTCCTCGTCGTCGCGGTCGAGATGGGGGTGCCAGGGGGTGGTGCCGCCGTGCGAGGTGAGCCGCAGCGGCCCGGGGGTCCGGGCCAGTACCCCGTTCAGCCGGGCGGCGGCCTCGTCGGGGCCGGTGGCGGCGAAGACCGTACGCAGCAGCGCGGCGGCCTGGCGCAGCCCGGTGAGACCGTCCGCGCCGAGCCCCTCGGCCGGGACCGCCTCCCCGTGCTCGCGGAGCACCCGGGTGACCTCATCGGCGGTGGGGTCGGCGCCGGTCAGCACATTGACCAGGGCCGCGGTCCGCTCGGCGGCGGACCGGACGGAGAGCCGGGCGGCCCCGGGCGCGGGGTGCGGGGACGGATCGATCACCCGGCGAATGTAACGCATCTGGCGCAGGATTGAGTTACCTGCGTAACGTGCCCGAAGTGCTGAAGCGTTACATGCTGGGGGCGCTGGCCGCCCGTACCGGGGACGAGATGTCCGGACCCGCGCTGCTCCTCGTCGGACTCGCCGCCACCGGGTCGGCGGGCCCGGGTGCGGCCCTGCTGGCGGGGGCGACCGCCGCCGCGGCGGTCGGGGGGCCGGTCGTCGGGGCGCTGCTCGACCGTTCGCCGCGCCCGGGGCGGTTGCTCGCCTGGGCCATCGGCGGCCATGCGGCGGCCCTCGCCGTGCTGCCGGCCGGGCTGGGGCACCTCCCGTACGGCTGGATCCTGGCCGTCGCGGTCTGCGCGGGACTGCTCGGGCCCGCCCTCTCCGGAGGGTGGTCCTCGCGGCTGCCCACCCTGGTGGCGGGCGATGGGCTGCCCCGGGCGAACGCCCTCGACGCGATGAGCTTCACCCTCGCCGGCCTCGCGGGCCCGGCCCTCGCCGCCGGCCTCGCCCTCCTTCTGGGCGCCCCCCTGGCGCTCACCCTGGCCCTCGCCCTGATGACCCTCGCCGTCCCGGCCGCCCTCCTCCTCCCGGTGGCCCCGGCCCCCGCGCCGGAGGGGAGCGGTGCCCCGGCGGCCCCCGGAAAGGACCCCGGGACGGTCCGGTCGGTACAGGAGGTGACGGGCCGGTCGGTACGGGAGGTGACGGGCCGGTCGGTACGGGAGGAACTGATCGCGGGGCCAGGGCGCTGATCGGGATCCGGCCACTCGCGCGGGCGACCGCCGTCTCCACCGTCTGCTGCGCCGCCGAGGGCGTCCTCGTCGCCTCGCTGCCCCTGCTGGGACGGCAGGTACTCGGCGACCCGGCGTACGGAGTGCTGCTGCCCGCCGTCGCCGGTCCGGTGGCCCTCGCCGCGAACGCCCTGATCGCGCGGCGCCCCGCCCCCTTCCGGCCCGACACGGTCCTGGTCGCGGGCGCCGCCGTCCTCGCCCTGGCCTGTCTGCTCGCCGCGGCCGCCCCCCGGCTGGGCCCTCCGGCGCTGCTCCTCGCCGCCGTACTGCTGGGGCTCGCCGAGGGACCCCAGCTCACCGCCGTGTTCGCGATCCGCCACCGGGAGGCCCCCGCCGGGCTGCGCGGCCAGGTCTTCACCACCGGCGCCAGCCTCAAACTCACCGGCTTCGCCGCCGGCGCCGCCCTCGCGGGTCAGCTGGCGCCCTGGTCCCCGACCGGCGCGCTGCTGGCCGCCGCCGGGATCCATCTGCTGGCCGTGGCGCTGGGCGCGGCGCTCCGTACCCCCCGGTGCGCACGGGGGTACGGAAGCCCGCGGTCCGCCGGGTCTACCAGGTCGGACCGGCGACCTGGCGGGTGGCCACATTGACCCGGTTGAAGAGATTGGTCATGCCCACCATCAGAACGATCGACCCCAGCTGCTTCTCGTCGAAGTGCTCGGCCGCCGCGTCCCAGATCCGGTCCGGCACCGGGTCCGAGCTGTCGCTCAGCCGGGTCATCGACTCGGCCAGCTCCAGCGCGGCCCGCTCCGCGTCGGTGAAGTACGGGGCGTCCCGCCAGGCCGTCACCGCGTGCAGCCGCTCATCGGTCTCCCCCGCCTTCTTCGCCGCCGCGACCCCGCCCACCACACAGAAGCCACAGCCGTTGATCTGGCTCGTCCGGTGGTGGAGCAGATGCATCGTGGTCTCCGGCACACCGCCCTCCCCCGCCGCCTTCAGGATCTCCTGGACCGCCGGGTAGACCGTCGGGAAAAGGGCCACCGGGTTCTTGATCCGTGCCTGCATGGGATGTTCCTTCCGCTGCTCAGTGGACCCGCTGTTCCGCGGGCCGGGCCCGCCGGAAGCGGGCCGTCACCCCCTGGACGCGGCAGGCCCGGGAAATGTGACAGCGGAGGGCTCTTTCGAGGAGCCCCCATCGACGAGATATCTTGATGTCGAGCAATGTTGCAGACGTGGAGCGGAGCACCCGGTGACTGACTCGACCATCATCTACACGCACACCGACGAGGCCCCTGCCCTGGCCACGCACTCGTTCCTGCCGGTGGTCGAGGCGTATGCCTCGACGGCCGGTGTTCGGGTGGAGAGCCGGGACATCTCCCTGGCGGGCCGGATCATCGCGAGCTTCCCCGAGCGTCTGGAGGAGAGCCAGCGCATCGACGACGCCCTCGCGGAGCTGGGCGAGCTGGCCAAGACCCCCGGCGCCAACATCATCAAGCTGCCGAACATCTCGGCCTCCATCCCGCAGCTGAAGGCGGCCGTCGCCGAGCTTCAGTCGCAGGGCTACGCCCTCCCGGACTACCCGGACGACCCGAAGACCGACGAGGAGCGCGACATCCGCGCCCGTTACGACAAGGTCAAGGGCAGCGCCGTGAACCCGGTGCTGCGCGAGGGCAACTCCGACCGCCGCGCCCCCGCGTCGGTCAAGAACTACGCCCGTAACCACCCGCACCGCATGGGCGCGTGGACCGGCGACTCCAGGACGAATGTCGCCCACATGGTCGCCGACGACTTCCGCTCCACCGAGAAGTCCGTGGTGATCTCCGAGGCGGGCTCGCTCCGGATCGAGCTGACCGGCGAGGACGGCACCACCACCGTGCTGCGCGACGCGGTCCCGGTCCTCGCGGGCGAGGTCGTCGACGCCTCCGTGCTGCGGGTCGCCGCGCTGCGCGAGTTCCTGACCGCCCAGGTCGCCCGGGCCAAGGCCGAGGGCATCCTGTTCTCGGTCCACCTCAAGGCCACCATGATGAAGGTCTCCGACCCGATCATCTTCGGCCATGTGGTGCGCGCCTTCTTCCCGAAGACCTTCGCCGAGCACGGCGCCGCGCTGGCCGCCGCCGGACTGAGCCCCAACGACGGTCTCGGTGGCATCCTCAAGGGCCTGGAGTCCCTGGCGGGCGGCGACGCGATCAAGGCCTCCTTCGAGGCGGAGCTGGCCGAGGGCCCGGCCCTCGCCATGGTCGACTCCGACCGCGGCATCACCAACCTGCACGTCCCGAGCGATGTCATCGTGGACGCCTCCATGCCGGCCATGATCCGCACCTCCGGCCACATGTGGGGCCCGGACGGCCAGGAGGCCGACACCGTCGCCGTCATCCCGGACAGCAGCTACGCCGGGGTCTACCAGGCCGTCATCGAGGACTGCCGCGCCCACGGCGCCTATGACCCGGCCACCATGGGCTCGGTGCCCAACGTCGGTCTGATGGCGCAGAAGGCCGAGGAGTACGGCAGCCACGACAAGACCTTCGAGATCGCCGCCGCCGGTACCGTGCGCGTCCTCGACGCCCAGGGCACCGTCCTGCTGGAGCAGCAGGTCGCGCAGGGCGACATCTTCCGCGCCTGCCAGACCAAGGACGCCCCGATCAAGGACTGGGTGAAGCTGGCCGTCAGCCGCGCCCGCGCCACCGGCGACCCGGCCGTCTTCTGGCTGGACGAGGAGCGCGCCCACGACGCCCGGCTCATCGAGAAGGTCCGCCAGTACCTGCCGGAGTTCGACGTCGACGGCCTGGACATCCGGATCCTCTCCCCGGTGGAGGCGACCAAGCTCTCCGTGGAGCGCATCCGCCGCGGCGAGAACACCATCTCCGTCACCGGCAATGTCCTCCGTGACTACCTGACCGACCTCTTCCCCATCCTGGAGCTGGGCACCAGCGCCAAGATGCTGTCGGTCGTCCCGCTGATGAACGGCGGCGGCCTCTTCGAGACCGGCGCGGGCGGCTCCGCCCCCAAGCACGTCCAGCAGCTGGTCAAGGAGAACTACCTGCGCTGGGACAGCCTCGGTGAGTTCCTGGCCCTCGCGGTCAGCTTCGAGCACCTCGCGCAGACCACCGGCAACGCCCGTGCCCAGGTGCTCGCCGACACCCTCGACCGCGCCACGGCCACCTTCCTCAACGAGGACAAGTCGCCCAGCCGTCGCCTCGGTGGCATCGACAACCGCGGCAGCCACTTCTACCTCGCCCTGTACTGGGCGCAGGAGCTGGCCGCGCAGACGGAGGACACGGAGCTGGCGAAGTCCTTCGCGGAGCTGGCCACCGGCCTCGCCGCGCAGGAGGAGACCATCGTCGCGGAGCTGATCGCGGTGCAGGGCGAGCCGGTCGAGATCGGCGGCTACTACCAGCCCGACGTGACCAAGGCGTCGGCCGTGATGCGTCCCTCGGCGACGTTCAACGCGGCCCTGGCCCAGCTCGGCTGAGCCCGGTCACCCGGTTCCACGGACGCGCCCCCGGCCTTCACGCCGGGGGCGCGCCCCGTTCCACCGGCTCCTTCACCGGCTTCGTCACCGGCTCCCTCAGTGGCGCAGACCGGGTGCGGCACGGCCCCGTAGCAGCGCCCGTTCGGCCTGGGTCAGCGGCGGCTCCTCCAGGGGCCGCAGCCGGGGTCCCAGCGCTGTGGCCAGCAGGGTCGTCGGTGCCATCAGCCGGTGCGGCGGCGCGCCCAGCGAGGTGACGTCCGTGAACCTCCGCATCACCAGAAAGGTCCCGGCCGCTGTCCGCAGCAGCCGGTCGGTGTAGCGGCCGGCCAGCCGGTCCAGGGGTCCGGGCGGCCCGCCGACCGCCCCCGGATAGAAGATGTCCAGACCGGTCGCCATCGACCACGCGGGGGAGACGGACCGGGCGATGTCGCGCTGCGCCCGGCGGGCCAGCCGGGGGCCGGTGATCCCCGAGGCCGACAGCCGTGCGCCCAGCGCCGCCGCGCCCTGGGCGGCGACGGCCATCCCGTGCCCGTACAGCGGGTTGAAGGTGGCGACCGCGTCGCCGAGGACCACGAACCGCTCCGGCCAGAGCCTGGACCGTTCGTAGAAGCGGCGCAGATTGCGGGTGCTGTGGTTGACCGTCACCGGGCCGACCGGCTCCAGGCCCGTGACCAGATCGGCGATGACGGGATGGCGCAGCCCCCGGAGGAAGGGCTCGAACTCCTCGGCCCGTCTGCTGGGTTCGGCGCCCCGGGTGCCGGAGGCCGTCACCAGCCACTGGCCGTCCTCGATCGGCAGCAGGCTGGCACTCTGCCCGGGGCCACCGGAACGGGCGTCGGGGGTGACACTGACGATGGGGAACCGTTCGGTCCCCCCGGGTGCCCGGAAGCGGCGGCTGGCATAGACCAGGCCCGCGTCCACCACCCGTTCCGGTATCGGGCCGATGCCCAGTTCCCGCAGCTGCCGGGGGGTACGGGAGCCCCGGCCGCTCGCGTCCACCACGAAGTCGGCGGTCAGCTCCTCCTCGGTGCCGTCGTCCCGGCGCACCACCACCCCGGTGACCCGGTGCGCGTCCCCCAGCAGCCCCACGGCCCTCCCGCACACCAGCCGGGGGGCGCCGGGGCCGGTCAGCACCCGGCGGCGCACCACCGCCTCCAGCAGGTCCCGGCTGCACGCGATCACATAGTGGGTGTCCCGCCCCCAGCGCCGCATCCACCCCTGGGAGCTGTACGCGAGGATGTCGGTGGGTACGGGTATCCGCCGGGCCCCCGCGGCCAGCCAGTCCCCGGTGATGCCGGGGAGGACGGTCTCCGCCGCCCGTGCCCCGCCGCTCCACATCAGATGGACATGGTTCGCCTGGGGCACCCCGCGCCGGGGTGCCGCGCCCTCGGGGAGCGTGTCGGGCTCCACCACCACGATCTCCTCGGCCGCTCCCCGCAGCGCGGCCACCGCCAGCAGGCCGGCCAACCCCCCGCCGACGACCACGGCCCGCGCTCGCGCGGCGGACGCAGGACACGTTCTGGCCTCTGTCATGGACGACTCTCCCGTTGCGTGCTGGACGTTCCGGCCTGTGCTGGTTGTACGGGCCTGTGCTGGGCGTTTGGGCGTTGGAGCCTGTGCTGGTTGGTAGGGGCCTGCGCTCGGTGTGTACGGGGACTGTGCTGGTTGTACGGGCGGGCACTCGGTGTACGGGCCTGTGCTGGGTCTCCGGGCCTACGGTGCGGAAAACCCCGGGCAAAGCGGGCGGTGAGGGACCAGGGTGCCCCGCGGGCCGTCCGGCGGTACGAGCCGGTGGGGCGGGCCGGTGGGCGCGGCGGGCGGTCCCGGGCCGCAGGTCACATACGGATCCCCGCCCTCTGGAGCAGGGACGGCCGGGCGCTCTCCCGCCCCCTGCCGAGCAGGGCGAGGGAGACCCGGACGAGATCGCGGGACTCGTCCCCCGTGCCCCGCTGGAGCATGCGCGACGCGGCGATCACCCGGCGGCCGGGGTCCGCCCGGAAGGCGGCGAGCGCGGCGACCACCATCGCCGCCTCGGCGCGGGCCCGCGCCTCCGGCTCGGACGCCCCGGCGGTCACCTCCCGTACCACCGACTCCGCGCGCACCGAGAGATCGAAGTAGGGGTTGAGGATGAGCAGGGCGTCATGGATGTCCCGCTCCCGCTGGAGCAGCCGGATCCCGGCGCCCGCCAGCGGGAGTGACCAACCCGGGGCGCCGCCCCCGTCGCCGGTCGAGACACCGTGCACCAGCCGCCACAGCGGCCCCAGACGGCGGAAGCGGAGCCAGTCCTGGAAGGGCCCGTCCAGCCGCTGCACCACCAGCGGCATCCCGATCCCGAAGGCGATGAAGAAGGAGGCCGCGGAGACCAGCGGACGGGCCGCGTCGGTACTGAGCGTGTCCCAGTCCCGCCCCGACCAACGCGCCCCGAGCGCGGCGAACTTGGCCACGTCGTAGAGGAGCGTCAGCAGATAGCCGTGGACCATCAGCAGCAGTCCGGCCCGCAGCACCCCGGTGACATCCCGCGACCACCGCCAGCACAGAAACGTCATCACCAGCGCGGAGACCGAGTGGGTCAGCAGATAGAGGACGATCATCTCGCGGATGAAGGGCGTACCGGCGTAGTAGGTGTCCAGGTCGCGCAGCCGCTCCTCGGGGGTCTCCCCGAGGGCGAAGAGCACCACCAGCGCCACGATGATCAGGCCGTAGGCGGCGACACAGCGGCGGGTGGCCCGGCGGATCTCCTCCGGGGTGCCGCCCCGCCAGTTGATCAGCAGGACGACACATGCCCCGCAGAACGCGGTGAGCAGGGAGTACACCAGCGGGGCCGCGGCGTTGGGCACACCGGTCAGCCGGTTGACCGTCTCGATCGAGGGGATCGCCCCGAAGAAGAACACCCCGGTGGCGGTCAGCAGCAGCACCGCGACGGCGCGCAGCATCGGGTCCCCGGGGTTGCGCAGCAGGGCGGGCAGCCGCAGCAGGAAGGCGGTGGTGCCGAGGGCCGCGGGGAGATAGAAGCCGAGGTCGGACATGTCAGCCCCGGGTGGCCGTGCGGTGTGGGGACGGCGGCAGGCCGCGGACGTGCCGGGCTGCCTCCCGCCCTGCCCGCTGTGCCCGCCCCGGCCGGTCCGGCTGATCGTGTGCTCGCCGGGCCTGCCGGGCTTGCCCTTCGAGGGCTCCCCGGGTGCCGTCCGGGGCGGGACGGTCCACCGGGACCCTGAGCGATCGACACCTGGTCAGCTGTCCGAACACCGTTGTCTCCCCGCAGCGTTCACTGCTCCGTCTCCGGCGCGCCGGCCGGCCCGTCCCGGGTGTACCGGACCCTCCGTCCCTCGGCGACAGCCGGTCCGTCCACCCGCACGACGGCCGTCGCGGTACCGCCCTCGCCCCCTTGTCGAACATTAGTACTTGCCCTCCCCGCCCGTCATCGCGGTCCACGACCCGGGTCCGCCGGTCGGCGGAGCCGGGAGCGGTCACCGGCGGGAGTCTCCCCGCGCCCGCCCCGCCCGCATCGCGCAGGGCTCCTTCACGCCCCGGCGCGCGCCACCCGCGCACACCACGGCACCCACGCGGGCCCACACGTCCCGGAGCCCGGAGCCCGGGGTCGTTCTCCGCCCCCGACCCCGACCCGGCCGCCTCGGTGCCCCTGACAACGGCCCCTGTTCGGCTCCGGGAGATCCGGGGGGAGATCCCGGATGGCCGGGGCGACGCCACCCGGCACCCTCGATGTATGACACCTCTGCCCCGCCGCTCCCTGCTCGCCGGTGCCGGTGCCACCGCCCTCGCGGTGGGCGCCGCGCATCCCGCCCTCGCCCGCCCGGCCGGTCCCCACCGTGCGACGGCGCCCCCGTCCCTCCCCTCCCGCTCCGGTCGACACCCCACCCGGTCGGTCCCGTTGCCGCCCCCGGACACCGACGCCCTGCACACCGCCCTCCGCGATCTCGGCCATCCGCCCTCCATCTGCGCACAGTTACGGGTCGACACCCCCGACACCCACTGGTACGGCGGCGCGGGCAGGACCCGTCCCGGCGGCGGGCGGGCCCCGCGTTCCGGCGACCGCTTCCGCGCGGGCAGTGTCACCAAGGCCTTTGTCGCCACCGTCGTCCTGAAGCTGTGGTCCCAGGGCCGGCTGGGGCTGGACGACCCGGTCGGGCGCCACCTCCCCGGGCTGCTCCCGCCCGCCTCCGCCCGGATCACGGTGGCCCAGCTCCTGGACCACACCAGCGGCCTCCCCGACCACCGGGGACTGCCCGATCTGAGCACCCCGGAGGCGGTGCTGCGCCACCGCTTCGACCGCTGGACCCCCCGGCGGCTCGTCGCCACCGTCGCCCACGGCGGCCCCGTCTTCGAGCCGGGCACCGCCCAGGAGTACCGGGGCATCCATTACGTCCTGCTCGCCCTGATCGTCGAGGCGGTCACCGGGCGCCCCTACGGCGAGGTGATCGACCGTGAGATCGCCCGCCCCCTGCGCCTGGGCTCCACCCTGACCCCGGGGAACGACCCCCGGATCCATGGCCCGCACCTCCGGGGCACCCTGCGCATGAGCGACGGAAGCCTGCGCGACATCACCGTCCGCGACCGCTCCAGCGCCTGGGGCGAGGGCGAGCTGATCTCCACCGTCGACGACCTCGCCCGCTTCCAGTACGCCCTGTTCTCCGGCGAGTTGCTGCCACCCCACGCACAGGAGCGCCTCTTCGCCCTGCCGCCCGGTGATGTCCGCATGGTCGGCGGCGGTCCCGCCCGCTACAGCACCGGACTCCAGTGGGTGGCGGTGAACGGGGTGACCTTCTGGGGCAAGACCGGGGACACCCCCGGCTATCGCACCCGGCTGTTCGCCACCTCTGACCTGCGGCTCCGCTTCGTTCTCTCCTACACCCCGACCCCCTTGCGGACGGAGGAACAACTGGTCCGGCGGATAGCCGCGATCCTCACCGGTGGGGCGGGCGGCCGGGGCCACGGGGAGAGGGGAAACAAATAGGCGATTGTCGGTCGCGCATGATAGTCACTACCTCCACGAGGGGGGTGATCAAAGGCCTCCCCGTTCGCACAGGGCAAGGGTGGGGGACATGACATCGCTCCGTGATTGGGGCTCCACGCTGGGCAAATGGACCGGCCGGCCCGTGGCACGGGTCCAGAAGGACTCCGGCGACCCCGAGGTGGGACGGATCCGGAAGGCAGCCCGGGCGGCGGAGTGGACCGCCGTACGGGAGATCCTCGAAGCGCGGCCCGAGAGCGAGGACCGGACCGAGCTGCTCTGGGCCGTCGCCGACACCGAGGAAGTGGAGCGGTGGATGCCCGGTGTCATCCGGGCGGAACCCGACGCCGCACTGCCCCGGATCGTGGCCGGATTCCGCTTCATCACCTGGGGATGGGAGGCCCGCACCGGCGCCTATGCGAAGGATGTCTCCCGCGAGCGGTTCGAGCTGTTCCACGCACGGCTGCGCTCGTCCGAGGAGTGGCTGTACGAGGCGGCCGAGCGCGAGCCCGGGTGGATCTCGCCCTGGTACGGCCTCCAGATCACGGCCCGTGCCCTCTCGGCCGGCCCGGTCGTCGCCCGGCGCCGGTTCGAGGCGACGGTCCGGCGCGCGCCGCACCATGTGGGCGCCCACCAGCAGTACTTGCAGCAGATCTGTGCCAAGTGGGGCGGCTCCCACGAGGAGATGCACACCTTCGCGCGCGACTCCGTCCTCGCCGCCCCCGGCGGCACCCGGCTGGGCTCCCTGGTCCCGACCGCCCATATCGAGCAGTGGCTCTCCCTCGACGAGGGCGAGGACACCGCCTATATGCGACGGCCCGAGGTGACCCGGTCCCTGCTGGAGGCCGCCGACCACTCCTACCGCCACCCGGACTTCGAGCGCCGGGGCTCCTGGCTCGGCGTGCTCAACACCTTCGCCATGGCCTTCTCCCTGGCCGGGGAGCGCGACGCCGCACGGGAGTGCTTCCGGGCCACCGAGGGCCGCGTCACCGAGTCCCCCTGGGACTATCTGAACGGCGCCAGCCCCGCCATGGCCTACCGGAAGCACCGTTCGGCCGCCGGGCGCTGACCCGGCCCCGCCGCCCCGGGCCGCCCGCACCGCCACCACCGGGACCTCCTCCCGGCCGGTCCCGCAACGCCCGCGCCCAGGGCCCAGGCCACCCCGGCCCCGCCCCTGACGGGCGCCCCGCCGGAGCCCCGTACCCCCGCGCCCCCCGTCCGCACCCGTCCGCGCCGCCCGCCGGTCCGGACCCGCCACCGAAAGACGCCACCAGGTGCCCCACTCCGAGACCTCCCACACCTTCCAGGTCGATCTGCGCGGCCTGGTCGACCTGCTCTCCCACCACCTCTACTCCAGCCCCCGCGTCTATCTGCGCGAACTGCTCCAGAACGCGGTGGACGCCATCACCGCCCGGCAGGCCCTGGACCCCGGCGCCCCCGGCGCCATCACCGTGCGCACCGGCGACACCCTCACCGTCACCGACTCCGGCATCGGTCTGACCGAGGCCGATGTCCACCGCTTCCTCGCCACCATCGGACGCAGCTCCAAGCGGAGCGCCTCGGGCACCCTGGACGGCGCCGGGCTCGACGTCGACCGGGGCGACTTCATCGGCCAGTTCGGCATCGGACTCCTCGCCTGCTTCGTCGTCGCCGACGAGATCACCGTGCTCAGCCGCTCCGCCGCCGACCCGTCGGCCCCCGCCGTCGAATGGCGCGGCCACAGCGACGGCCGCTACACCATCCGCACCCTCCCCGCCTCCGCCGTGCCCGAGCCCGGCACCACCGTCCGGCTCGTCCCGCGCGCCGACAACGCCGAGTGGACCACCCCCGAGCGGGTCCTCACCCTCGCCCGGCACTACGGCGGGCTGCTGCGCCACCAGGTCACCGTCGCCGGACCGCACGGCGAGACCCGGGTCAACGAGACACCCCCCTGGGAGCGCGCCCACCGCTCCCCGCTCGCCCGCCGTGAGGCACTCACCGCCCACTGCCGCGACCTCTTCGACTTCACCCCCCTCGACACCATCGAGCTGGACCTGCCCGCCGCCGGGCTGCGCGGGGTCGCCTATGTCCTGCCCACCCCCGTCAGCCCCGCCCAGCGCGCCGGCCACCGGGTCCACCTCAAGGGCATGCTCCTCACCGACCGGGCGCCCGAACTCCTCCCCGACTGGGCCTTCTTCGTGCGCTGCGTGGTCGACACCACCAGCCTCCGCCCGACCGCCTCCCGCGAGGCGCTCTACGAGGACGGCACCCTCTCCGCCGTACGGGACGCCCTCGGTGAGCGGATCCGCGACTGGCTCACCGGACTCGCCGCCAGCGACCCGGCGCTGCTGCACCGCTTCATCGACACCCACCACCTCGCCGTCAAGGCACTCGCCCGCTACGACGACGAACTGCTGCGGATCGTGCTGCCCTGGCTGCCGTTCGAGACCACCGACGGCCAGGTCACCCTGGAGGAGTTCGCCCGCGCCCACCCGACCGTCCTGGTCACCCGCAGCGTCGAGGAGTTCCGCCAGGTCGCCCCCATCGCCTCCGCCGCCGGACTCGGCGTCGTCAACGGCGGCTACACCTACGACCACGACCTGGTCCACCGGCTCCCCGAGATCCGCCCCGGCACCGCCGTCACCGATCTCGACCCGGCCACCGTCACCGCCCATCTCGACGCCGTGGACCCCGCCGCCGAACTGCGCGCGGCGGCCTTCCTCGCCATCGCCCGCGAGACCATCGGCGTCCACGACTGCGATGTCGTCCTGCGCGACTTCCAGCCCGTCACCGCCCCCGCGCTCCTCCTCGACAACCGGGAGGCGCGCCACGAGCGGACCAGGGCCGGCCTCGCCGCCGACAGCGACGGGCTCTGGGCCGACATCCTCGGCTCCCTGCGCCATGAGACCCCGCGCGCCCAGCTCGTCCTGAACCACCTGAATCCGCTGGTCCGCCAGGCACTCACGATCACCGAGCGCGGGCTGGCCGTCACCACCGCCGAAGCCCTCTACGGCCAGGCGCTGCTGCTCAGCCGCCGCCCCCTCAGGGCGACCGAGAGCGCCCTGCTCAACCGGGCCTTCATCGGCCTGCTCACCCACGCCATGCACCAGCCCGGCACGGCGGCACCCGGCTCCGAGCCCCGGAAGGAACTGTAGATGCTGGACACCCCCGAGGCCGTGTTCGAGGCGCTGCGCGAGAACAACGACCGTCCCCACGGCCTCCAGCGCACCGTGACCGCCGAGGAGCTGAGCGAGGCGGCCGAGGCCTTCGAGGAGCCCGATGTCCTCGTCACCGCCCTGCTGGAGCTGATGACGGCCTACGAGTTCACCGGCGAACACCGCAAGGCCCCCGTCGTCTTCGCCCGGCTCCTCAAGCTCTGGGACACCGCCCCCGGATCCTTCAGCCAGTGGGAGGCCCACCAGGTCTTCTGGCGCTTCAAGTGGGTGACCACCTCGCTGCTCCAGGTCCCCGAGGTGCCGCTGGCCACCGTCGAGGGCTGGATCGAGCGGATGGCCGACCGCTACCGGGCCGCCGACCACGGCATGCAGCCGGTGGCCGCCATGCGCTTCCACCTCGCCGCCCACACCGGCACCGGGGCCGCCGACGCCTTCGACCTGTGGGTCACCCGGCCCCGTACCGAACTGAGCGACTGCGAGGCCTGCGAGACCCGCCACCGCGCCTGGCACCAGGTGACGGCGGGCGACGACGCCACGGCCCTGGAGAGCTGGCGGCCCGTCCTCGACGGTGACTCGGGCTGCACCGAGGAGCCCCAGATGACCCAGGCCCGCGTCCTGCTGCCGCTGGTGCGCCAGGGCCGCGCCGACGAGGCCCGCTCCCACCATCTCACCGGCTACCGGCGGGTCCGGGGCAGCACCGGGATGCAGCACGAGGTCGGACTGCACCTGGAGTTCTGCGCCCTCACCCGCAACGAGGGCCGAGGGCTGGAGATCCTCGCCGAGAACCGCCCGCTCTTCGCCGCGACCGGCGCCCCGCTGGCCCGCCTCGGCTTCCTCACCGGTGCCGAGGTCCTGCTCGCCCGGCTGGTCGAGGAGGGCCACACCGACACCGCCGTCGCCGGGCCGCCCGGCCGTAACTGGACCGCGAGCGCGCTCCTCGCCCAGGTCCGCGCCGAGGCCGCCCCGCTCGCCGCCGCCTTCGACGCGCGCAACGGCACCACGGCCGTCGGCGACGCCCGCCGGCTGCGCCTCGGGCGCCGCCCGCTGCTGGACCAGCCGCTCCCGCTCGGACTGCGCAGCTCCGTCCTCCCCGCCACCGCCCCGGCCGGCTCCGCGCCCGCCACCACCGCGCCCGAGGCAGCCGGGGCCGGGGAGCCAGAGGACTTCGTCGCCCTGGTGCGCGAGGCACGGCGGCTGGAGGCGCTCGGCCACCCCCGCGCCCACCGGCTCTGGCCCCGGGTCGCCGAGCGCCTCGCCGACGGCACCGGCGTCCACGACGACCGGCTCGGCCCCGAGGACCTGCTGACGGCGCAGCTCGCCGAGGACCAGGCCTATCGGCTGGTACGGGAGGACCGCCATGCCGAGGGTGTCGCCGAGCTGACACGGGCCGCCGGGCTCTTCGCCGGGCTCGGGATGGAGTGGCACGCCCTCGCCGCCCGTGCCCGCGCCGTCGCCTGGGAGGTCGTCTCCGACCAGGACACGCCGGAGGGGACCGCCGCCGAGCAGGACACCGCCGTACCGCAGGACAGTGGCACCCCGGAGGAGACCCCCGCCCAGCAGGACACCGCCGCCGACCTGGGGATACGCGCCCGTGTCGACGAGATCCTGCGCGAGGCGGAGCGGCTGCGGACCGGAGCCCCGTTCCCGGACGGCGGCAGCTCCATCGAGGGGTCCGAAGGGTCCGAGGGATCCGAGGTGGTCGAGGAGCCCGACGGCGGGGCCGCGCGTGCCCGGGAGTATCTCGTCGTGCTCAACACCTGCGCCTTTGTCGCCTACCAGGAGGTGGCGCGGCAGCTCCCCGAGCCCGCCGACGACGCCCTGGAGCGCTTCGAGGAGTTCACCCGGACGCTCCGCGCCGAGGCGGAGCGCCTCTCCGTGCCCCACCAGGCGGCGAGCGCATGCCAGCTGGTGGCCGATATCGCGGGCCGGCGCGGCGACGTCGCCCGCGCCGAGACCGAGCTGCGCGATGCCCTGGAGCGGGTGGAGGCCTCCGGGCGGCCCTGGCGCGGCTCCCGGCCGCGCGCCCTCCTCGCCCAGCTGCTGATCGCCAAGGGAGAGCCGGCGGCGGCGGTGGAGCTGCTGCACCGGGCCCTCGCCGACACGGCCCGCCACGACGACACGGAGTTCGCGCTGGCGCCGACGTACGCCCTGCTCGGGCATGCCGCCCTGCATCTGGAGGACCACGGTTCCGCCGTGCGCCATCTCTCGGAGGCGGCGGCCCGCTTCGACCGGGACGGGGAGCACGGCGACGCCCTGGACGCCCGGCTCCAGCTCGCCGACGCGCTGTCCCGCTCCGGGCAGCGGGCCGACGCCGTCGCCGTTCTGGAGTCCCTGCTCTCCGACGGCCCGGACCCGCGCTCCGGGGCGGGTTCCACCGCCGCCTCGCTCGATGTCCGGCAGCTCGCCCAGATCCGGCTGAACCTGGCGCGCGGGCTCCGTGCGCTGGACGAGCACCGGGCCGCCGCCGAGGAGTTCCTGCGGCTCGCGGATCTGGTCGCCGAGTGGGAGTACAACCGGGTGATCCACACCCTGGTGGCGGCGGACGCGGCCGTCGAGCTGGCGACGACCGACCACTGGAAGGCGGCCCACACCGCCTACGACCGGGCGGTCGCCTCGCACGCCGAGCACCCCGCGCCGTCCGCGATCACCAACATGATGTGCGAGTTCGCCCGGCTGATCATGGTGGACGCCGGTGACGACGAGGTGGCGGAGGCCCTGGAGCATCTGGCGCGGGCCGAGGCCGTCGTGGCCGCCGTCCCCGAGGACGCGGCGGACGCGGAGGACACGGCGGGCGCGGAGGACACGGAGGACTTTGTGTCCTGGTACGAGAAGGGCATGGTGCACTACCGCCGGGCCCGGGTCCTCGCCCAGGCCGAACGCTTCCCGGAGGCCCTCGTCGAGGCCGAGGCCGCCATCGCCGCCCAGGAGGAGGGCGGGGAGGAGGGTGAGGTGCCCCGCGCCGAAGCGGTCCGGATCGCCGCCCTGATCGAGGCGAAGGGCCTGGGCCGCTATCTGGACGCCGCCACCCGGCTGACGGCGGCGGCCGGCCGTTGCCGGAAGGCGGGGCACACCGAGGCGGCGGACATCCTGGACAACCTGCGCCGGGAGTACGAGGGCCGGCGCGAGGACTGAGTCACCGCCCCGGTGCCCCGCACCCCCGCCGCTGCCCCTGCCTCCGGTGACACGGAGACGGGGGCAGGGGTGCGGGGCGGGGAAATCACAGGGGAAGCACCGGCCGGGTGGAGAGGTCGTCCAGGAGATCCCCACCGGCCGGGCCGCGCAGGAACTCCGCCAGATCGGGGCCGCGATGGGCGGTGGCGAGCGGCAGCCACCCCAGCAGTGCGCCATAGCCCCCGCAGACCGACTCACCGCCGTCCCCGCCGTGCACCGAGCCCGGGTCGCTGGACAGCTCCATCCGATAGGTGTCGTACGCGATCCGCAGCCCGAAGGCGCCCGGCCGGTGCTGCGGCCCGTCCCCGTCGTCATAGGGGACACGGTCGAGGGGGCAGGTGTCGCCCCAGCGGAAGAGTGTCTCCGCCCCGGCCCCGCAGGCGTGCTCCCACTCGTCGGCGCCGGGCATCCGCAGCCCCTCGGCCGCGAGGACGGCGGGGATGTCGGAGATGGCGCGGATGTCGTGGGGTCCCTCCCCCAGCTCCTCGTCCTCGACCGCCATCAGCACCGTGGGCAGGGTGACCTCCCGGCGGGGGCTCAGCACCCGGGCGAGATGGGCCCGCAGATCGGGGCCGTGGCCGAACCCCTGCTCCAGACTCGCGGCATAGTCGGCGCTCTGCCCCGGCGTCGGCCGCCAGCGCTCGGGATCGAAACCGAGGGTCACCGTGCCGCCGGGTATCAGGGCGAACTCCCGCTCCGCCCGCTCGACCCGCACCCGGTGCAGCGGGGCGCCCAGATGCTCCACGGTCTCCACCCGGACCACCCGGCCCCCGACCCGGTCCGCCACCTCCTGGGCGAAACGCTGTGCTGCGGGCAACTCCAGGGAGCGCCACCGGTCGAGGGTGAGTTCGGCGAGAGACATGGCCGCAGTCTTCCACCCGGGTCGGACAGCGGTCCGGGCCCGCCCCCGCCCGCCCAGCGCCATCGGACCCGCCGGTCGCTCATGAGTCGCAGCATGCGGTGGTCAGAGTCGGTCATGGCCGGTCATGCCTGGTCAGCGGCGTGGTCACGAAGTCTTCATTGCATAAAAGTGCGGCACTGCGTATAGTCATGCCCTCTAGAAGGAGGGTCCCATGTCGGTGCGGGTGGCGGTGGCGGGTGCGAGTGGCTATGCGGGTGGGGAGGTCGTGCGGCTGTTGCTGGGGCATCCCGGGGTGGTGGTGGGTGCTCTGACCGCGCATGGGCAGGTGGGCCGTGCGGTGGGTGGGGTGCATCCTCATCTGGTGCCGGTGGCGGAGCGGGTGTTCGAGGAGACGTCGGCGGAGGTGCTGGCGGGTCATGACGTGGTGTTCCTGGCGTTGCCTCATGGTGCTTCGGCGGCTGTGGCGGAGCAGCTGGGGTCGGATGTGCTGGTGATCGATCTGGGTGCGGATTTCCGGTTGCGGGACGCGGGGGCGTGGGAGCGGTTCTACGGGTCGGCTCATGCGGGGGT
>NZ_JBEPCY010000027.1:0-104224 GCF_040299965.1 Streptomyces sp. NPDC000594 | reverse complement strand
CACAAGGTCGCCGACGCCCTCGTCTACGCCAAGCTGCGCGAGGCGTTCGGCGGCAGGCTCCGGGCCGCCGTCTCCGGCTCGGCCGAGGTCCCCGGCGCGCACCGCCGTATCCGGCCCGGACCGGGTCACCTATGCCCCGTACACCCGGGCCAGGGACCGCAGCGCGGCGGTCCAGCCGTCGGCCAGATGCCGCACCTCGGCCTCGGTGAGCAGCCGGCCGGCCCAGACCCAGCCGGCGTCCAGCCGGGGTCCGCCGGGGCCGTCGCCCACCGAGACGGTGATGTCCAGCACATGGGTGATCGGCGCCTCCGGGTCCCGCCCGCTGCCGAGGACTCCCGCCTCGGGCGCACCGCCCCAGTCGACCCCGACGGCCCCGGCGGTCCCGTTGTCGGCCCGGCCGCCGGGGACGGCGAACCGGCCCAGATAGTCGAACTGCACCTCCGGCTCCTCCCCGAGACCGGGATGGAGCCGCCGCAGCGGACCGTAACCGATCCCCGAGTCCGGTACGGACGCCAGCGCCCCGGCCATCCGGCCCACCAGCTCGACCGGGCCGCGCTCCGGGTCGGCCCCCGCTCCCCGGGCGTCCAGCACCACGGGGTGTACGGAGGTGAACCGCCCCGCGGTACGGGAGAGGTCGGCGCCCGGCAGGAGTTCCTGCTCCCGGCCGTGGCTCTCCAGCGCGACCGTGGTGCGGTCGGCCGCTGTCTCGCCCCGGTCGCGCCGCCACCGGGCGAAGGCGGGGGTCAGCGCCCCCAGCAGCACGGCCCGCACGGAACCGGCGTCCCGCAGGGCGGCGGCCCCCAGCAGCGGCCCCGTCTCCTCGGGCCCGAGCCGCACTTCGAGTCGGCGCAGGGTCCGTACCACATCGACCGCCGGGTCCAGCCGCCGTCCGGCCAGCGGGCCCCCCACATCGGACAGGACCCCCCGCCAGTACGGCAGTTCGCCCTCCCGCCCGGCACCCAGGGTGTCCAGATGCCGGGTCCAGGTGCGGTACGAGGTGGGCACCGGCGGCAGCGCGGGCTCCCGCCCCTCATGGGCGGCCTCCCACGCCGCGCGCAGATCACCGTGGACGACCCGCCAGGTGGCCGCGTCCACGACCACATGGTGGAGCAGGATCAGCAGCCGGCCCGGCCGCGACGCGCCCGCGTCGAACCAGACCACCCGGAGCATCCGGCCCCGGTCCGGGTCCAGCAGCTCCACGGTCTCCAGCAGCTTCTCCCCGATCACATGGGCGAGTTCGGGGCCGTCCGGGACCTCGGCGACCGCCACCCGCTCGACCAGGGCCCCGGCCGCACCGGTGTCCCCGCCGGGGCCGGGCACCGACAGCCGCCAGTGCTCCCCGGGCCGCCGGTCGAGGGCCGCCCGCAGCACCGGATGACGCTCCAGCAGCGCGTGGACGGCGGTGACCAGCCCGTCCCGCCGCAGCCCGGCGGGGACCCGCAGCACCGTGGACTGGCAGTGCCGGGCGAGCGGCCCGTCCAGCTCCCGCAGCCGGTCCAGACCGGGGACGAGCGGGGTCTCCCCGACGGCGGCCGAGGGATCCTCGGCGGCGACCGGCGACGCGCCGTCGCCGAGGACCGCGGCGAGCGCGGCGGGCGTCCGCAGATCGAACACCTCGCGCGGCGAGAGCTTCCAGCCCTCCGCCCGTACGGCGGCCACCAGATGGAGCGAGACCAGACTGTCCCCGCCGAGGGCGAAGAAGTCGTCGTCGGCGCCGATCCTGGGCAGCCCCAGGACCCGCGCCATGACCGCGCAGAGCAGGGTCTCGGCCGCCCCGACGGGCTCCCGGCCGACCGCCGAGGCCCCGAAGTCGGGCGCGGGCAGCCGGTCCTTGTCCAGCTTGGCGTTGGCCGTCAGCGGCAGTTCGGCGATGACGACGACGGCGGCGGGCACCAGATGGCCCGGGAGCCGCCCGGCCAGCCCGGCGCGGAGCGCCACCGGGTCCGGCGCCGCCCCCGGCCGGGGCACCACATAGCCGACGAGCCGCCGCACCCCGCTGTCCGTACGCGCCACCACCACCGCCCGGTCGACACCGTCCAGGGCGGTCAGCGCGGCCACGATCTCGCCCGGCTCCACCCGGAAACCACGGATCTTGATCTGGTCGTCCACCCGGCCGAGGAACTCCACCGCCCCGTCGGCGGTCCACCGGGCCACGTCGCCCGTGCGGTACAGCCGGCCGCCGCCGCCCCCGAAGGGATCGGCCACGAACCGCTCGGCGGTCAGCCCGGCCCGGCCCAGATAGCCCCGGGCCAGTCCGGCGCCGCCGATGTACAGCTCACCGGAGACCCCCGGGGGCACCGGCCGCAGCCAGGCGTCGAGTACATGGACCCGGGCGTTGTCCACGGGCCGCCCGATCACCGGCCGGTCGTGCTCGCCGACCCGGGCGAACACCGAGTCCACGGTGCACTCGGTCGGGCCGTACAGATTGACGGTCTCCGTCCCCGGCAGCTCCCGCAGCCGCGTCCACTGCTCCTGCGGCACCGCCTCGCCGCCGACCCCGAGGAGCGGCACCGGGCAGTGACCGCCCTCGGTCAGTCCGACGCGTTCCAGCTCCGCCAGGACCGAGGGCGCCACCTCGATGAAGTCGATGGTGTGCTCCCGCAGATAGCGGTGGAGGGCCTCCGGGTCGCGCTGGATCTCCTCCGAGAGCACATGGACCGTATGCCCGTGGAAGAGCCAGAGCTGCGGCTGCCAGGAGGCGTCGAAGGAGAACGACCAGGCGTGGCCGACCGCCAGCCGCCGCCTGCCGGTCCGCTCCACCACCGGCTCGTACAGATTCCGCCGGTGGCTGTGGAAGAGGCTGACCACATTGCGGTGCGAGACGACGACCCCCTTGGGGGTGCCGGTGGAACCCGAGGTGTGGACGACATACGCCGGGTGGTCCGGCCGCAGCGCGGTCACCGGAGGGGTGTCCGGCAGCCCCGCGAGCAGCGCCACTGTCCCCGGGTCGTCCACCACCACGACCTCCGGTACCGGCGCGCCGGCGGTCGCCGCCCGGTCGGCCAGCGCCCGGGTGGTGAGCAGCAGCCTCGGCGCCGTGTCACGGACCATGAAGGCCAGCCGCTCCGCCGGGTAGTCCGGGTCGAG
Source organism: Streptomyces sp. NPDC000594 (assembly GCF_040299965.1). NCBI lineage: Bacteria > Bacillati > Actinomycetota > Actinomycetes > Kitasatosporales > Streptomycetaceae > Streptomyces > Streptomyces sp. NPDC000594. Next base: position 101,137 of record NZ_JBEPCY010000027.1, on the reverse strand, counting down.
CGCGAGATGGGCCGCCCCGGCGCGGTGCACCGCCATGATGGCGACGAGCATCTCCTCGCTGCGGGGCAGCATCAGCGCCACGACCTCCTCGGGTCCCGCGCCGTGCCCGGTGAGCAGATGGGCCAGCCGCGCCGAGCGGGCGCCGAGTTCGGCGAAGGAGAGGACGGTGTCGCCGCTGACGACGGCGGGCGCCTCCGGGTCGGTCGCGATCCGCTCCGCGAGCAGCTCCGGCAGGGTCTGCTCGGGGTGGGGGTGGCCGGTGGCGTTCCAGCCGGTCAGGATCTGCTCCCGCTCGGCCGGGGGCAGCGCCTCGATCCGGTGCACCGGGGACTCCGGCCGGTCGGCCAGCTCCCCCAGCAGATGTGCGAGCCGGTCGAGGAGCGCCTGGGCCGCCGCCTCGGTGAAGAGGTCCGGACGGTACTCCAGCAGCAGCTTCCCGGCGGCCGGGGCGACGACCAGCGTCAGCGGATAGTGCGTGTCGCCGATGCTGGTACCCCCGGTGACCCGCAGATCGCCCGATTCCTCCGCCGCCTGGAGACCCTCCGCGTCCACCGGATAGTTCTGGAAGACGAGCAGGGTGTCGAAGAGTTCGCCGGAGGTGGCCTGCGGCAGACCGGCGAGCCGCTGGATCGCCGAGAGGCCCAGATGCTGGTACGCGGTGAGGCGGGACTGCTCGTCCTGGAGCCGGGCGAGGACCCGGCGGACCGTGCCACCGCCCGCCGGCCGCCGCAGATCGACCCGGACCGGCACGGTGTTGATGAAGAGCCCGGTCATCTCCTCCACACCGTCGACCTCCGGCGGGCGGCCCGAGACGGTGGCGCCGAAGAGCACGTCCTCCCGCCCGGTCTGCCGGGCGAGGAGCAGCCCCCAGGCGAACTGCATCACCGTATTGGGGGTGACATCGGCCATCCGGGCCAGCTCCGCCAGCCGCCGGGAGAGCGAGGCGTCGACGGTGTACGTGAGGTGCCGCGAGGGCACCGGCCGGCGCGCCGGGTCCGCCGGGACGACCAGGGTGGGTTCGACGGTCCCGTCGAGGGCGGTACGCCAGGCCGCGCGGGCGGTCTCCGGGTCCTGCCGGGTCAGCCACCGCAGATACTCCCGGAAGGACCGGCGCGGGGCGGGCACGGGCGCGTCGCCGGCGCGGGCCGCGTACAGCTGGAACAACTCCTCCAGCAGCAGCGGCACCGACCAGCCGTCGAGGACGGCGTGGTGGTTGGTGACGATCAGCGCGCAGCCGCCGTCGGCGGGCAGCTGGACCAGGCGCAGCCGCAGCAGCGGCGGGGCGGACAGGTCGAAGGGGCGCAGCCGGTCGTCCTCGGCCAGCCGCGCCAGCACATCGCCGGACCCGGACCCGTCACCGGACGCGGATACGGAGCCGGACGCGGACCCGTCACCGGGCCCCGTGGTGCCGTCGCCGGCCCCGCGGAGATCGGTGATGGTGACATCCGGTTCCACCGAGGCCAGGACGGCCTGCACGGCCCGCCCGCCCGCGGTGCTCACGAACGCGGTCCGCAGATTGGCGTTGCGGTCCAGCAGATCCCGGGTGGCCGCACGCAGCGCCTCGGGATCCGGCGCGCCCGCCAGCCGCAGCACCAGCTGCATGGTGTAGACATCCAGCCCGTCCCCGGCCAGCTCGGTCAGGAAGTGGAAGCCCTCCTGGAGCGGCGCGAGCGGCCAGACATCGGTCAGCCCGGGGAAGTGGCGCTGGAGCGCCCCCACCTCGGCCTGGTCGAGCGCCACGAGCGGGAAGTCGGACGGTGTCCAGGTGGCGGGCGCGGCCAGGTCCGCGAGGGTGAGCAGGGCCGCGCACCACAGATCGGCGAGACGTTCGGCGTCCTCGGGCGCCAGCACGGCGGGCAGATGGGCCCAGGTGCCGGTGACGACCGGGCCGTCGGGGCCGTCCACGGCGGTGGTGGTGATCTCCAGGGGGAAGAGGACCGGGGCGCGGTGGCGCCCGGTCACCGTCACCGTCTCCGGTGCTACCGGCCATCCCGCCGGGGCCGAGGGAGCGGACCCGGCGGGCAGGTCGTGGTGGGCGAAGGAGATCTCCGGGGTACGCGGCGGCGCGCCGGCGCGGTCGCCGAACCGGTGCAGCAGACCATGGCCCACGCCCCCGTCCGGGGTGGCCCGGAGCTGCTCCTTCACGGCGATCAGCGCGTTCCGCGCGGCCGTGCCGTCCTCGGCGGCCCCGGCCGGGTCGGCCCCGGGGATCTCCAGGACCACCGGGAAGCGGGTGGTGAACCAGCCGACCGTACGCGACAGATCGCTGCCGGGCACCACACCCGCGGCGCGCCCATGGCTCCGTACCGCCACGACGTCCGGCCCGGGGGCGGTGTCTCCGCGCTCCCGTCGCCACTGGGCGAGGGCGAGCGCGGCGGCGGCGAGCGTCACATCCTGGACGGTGCCGTGCACCGAGGCGGGTACCTCGGTGAGCAGGGCGCGCGCGGTGGCACCGGTGAGGGTGCGGGTCACCCGGGCGACCTCCGCGGAGGTCCCGGCGGTGTCCGGGGTGGTGCCCCGGGTCGGCCGGATCGCGTCCTCGGAGCGCCGGTCCGGTTCCGTGGCGGCGGTGGCGAGTGTCACATCGTGGACGGTGCCGTGCACGGAGGCGGGCGCCTCGGTGAGCCGGGCGACGTCCGCCGGGGTGTCACCGGTGTCCGGGGTGGAGCCCAGCGCGGGCGCCGGGGCGGTGTCCCGGGCCAGCCAGATCGCGTCCTCGGAGCGCCGCTCCGGCTCCGTCGCGGCGTCGGCGAGCCCCAGGGCCCACTGCCGGAAGGAGGTCGTGCCCTCCGGTGTGCCCTCCGGCCAGTCCTCCGGCGTGCCGTCCGGCGTCGCCGACCCGGCCGTCCCGGTCACCGCCGCATGGGCGGCGGCCAGATCGTCCAGCAGCACCGGCCAGGACTCCTCGTCCGCCGCCAGCCGGTGGACGGCCAGTAGCAGCCGCCCGCCCCGCGTGGGGCCGAGATCGGCGTGGACGGCACCCACCAGGTGCCCCTCGGCGGTGTCCAGCAGGCCGATCGCCTCGGCGGCGTGCTCCGCGAGCCGCTCCGGCACCAGCGCGTCCGGCACCCCGGTGAGATCGGCCGTCACAAGCGGTGGCACCGCTCCGGCGGGCTCCGCCGGGATGTCCAGCGCCCCCTCGGGCACCAGGACGGCCCGGAGCACCGGATGCCGCTCGATGAGCAGGCCGAGGGCGGCGGCGAGGGTGGCGGGGGTCGCCTCCGGCGGGGTGACCAGCGCCCGCCACTCGTACAGCTCCGCCAGGACGCCCGCTTCCCGCGCCCAGCGCATGACCGGGGTCAGCGGGAGCCGTCCGGTCGGCGGCAGGACCCGGGCACCCGGGGCGTCCAGGGTCCGGGCGACCCGGGCCAGCGCGGCGGGCGTCCGGTGCTCGAAGACCTCCCGGGGGGTGAGGGCCAGTCCGGCCCGGCGGGCGCGGGCGACCAGCCGGATGGAGAGGATGCTGTCGCCGCCGAGGGCGAAGAAGCTGTCCTCGGCCCCGGCCGCCGGGATGTCGAGCAGTTCGGCGAAGAGCCCGGTGAGCAGCGCCTCGCGGATACCGCGCGGGGCGGCCCCGCCCGCGTCCGCCCCCAGGTCGGGGGCGGGCAGCGCGGCCCGGTCCAGCTTGCCGCTGGGCGTCACCGGCAGCCGGTCCAGCGTGATCATCGCGGCGGGCACCATATGGGCGGGCAGCCGCTCCGCCAGCCGGGCGGAGAGCGCCTCCCGATCGGGCACCGCGTCGCCCCGGGGCACCAGATACGCCGTCAGCAGGGGCCTGTCCGGCTGGTCCGTACGGAGCAGCACGGCGGCCGAGGCGATCTCCGGCTCCTCGCCGAGCACCGCCTCGATCTCGCCCAGCTCGACCCGCAGGCCCCGGAGCTTGATCTGGCCGTCGGCCCGGCCGATGAAGACCAGGGCACCGTCCGGCCGGCGGCGCACCAGGTCGCCGGTGCGGTAGAGCCGTTCGCCCGGGGCGCCGAAGGGATGGGCCACAAAGCGCTCGGCGGTCAGCGCGGGCCGGGCGTGATAGCCCCGGGCCAGCTGGCAGCCGCTCAGATACAGCTCCCCGGTGACCCCGTCGGGCACCGGCCGCAGCCAGGCGTCGAGGACATGGGCACCGGTGTTGTGGACGGGGCGGCCGATGGGCACACCCCCGGAGCCGGGACCGGAGTCGTCGGCGCCGGGGTCCGGGGAGACGGCCGGCCAGGCGGTGACATCGACCGTGGCCTCCGTCGGCCCGTACAGATTGTGCGGCACCGCACCGGGCAGCACCGCGCGCAGACCGTCGGCGACCGCCCGGGGCAGGGCCTCCCCGCTGGCGACGACGAGCCGCAGCGTGGCGCAGCCGGCCGCGGACGGCTCGGCGGCGAAGGCGGCCAGCATGGCGGGGACGAAGTGCGCGACGGTCACCCCGTGCCGCTGGATCGCGGCGGCGACCTGCGCCGGGTCGGTGTGGTGCCCGTCCTCCAGCACGACCAGCGGGGCGCCGGTCAGCAGCGGCAGGAAGAACTCCCACACCGAGACATCGAAGCTCGCCGGGGTCTTCTGGAGCACCCGGTCGGCCGGGCCGATCCCGTACTCGTCCGCCATCCACCGCAGCCGGTTGACCAGCCCCGCGTGACTGACGGTCACGCCCTTGGGGCGGCCGGTGGAGCCCGAGGTGTAGAGGAGGTACGCGGCGTTCCCGGGACGCAGCCCGGGGTGGACCGCCGCCGGACGGGCGGCGGCGAGCGCGGCCCCGGTCTCCGGCGCGTCGAGCAGCAGGACCTCCACGCCGTCGGGGACGGGCAGGGAATCGGCGTACCCGGTACGGCTCACCACCACCCGGGGCGCGCTGTCCCCGAGGACATGCGCGATCCGCTCGGCCGGGTGGCCGGTGTCCAGCGGCACATAGGCGCCGCCGGCCCGGTGCACCGCGTGCAGGGCGACCACCAGCTCGGCGGAGCGCGGCAGGGCGACGGCCACCCGGACCTCCGGACCGACCCCCCGCTCCCGCAGCAGGGCCGCGAGCCGCCCCACCCGGTCGTCGAACTCCGCCGTCGTCAGCGTGGTGTCGCCGTCGACCAGGGCGACCCGGTCGGCGGGTGCGCTCCGGTATCCGTCGGCGAGCAGCTCCGGCAGGGTGCCGGCCGGGAGCGGCCGGGTCTCACCCGTACCGGCCGCGAGGATCCGGGCCCGCTCGGCCGGGGTGAGCACCCCGGCCCGGTGGAACGGCAGATCCGGCCGCTCCGCGAGCGCGGCGAGGAGCGCGGTGAACCGGTCGGCGAGCGCACGGGCGGTGGACTCGTCGAAGAGGCTGGTCTGGAAGGTGAGCATGCCGGTGATGCCCGCCCCGCCGGGCCGCTCCGCGAGGGTGACCATCAGATCCAGCTTCGCGGTGTGCGGGTCGGCGCTGACCGGGGTGACGGTCAGTCCGGGCAGGGTCAGCTCCTCGTCGGAGACGTTCTGGAAGACCAGCATCACCTGGAAGAGCGGGTTGCGGGCGAGCGTCCGCTCCGGCGCGATCATCTCCACCAGCTGCTCGAACGGCAGATCGGCGTGGTCGAAGGCGGCCAGGTCGAGATCCCGCACCCGGGCAAGGAGTTCCCGGAAGGTCGGGTTCCCGCTCACATCGGTCCGCAGGACGAGGGTGTTGACGAAGAAGCCGACGAGATCGTCGAGGGCGGCGTCGGTGCGCCCGGCGACCGGGGTGCCGATCGGCAGGTCCGTGCCCGCGCCGTGCGCCGCGAGCAGCACCGCGAGCCCGGCCTGGGCCGCCATGAAGACACTGGTGCCCGTCTCCGCGCTGAGGCTGCGCAGCACCTGATGGGTCCGGGTGCCGATCTCGAAGGTCACCGTCCTGCCGTCGTGGTGCTCCTCGGCCGGCCGGGGCCGGTCGTAGGGGAGGGCCAGCTCCTCGGGGGAGCCCGCGAGCGCCTGGCGCCAGTGGGCGGCCTGCCGGGCGGCGAGGCTCTCGGGGTCGTCCTCGGTGCCGAGAAGCTCGTGCTGCCAGACCGCGTAGTCGCCGTAGCCGACGGGCAGCGGCTGCCAGCCGGGCTCGGCGCCGCTGACCCGGGCGGCGTAGGCGGTGCGCAGATCCTCGGTGAGCGGGCGCATCGACCACTCGTCACCGGCGATGTGATGGAGCATCACACACAGGACATGGTCGGTCCCGGTGCGCAGCACCCGTACCCGCAGCGGTATCTCGGTGACGATGTCGACGGGATGGGTCACCTCGGTGTGCACGGCCTGCTCCAGATCGGCCTCGGCGACCGTGCGCACGGAGATGTCCGCGGCGGCCCGTGCCGCCTCCTCGTCCAGGATGTGCTGGTACGGCAGTCCCTCGGTGTCCGGGTAGACGGTCCGCAGACTCTCGTGACGGACGACGACATCGCCGACGGCCCGCCGCATCGCCTCGATGTCCAGCTCGCCGCCGAGGCGCAGCACCAGGAAGAGGTTGTACGTGGCGCTGGGCCCGTCCAGGCGGTGCAGGAACCACAGCCGGCTCTGGGCGAAGGAGAGCGGCAGCCGCTCACCGGGGACCGGGGTGCGGGGGGTGAGGGGAGCGCGCCCGGTGCCGCGCGGCAGCACGGTACCGGCGAGCGCGGCGGGCGTCGGATGGTCGAAGACATCCCGCAGCGCCACATCGGCGCCGAGGGTGGCCCGGAGCCGGTTGGCGAGCCGCATCGCCAGCAGGGAGTGCCCGCCCAGTCGGAAGAAGTCGTCGTCCGGCCCGACCCGGGGCAGCCCGAGGACATCGGCGAACAGCTCGGTGAGGACCGCCTCGCGGGGGTCTCGGGGGGCCCGGGTCTGACCGCCGGACGCGGCGGACTCCGGACTGGGCAGGGCGGCCCGGTCCGTCTTGCCGTTGGGGGTGAGCGGGATCTCCGCCAGCTCGATCAGGAGCGAGGGCACCAGATACTCCGGCAGCCGCTCGGCGAGGAACTCCCGGACACCTGCGGCGTCCCCGGTGAGATAGCCGACGAGCCGGGTGGCGCCGGAGGCGTCGGGGGAGCCGATGACGACCGCGTCCCCGACCGAGGGATGGGTGCGCAGCACGGCCTCCACCTCGCCCGGTTCCACCCGGTGGCCGCGGACCTTCAGCTGGTGGTCGACCCGGCCCAGGACATGGAGGGTGCCGTCCGGCCGCAGGGCGGCGAGATCGCCCGTGCGGTAGAGCCGCGCCCCGGGCGGTCCCGCGGGGTCGGCGACAAAGCGGCTCGCGGTCAGCGGGGCCCGGCCCAGATAGCCCCGGGCGACACCGGAGCCGCCGATGTACAGCTCCCCGGCGACCCCCTCGGGGACCGGCCGCAGCCAGCCGTCGAGGATCCGCAGGGTGGTGTTGCGCAGCGCGCCGCCCACATGGGGCTCGACGCCCTCGGGCAGCTCCGCCACGGTCGACCAGACGGTGGTCTCGGTCGGCCCGTACAGATTGACCAGCCGGTCGCCCCGGCCGGCCAGCTCCGCCGCCAGATCGGCGGGGAGCGGCTCGCCGCCGCTGAGCACGGTCAGCCCGTCCAGCAGCTCGGGCGCGGTCTCGGTGATACCGCGCCAGAGCGAGGGCGTGGCCTGGAGATGGGTCGCCCCGGTGCGCTCGGCGACCCCCGCGAGCAGCAGCGGGTCCCGGGCCTCGTCGTGGTCGGCGAGGACCACGGTGGCCCCGGTGATCAGCGGGACGTACAGCTCCAGGACGGCGATGTCGAAGCTGACGGTGGTCACCGCGAGCAGCCGCTGTCCCGGCCCGCTGTCCAGGGTGTGGGCCATGGCGTCCAGCAGATTCGCCATCGCCCGGTGGGAGATGACGACACCCTTGGGGTCGCCGGTCGAGCCCGAGGTGTGGATGACATAGGCGGCGCCGTCCGGGTGGGGCCGTTCACCGGGGAACACCCGCGCGGCGTCCCGGACCCCGGTCTCCTCCGGGGACCCGGTGAGCACGGGGGATTCGGGGGTGACCGTGAGCAGCGGACGGGAGTCCGCCAGCAGATACGCCACCCGCTCCGCCGGGAAACCCGGGTCCACGGGCACATACGCGGCACCGGTCGCCGCCACCGCCAGCAGGGTGGCGACCAGCTCGGCGGAGCGCGGCAGCGCCACCGCCACCAGCACCTCGGGGCGGGCGCCCCGCTCCGCGAGCCGCTCGGCGAGGACCGTGACCCGTGCGGCGAGACGCCCGTAACTCCACTCCTCGCCCCCGGCGATCAGCGCCACCGCCTCCGGGGTCGCGGCGGCCTGCCGCAGGAAGCGCCCGGCGAGCCCCAGCGGGGTGATCGCCTCATCCGGTCCGGCGGGCACCGTGGCACCACCCCCGGGGACCAGCGAACGGGTGGCCCGCGCCGCCCCGCCGGTCAGCTGCTCCACCGTCCCCACCAGCAGTTCGCCGATGAACCGGGCCCGTTCGGCGCTCAGCACGTCCGGCCGGTGGTCCAGCGCGAGCGCCAGCCGCTCCCGGCCCGGCAGGGCGACCAGGACCAGCGGGTAGTGGGTGGCGTCATGCCCCTCCGCCGCGGTCACCCGCAGCCCGGCACGCTCCTCGGCCCGCCGCAGCTCGTCGGCCTCGACCGGGAAGTTCTCGAAGAGGATCAGCGTGTCGAACAGCTCCCGGTGCCCGGCGAGCCGCTGCAACTCGGCCAGCGGCTCGTACTGGTGGTCCATCAGCCGGGACTGACGGTCCGCGACCTCGCGCACCAGCTCGCCGGCCGGCTGTCCGGGACGGGTGACGACCCGGGCGGGCACGGTGTTGATGAAGAGGCCCACCATCCGCTGCGCGCCGTCGAGATCGGCGGGGCGGCCGGAGACGGTGACCCCGAAGCAGACGTCGTCCCGGCCGGTGAGCCGGCCCAGCACCAGCGCCCACGCGGTCTGGAGGACGGCGTTGACGGTGACCTGTTCGGCACGGGCCAGCGCGAAGACCTTCGCCACCAGGGCGTCCGGCAGCTCCAGCTCGACCCGCTCCGGGACACCGGCGGGCGCCCCGGCGGCCTGCGGGACCAGCCGGGTGGGGCCCTCGATCCCGGCCAGGGCCTCCCGCCACAGCTCCCGGGTCTCGTCCCGGTCACGCCCGTTCAGCCAGAGCAGATAGTCGCGGTACGGGCGGGGCGCGGGCCCCGCGTCGCCCCGGTAGAGGGCCAGCAGATCCTGGACGATGACCGGCCCCGACCAGCCGTCGAGCAGGATGTGGTGCGAGGTGAGGGCGAAGAGCCGGCGGTCGCCGGGGAGCTGGATCAGGGTGAAGCGGACCAGCGGCGGCTCGGCGAGATCGAAGCCGCGCTCCCGCTCGGCGGCGAGGATCCGGCGGGCCCGCCCGGGGATCCGCAGCCCCCGCTCACGGGTGCCGGACGCGGACCCCTCCGGGGCGGGCGCGTCCGCTCCCGCCTCCTCAGTGGCATCGGTCAGGTCGTGCTCCGCCCACGGCGGCTCGGTCACCGAGGCGACGGCCTGGAGCGGACTGGTCCCCCGGCGGGTGTGGAAGGAGGCGCGCAGACTGGGGTGACGGGCCAGCAGCCGGCGGCACGCCTCCCGCATCCGGGCCGGCTCCAGGGAGCCGTCGAACTCCAGCGTGGTCTGGGTGACATAGACATCGGGCCCGTCCCCCTCCGCACCGTAGGCGGCCAGGAAGTGCAGCCCCTCCTGGAGCGGTGAGAGCGGCAGCAGATCGGCGAGCGGCCCCCGGGCCTCCAGCACGTCGATCTCCGGCTGGGCGACGGTCACCAGGGGGAAGTCGGACGGGGTGTGCCCGCCCGGCGCCGGATCGGCGAGATGCCGGTGGAGGGTGCCGAGCGCCGTCAGCCACAGCTCGGCCAGCCGGGCCACATCCGCCTCGGCCAGCAGCCGCGAGGCGAAGCCGAAACCGGCGTGCAGCGTGGGCCCGTCCGGGCCGTCCACGGCGGAGACATTGAGCTGGAGCGGATGGGCCAGCGGCAGCGCGTCGTCGGCGCCACCGCCGAAGGAGCCGGTCAGGGCGGGGCTCCAGGGCCGCGCCCCGGCCCCGTCGCCGGACGGCGCGCCGAAGCGGCCGAGATAGTTGTAGCCGATCTCCGGGACGGGCAGCGCGGCGAGCCGCCCGGACAGCTCCGGGTTCAGACGGCGCAGCAGACCATGGCCGAGCGGGTCGCCGCCCGGCGGCCTCAGCTGCTCCTTGACCCGCTTGAGCACGGCCCCGGCGTCGGCGTCGCCACCGGTGGTGAGGCCGCCGAGGTCCAGCCGGGCCGGGTGCACACTCGTGAACCAGCCGATGGTACGGGAGAGATCCGCGCCCGGGACGGTGTCCTCGTCGCGGCCGTGGCCCTCCAGATCGACCAGGACCGGGCCGGTCTGGCCGCGCCAGGCGGCCAGCGCCATCGCCAGCGCGGCGAGCAGCACGGTGTCGGGCCCGGTGTGGTAGCGGGTGGGCAGCTCGGTGAGGAGCGGCCCGGCGGTCGCCGGATCGAGCGTGACGGAGACGGTGGCGAGGGTGGCGAGGGTGTCGGCCCCGGGGTCCGGCGGCCCGGCGAACCGGGCCGGTTCGCCGTCGTGGAGCGCGATCCACTCCTCGGCCGCGGCGACCCGCGCGGGATCGGCCGCCGCCGCCCGCAGACCCTCGGCCCATACCGACAGCGAGGTGCCCACCGGCGGGAGTTCGACCGGTGTGCCGGTCCGGGCGGCCTCGAAGGCGGCGCCCAGATCCTCGGTCAGCACCCGCCAGGAGACACCGTCCACGACGGCGTGGTGGATCAGCACCGCGAGCAGCCCGCCCCGGTCCGGCCCGGCGTCCAGCCACACCGCCCGCACCATGGCACCCGCGTACGGGTCCAGTTCCCCGGCGGCCCGCCGGGCGTGCGGACGCAGCGCCTGGGGCAATGCGTCGGGCGCGGTGCCCGCCGCGTCGACCCGGGTGATCAGCGCGGCACCGTCCACGGGCGCGTACGGGGGGATCTCCAGCGTGGTGAAGGTGAGCCGGGCGCGCAGCGCCTCATGGTGGCCGACGACCTGGGCCAGGCCGGCGGCGAGCTGCTCCGGGGTGGTGCCCGGGGGAGTGTGCAGCACCAGGGACTGGTGATAGCCCGTCACCGGGCCGCCCCGCTCCACCAGGGCCCGCAGGATCGGGGTGAGCGGGACACTGCCGCCCTCGGTACGGGGCGCGGCGGGCCGGGCGGGAGCGGTCTCGACCGGGCGGGCGGCGGTGGCCAGCGCCTCGACGGTGCGGTGGTCGAAGACATCCCGGGGGCGCAGCCGCAGCCCGTGCCGGCGGGCCGCGCCCACCAGCTGGATGGCCGAGATGCTGTCGCCGCCGAGAGCGAAGAAGCTGTCGTGGACGCCGACCGAGGAGACGCCGAGGACCTCGGCGAAGAGCGCGGCGAGCCGGGTCTCCGCCGCCGTCCGGGGGGCGGTGCCCCCGGTGGGCGCGGTGAAGTCGGGGCGGGGCAGCGCCGCCCGGTCGATCTTGTTGGCGCGGGTCAGGGGCAGGGCGTCCAGCAGGACGACGGCCGCGGGCACCAGATGGCCGGGGAGCGCCTCGGCACACCAGGCGACGAGGTCGGCCGGGTCGGGGGTCTGTCCGTCGGCGGGGACCGCGTGGGCGACCAGCCGGCGCACCCCCCGGTCGTCGACGGGGGCGGTGACCACGGCCCGGTCGACGGCCGGGTGCCCGGTGAGCCGGGCCTCCACCTCGCCGGGCTCGATCCGGAACCCCCGGACCTTGAGCTGGTGGTCGGCGCGTCCGGCGTACTCCAGCTCCCCGGCCGGGTTCCAGCGGACCAGGTCGCCGGTGCGGTAGATCCGGGAGCCGGGCGGGCAGCCGAGGCCGACGGGGGCGGCGGTGAACCGCTCGGCGGTGGTGCCGGGCCGTCCCCGGTAGCCGCGGGCCAGACCCGTACCGGCGAGATACAGCTCGCCGAGGACCCCGGGCGGCACCGGCCGCAGCAGCTCGTCCAGGACCAGGGCCCGCTGGTTGACGTCCGGCGGGCCGATCGGCACCGGGCCGCCGGACCAGTCGGCGGGCACCCGCCAGGTGGCCGCGTTGACGACGGCCTCGGTGGGTCCGTACGCGTTGAGCAGACGATGACGGGCGGCCCAGCGGCGGACCACCTCCGGCGGCAGGGCCTCGGTGCCGACGGCCAGCGCCAGCTCCCGGGGCAGCTCGCTCTCCTCGGGGAGGGAGGCGAGGACGGTGGGCGGGACCACCGCGAGGGTGATCCCCGCCTCGGTGAGGAAGGACGCCAGCGGGGCACCCGCGCGCCGCTCCTCGGGGACGACGGTCAGCGTCGCGCCGGAGAGCAGCGAGGCGGCCAGCTCGGCGAGGGTGACATCGAAGACGGGCGAGGCGAACTGGGTCACCCGGTCGCCGGGGCCGGTGCCGAAGCTCTCCCGCGCCCAGGCGACCAGATCGGCCAGCGGCCGGTGGGCGACCACGACCCCCTTGGGGGTGCCGGTGGAGCCGGAGGTGTGGATGAGATACGCCGCGTGGTCGGGGCGGAGCGGGGCCCGCCGGTCCGGGTCGGACGGATTGTGGCGCGGGCCGTCGTCCGGGGATCCGTCGAGGGTGACCACATCGGCCGGGCCGGCCCAGGCGGCGGTGTCGGTGTCGGCGGCGACCAGCAGATACCCGGCGCCGCACCCGTCCCGCAGGGCGGCCAGCCGCTCGGCGGGGTGGTCCGGGTCGAGCGGGGTGTACACCCCGCCCGCCTTGGCCACGGCGAGCAGCGCGATCTGCGCGTCGGCGCCCCGGCGCACGGCGGTGGCGACGATGTCCTCGGGACCGACACCCCGCGCGATCAGCCGGTGGGCCAGCAGGTTCGCCCGCTCGTTGAGTTCGCGGTAGGTGAGGGTACGGGCCCCGTCGACCACGGCCGGACGGTCGGGGTGGGCATCGGCCTGCCGCTCGAACAGCTCGCCCAGGGTCGCCGGGACGACCTCGGCGGTACGCGCGTTGAAGGTGTGCACCACCCGCTCGCGCTCGTCGGGGGTCAGCGGCGCCAGCTCCGCGACCGGCCGCTCGGGGTCGGCCGTGAACGTCTCCATGACATGCCGCAGCCGGTCCGCCAGTCGCCGGGCCTCGGCCTCGGGGACGGCGTCGGGGTGGTGGCTCAGCTTCAGCACCGGGCCGCCGTCCGCACCGGGCGCGGCGACCAGGGTGAGCGGATAGTGGGTCGCGTCCCGGCCGCTCACGGAGGTCACCCGCAGACCGGCGAACTCCGTGGCGCCCGCCGCCGCCGCGCCACCGGACGTCTCCGCGCCACCGGACGTCTCCGCGTCACCGGACGTCTCCGCGCCGCCGGGGGACTCGCCGACGAGATAGTTCTCGAAGACGCAGAGCGTGTCGAAGAGGGGACCGCCGAAGCCGGCGATCCGCTGGATCCCGGCGAGCCCGGTGTGCTGATGCGGCACCAGCGCCGCCTGCTCGGCCGCGACCCGGCGCATCAGCCCGGCCAGGGTCTCCCCGGGCCGTACCGCCACCCGGACCGGCAGGGTGTTGATGAACAGCCCCACCATCGTCTCCACCCCGTCGAGCTCGGCCGGACGGCCGGAGACGGTGGTCCCGAAGACGACATCACGACGGCCGGTCAGCCCGCCCAGCACCAGCGACCACAGGGTCTGCACCGCCACCGGCAGGGTGACATCGAGGGCGCGGGCCGCGGCGGCCAGCGCGGCGCCGCTGCCCGGCGCCGTCTCCACCGTCACGGTGGCCGGTTCGCCGGACGGCTGTCCGTCCGGGCCGGGGGCGATCAGCGTCGGGCCGTCCAGCCCGGCGAGCGCCCGGGTCCACGCCCGGGTGTCGGCCTCGGTGTCCCGGGCGGCGGCCCAGGCGAGATAGTCCCGGTACGGCCGCACCGCCGGCAGACCGGAGGCGTCGCCGTCCCTCGCGTACAGGGCGAACAGCTCCTGCACCACCCGGGCGGTCGACCAGCCGTCGAGCAGCAGATGGTGGTGGGTGAAGAGCAGCCGGTGCCGCTCCTCGCCCAGCCGCAGCGCGGTGAACCGCACCAGCGGCGGGGTCGCGAGATCGAACCGCGCCCGCCGGTCCGCGTCGGTCAGCTCGGCGAGCCGGCGCTCGCGCTCCGCCTCCGGCAGCTCCACGAGATCCGCCTCGGCCCACGGCAGCTCCACCCGGTGCGGGATCAGGGTGACCGCCTCACCGTTCTTCCGCTGCCGGAAGGCCGCCATCAGATTGGGGTGGCGCCGCAGCAGCGCCTCGCCGGCCCGGCGCAGCCGGGCCCGGTCCAGCGGGCCCTCCAGATCGAGGACGAGCTGGACCGTGTAGAGATCGGGGGCACCGTCGTCGTACGACGACAGGAAGTACAGACCCTGCTGGAGGGGGGAGAGCGGGAGGATGTCCTGAAGTCCTGAGGGTGCGCCGGACCCTGAAGATGCGCCGGGCCCTGACGTAGCGCCGTTGGGTTCCAAGGGTGCGCCGTTCACGAAATCCTCCACTCGTCTGCGAACTCATCGATTTCGTCCTGGCTCAGAGTCAGCAGACCGAGGTCGGACGGGGTGGGGCCGCCCGCGGCGGCGCGGGTGGCGGTGAGCAGGGTCTCCAGGGCGGCGCGCCACCTCTGGTGGATCAGGGCGACGCGGTCGGCCGGGATCAGCCGGGACGCGTACTGCCAGGTCACCGACAGCTCCGTGCCCGAGGGCCGGCGCAGCGCGGTGAGGGTGAGATCGAGGGCGGTGTCGACACCGATCGCGGCGGGCGCGCGCTCCACGGCGGCGGACTCGGGCGCCGGGCTCCAGGGCACGGCCCCGGACTCGTCGGCCTCGTCGGTGCCGTCAGAGCTGACGGTGCCGCCGGGGGCCGCCGGGACATCGAACCGGCCCAGGTAGTTGAAACTGACCTCCGGTCCGGGCAGACCGGCGAGCACCGGGCCCGCCTCCGGGTCCAGATGGCGCAGCAGACCGTACCCCGCGCCCCGCGCCGGGACCGCCCGCAGCTGCTCCTTGACCAGCTTCAGCACCTTCGCCGCCTGCTGCGGATCGGTACGTACGGCCGCCGGGTCCAGCCCTTCCAGCCGGGTCCGTACGGGATAGAGCGCGGTGAACCAGCCGACCGTACGGGACGGTTCGCGGCCACCGGGCGTCGCGGCGTCCCGGCCATGACCCTCCAGCAGGATCAGGGCGTCGTCCCGCTCCGGGTCCTCGCCGGTGAGGGCCATGGTCAGCGCGGTGAGCAGGATGTCCTGCTCGGTGCAGTGGAAGGCGGCCGTGATCTCCGAGAGCACCGGCTCGGTCAGCGAGGCCGGGAGGGTATCCGAGAACTGCCGCAGGGTGCGGGGGGTGTCCACGGCCGGATCGAGCCGCCGCCCGCCCAGGGGCGGGACGGTCCCGTCACCGGTGAGGGCCGCCGTCCAGTGGGGCAGCTCCGCACGGTGCCCGGCGGCCTGCCGCACCAGGGCGTGCGCCCAGCTCCGGAAGGAGATCTCCACCGGGGCGAGCGGGGCCGCCGGGTCGGCGGCGAGTTCGGCCAGATCGGGCAGCAGCACCCGCCAGGAGACCGCGTCCACCACCAGATGATGGGCGGTCAGCAGCAGCCGGCCCCGGCGCCCGGGACCCCGGTCGAACCAGACCGCGCGCAGCATCGCGCCCCGCTCCGGGTCGAGCGCGGCGACGGCGGCCCGGGAGTGGTGGCGTACGGCCTCCTCCAGCGCCGCACGGCCGCCGGGGACCGGGACCACCCGGAGGAGGTCGCCCTCCGCCGGCACGGTGTCCGGCTCCGGGACCTCCAGCCGCCAGCCGCCGTCCGTGCGCAGCCGTGCCACCAGCATCGGATGATGCCGTACCAGAGCGGCCAGGGCCTCCCGCAGCCGCTCCGCCGTCAGCCCGTCCCCGGTGACGACCAGCATCGACTGGCTGTATCCCCGGTGGTCCCCGCCGCGTTCGCGCAGGGCGTGCATCACCGGGGTCAGCGGCAGTTCGCCGTGGCCCGGGTCATGGACCGCCCGTACCTCCTCCTCCCGGCGTGCCACCCGGGCGATGGCGGCGGGTGTGCGGTGCTCGAAGATCTCGCGCGGGCCGATCACCAGGCCCCGGCGCCGGGCGGCGCTCACCAGCTGGATGGAGGAGACGGAGTCCCCGCCGAGGGCGAAGAAGCTGTCATGGACGCCGATCGAGGGCTGCCGCAGCAGCTCGGCCATCAGCTCCACCAGGACGGCCTCCGCCTCGGTACGGGGCTCCGCGTCCCCGTCGCCGGTGGTGGCGGTGACGACGGGGGCGGGCAGCGCGGCCCGGTCCAGCTTCCCGTTCGCGGTGAGCGGGATGGCGTCCACGAGGACCACGGCGGCCGGGACCATCGCGGGCGGCAGCAGCGCGGCGGCGTGCCGCAGCAGCTCCCCGAGGTCCAGCCCGGCCGGGTCACCGGCGACATAGCCGATGAGCCGTCCGCCGCGCGGGGCGGACGCGCCCTCGTCACCGGTGGTATCGGGAGTGTCCGCCAGGAACACGACGGCCGCGTCCCGCACCGCCGGATGGTCCAGCAGCACCGACCGGATCTCCGCCGGCTCGATCCGTACCCCGTTCAGCTTGACCTGGTCGTCGGCGCGGCCCGCGAACTCCAGCTCGCCCCGCCGGCTCCAGCGGGCCAGATCGCCCGTGCGGTAGAGGCGCGCCCCCGGGGGCAGCCCGAGACCGTCCGGAGCCGCGACGAACCGCTCCGCGGTGGGACCGGGCCGCCCCGGATAGCCGGTCGCCAGCTGGGCACCCGCGAGATACAGCTCGCCGGTGACCCCCGGCGGCAGCGGCTCCAGCCTCCCGTCCAGGACATAGACCCTGGTCCCGGCGCCCGGCCGGCCCAGCGGCACCAGCGGCCGCTCACCCGGGACCGCCGGGCGGGCGGTGATGTCGACGGCGGCCTCGGTGGGCCCGTACTGATGGACCACCGGCGCGTCGAACACCTCCGCGCACCGCCGGACCAGGGCGTCGGTGAGCGCCTCGCCGCCGCTGAAGACCCAGCGCAGACCGGTGCAGCCGGCCGCCCCGGGCTCGGCGGCGAACAGCGCCAGCATCGTGGGGACGAAGTGGACCGCCGTCACCCCGTGGTCCCGGACCAGCCGGGCCAGCGCGGCCGGATCGCGATGGTCCTCCGGGCCCGCGACCACCACCGCCGCGCCGCTGAGCAGCGGACCGTACATCTCCCAGACGGCGACATCGAAACCGGGCGCCGCCTTGAAGAGCATCCGGTCCCCCGGGCCCAGCGGATACCGCCGCTGGGTCCAGGCCAGCCGGTTGCCGAGCGCCCCGTGCGGGACCGCGACCGCCTTGGGCACCCCGGTGGACCCGGAGGTGTGCAGCACACACGCCGTCCGTGACGGATGCGGACGCGGTACGGGCAGCTCATCCGCGCCGTCCGCCCGATGCTCCGTCAGCCGGGCGGCCGTGGCCGGGTCGTCCACCACGATCACCGGCCAGGGCCGCTCCCCGGGGAGCAGCGCCAGGGTGTCGCTCCGGGCGATCACCACCCGGGGCGGATACCCGTCGAGCATCCCGGCGAGCCGCCGCTCCGGATGGGCCGGGTCGAGCGGCATCAGTACGGCGTCCGCGCGGAGCACCGCATGGGCGGCGGTCACCAGCTCCACGGAGCGCGGCAGCACCACCGCGACCGGGTCCTCGGCCCCGACCCCGTGCTCCCGCAGCAGCGCGGCGAGCGCGGTGACCCGGCGGTGCAGCCCGCCGTAGTCGAGCACGGCGGCGCCGGCCGCGCCGCTCCCGTCGTCGGTGACGACGGCGGGCGCGCCCGGGTCGAGGGCGGCCCGCTCGGCGAACGCCGCCGCGATGGCGACGGGTTCGACGGGCTCCTCCGCGCTGTTCCACTCGGTCACCACCCGGTGCCGTGCACCGGGGTCGAGCAGCGGCAGCGCGCCCACGGGCTCGTCGGGACGCTCGGCGAACGCGGTGAGCACCCGCAGGAACCAGCCGGCCAGCTGCTCCGCGCCGGCGGCGTCGAAGAGCCCGGTCCGATAGGTGATCCCGCCGGTGAGCGCCCCGCCCGGACCGGTCTCCTGGACCAGGGTGAACGTCAGATCGAACTTGGCGGTACGGGTGTGGACCGCGATCGGCTCACCGCGCAGCCCGGCGAAGCCGGGGCCGGCCGGGGCGCGGTTCTGATGGTTCAGCATCACCTGGAAGAGCGGATGCCGCACCAGGGAGCGCTCCACCTCCAGGACGTCCACCAGCCGCTCGAACGGGACCTGGGCATGGTCGAAGTCGGCCAGATCGGCCGTCTTGACCCGCAGCACCAGCTCCGCCGGGGTGGGGTCGCCGCCCACATCGGTCCGCAGCACCAGGGTGTTGACGAAGAAGCCCACCAGATCGTGGAGGGCCCGCTCGTCGCGCCCGGCGACCAGGGTGCCGATGGGGATGTCGGTGCCACCGCCGAGCCGCCGCAGCAGCACGGCGAGGGCGGCGTGGGCGACCATGAAGGAGGTGGCCCCGGTACGCCGGGTCAGCCGGGTCAGCCCTTCGCGTACCGCGTCGGGCACGGTGAACTCGACCACACCGCCGTCGTATCCGGTGTCCTTCGCGCGCGGCCGGTCCAGCGGCAGCGGCAGCTCGGGCGGGATGCCGTCCAGGCGCCGCCGCCAGTAGGCGAGCTGCCGGGCCGCCTCACCGCCCGCCGTGCCCGTGGTGTCTTCTGTGCCTTCCGCGTCCGTCCCGGACTCCGGCTCGTCCCCGGTGACGCCGTCGTCGCCGAGGAACTCCCGCTGCCAGAGCGTGTAGTCGGCATAGCCCACCGGCAGCGGCTCCCACCCGGGCGCCGCGCCCCGGACCCGGGCCGCGTAGGCCTGGGCCAGATCGGTGACGAGCGGACGGACCGACCACTCGTCGGCGGCGATGTGGTGCAGCAGCAGAAGCAGCACGTCCCGGCCGTCGGAGACCGGGAACAGGGTGACCCGGAACGGCAGATCCACGGCGAGATCGAACGGCCGCACCGCCTCGGCGCGCAGAGCCGCCTCCAGCGCTTCGGGACCGCACGGGACGACCCGGGGCTCCACCCGGGCCTCCGCGCCCTCGCACACCACCTGCCGGGCCAGCCCCTCCCGCTCCGGGAAGACCGTACGCAGCGACTCATGGCGTGCCACGAGATCGGCCACGGCGGCACCCAGCGCGGCCGGGTCGAGGCGTCCGTCGAAACGGAGGGCCAGCGGCACGTTGTAGGTGGCGGCCGGCTCACCCGCCAGCCGGTCCAGGAACCAGATCCGCTGCTGCGCGGGGGAGAGCGGCAGCTCGGCCGGGCGCTCGCGGCGGGTCAGCGGCAGCGCGGGGCGCGCCGCCGGGCGGAGCAGCGCGGCGGTGGCCGCCGGGGTCCGCGCGTCCAGCAGTTCGCGTACGGAGATCTCGGCCGCCAGCGCCGACCGCACGGCGCCCGCGAGCCGCAGCGCGGCCAGCGAGTCCCCGCCGAGGGCGAAGAAGTCGTCGTGGAGTCCGACGGACGCGGCCCCGAGGGCCTCGGCGAAGAGCCGCGCGAGCAGCTCCTCGCGCTGACCCGCCGGCGCGGCCGCCGCCCGCTCCCCGCCGTCCGTCTCCGGGCGTACGGGGGCGGGCAGCGCGGCCCGGTCCACCTTGCCGTTCGCGGTGAGCGGGATGGCGTCCACGAGGACCACGGCCGACGGCACCAGATAGCCGGGCAGTTCCCCGGCCAGCCGCTCCCGCAGCGCCTCCGGTTCCAGCACGGCACCCGGCGCGGCCACCGCGTACCCGACGAGCGCGGGCCCGCCGGGCGGATCGGTCCGGACCGTGACGGCGGCCCGGGCGACCCCGTCCAGCGCCAGCAGCGCGGCCTCCGCCTCGCCCGGCTCGATCCGGTATCCCCGCAGCTTGAGCTGGTCGTCGGTGCGGCCGAGGAAGTCCAGCGAGCCGTCGGCCCGTTCGCGGACCAGGTCACCGGTCCGGTACATCCGCCGCCCCGGCTCCCCGAAGGGGTCCGCGCAGAAGCGCTCGGCGGTGAGCGCGGCCCGCCCGAGATAGCCCCGGGCCAGCCCGGTGCCGCCGAGGTACAGCTCACCGGGGACCCCCGGGGGCACCGGCCGCAGCGCGGAGTCCAGGACCCGGACGACCGTCCCGTCCAGGGGCCGCCCGATGGGCAGGGCCGCGCCGTCGCCGGCCGTGCCGGTGTCCTTCCCGGTGTGCAGGGGATGGGCGGTGGCGAAGGTCGTCGTCTCCGTCGGGCCGTAGCCGTTGACGACCCGCAGTCCGGGCGCGGCCCGCAGCGCGGCGGCGACGGCCGCCGGCGACACGACGTCGCCACCGGTCCACACCTCCGCCACCCCCCGGAACGCCTCCGGCGCGTCCTGGGCCAGCAGGGCGAACAGCCCGGCCGTGAACCAGGCCGCCCCGACCGGGTCCCGCCCCAGCAACTCCCGCCAGCGCGCCGGGTCGGGCGACCCCTCCGGCGCGAGGACGGCCTCGCCCCCGCGCAGCAGGGTGCCCCACAGCTCATGCGTGAACGCGTCGAAGGAGTGCGGCGAATGCACCAGCACCCGGCGGAACGCCGCCCCCGCGAACCGCGCGTCGGCGGCGAGCGCGAGCACGGACCCCTGGGTGACGGCGACACCCTTGGGCTCACCGGTGGAGCCGGAGGTGTACATCACATAGGCGAGATGCCCGGGCTCGACCCCCGCCGGAGCCGACCGCGCCACGGGCACCGCGCCCGTGTGGTCCGTGGGCCGCACGGTCGGTGCGGTGTCACCCGCCGCCGCGTCCGGACCGGTGGCCGCGCCCGGCGCGGCTCCTGCCGGGGTGCGCTCCTGGCCCCCGTCGTCCGCACCCGGCTCCCCGGCGCGTGCCTCGCCCGGGGACCCGATGGTGTCCCCGGTGCCGGGAGCCACGTCCGGCACCCCCCGGCCGGAGTCCGGGCCGGGCCCGGTGCTTTCCTGGGACGCGGGTCGCCGCGCGGTGTCGGCGGCGTGGCTTCGCACCGGGGTGAGCGGGTCGGAGATGGTGACGGCGGACCCGGTGCGGGGGGACACGTCCGGTGTCCTCCGGTCGTCGGCAGGGTTGGCCCCGGAGGTCTCCTGCGCCGGAGCGGCTTCCAGCGGGGCGGAGTTCCGGGGCGTGGGCCGTCCCGAGACGACCGTGGCGCGGTTCCGCGCCGGGTCGAGCGGATCGGCCCCGGCCGGCTCTTGTGCCGAGGTGGCTTCCGGGGCGGCGCCGTGCGGCGTGTGCCGCTCCGACGGGTCGGTGGCGGGGTCCGGTGCCGGTGTCAGCGGGTCGGCCCCGGCTGGCTCTTGTGCCGGGGCGGCTGCCACGGCGGCCCCGCTCCGGGACGTGGTTCGTTCTGAGGGGATCGTGGTGCGGCTCTGTCCCGGGATGCTCTCCGGGGTGTCGCTGTGCGACGGGGGCCGCTTCGACGGGTCGGTGGCGGGGTCAGGTGCCGGTGTCAGCGGGCCGGCCCCGGTGGTGGTCACCGTGGAGGGGAGCAGGGTCGTGGGGGGTGTCCCCTCCGGTGCGCGGGGCCCGGCCGGTGTCTTGCGGTCGCTGCCGGGGCCGGTCCCGGTGGTCTCCCGTGCCGGGGCGGCTGCCACGGGGGCGCTGCTCCGGTGCGCGGGTCGTTCCGAGGGGAGCGTGGTGCGGCTCTGTCCCGGGATGCTCTCCGGGGCGCCGCCGTGCGACGCGGGCTGCTCCGGCGAGTTGGTGACGGGGCCCGGTGCCGGGGCCAGCAGGCCGGCCCCGGCGGTGCGCGGCCGAGGGGTGCCCGGGGCGTCGTCCAGGGCGGGGTCCACGGGGTGCAGCACCGGGATGCCCGTACCCGTGGCCGTCTCGTCGCCCGCGGCGGCGATCAGCGCGACCACGCCCGCCGCCGTCAGGACCCGCCGGCGGCGGGCCAGCGGCCAGTCCGGGTGGAGGGGGAGGAAACCGGCGCCCGCCCACGCCGTCGCCAGCAGGGCGATGACCAGCTCCGGCGAGCGGGGCAGCACCACACCCACCAGGCGGTCGGGACCGGCGCCCACCGTGCGCAGCCGGTCGGCGAGCGCGGCGGCGCGGTCGGCGAGATCCGCGTAGCCGAGGCGCGGGCCGCCGCCCAGGGTGCTCAGGGCGGTCGCCGCCGGCTGCCGTGCGGCCAGGGCGGCGAAGGCCGCCGCGATACCGGGGGCGGCCGGGGCCACGGGGGCGGGGCCGGCGAGCAGCCCCGGCGCCGCACCGGTCACGGTGGGCGCGAGCGGCAGGGCGACCCGCCCGGCGGGGGTCCCCGGCCGGTGGGCCAGCGTCTCCAGCGCCTCGGCGACCAGCCCCAGGATGTGCCCGGCCGCCGGAGCGTCCGTCAGCTCGGGCCGGTGCTTGAGGACGAGCCGCAGCACCCCGTCCCGCAGGGTCACCGCCAGCGTGAGCGGATAGTGGGTGGCGTCCCGGCCGCCGACGCCCCGTACCTCCAGACCGGCCGCCCGCTCGCTCGCCGCGAGCGCCTCCTCGTCGAAGGGGTAGTTCTCGAAGACCGTCATCGTGTCGAAGAGCACCGGCAGGCCCACGGCCCGCTGCACCGCCGCGAGACCCACCTGCTGATGGTCGAGGAGATCCAGCGTCCGGCGGTGCAGATCGGCCACCGCCTCGGCGACCGGCCGCCCGGGGGCCAGCCGTACCCGCGTGGGCAGGGTGTTGACGAAGAGACCGATCATCGACTCCACGCCGGAGAGTTCGGCGGGCCGCCCGGAGACCGCGCTGCCGAAGACCACGTCGTCACGGCCGGTGAGCCGGCCGAGGACCAGCCCCCAGGCGGTCTGCACCAGCGTGTTGAGGGTGGTGCCGCCCTCCCGGGCGCGCTCCTCCAGCGCCCGGGTCAGCTCCGGAGCGAGGATCCGCGCGACCTCGTCCGGGAAGCCGGGGGCGTCCTCGGCCGCGCCCGGTGCGACCAGGGTGGGCTCGGCCGTCCCGGCCAGCGCCGCCCGCCAGGCGTCCAGCGCGGCGCGCTCGTCCCGCCCGGCGAGCCAGCCCAGATAGTCGGCGAACGGGCGCCGCTCCACCGGCTCCCCACCCGCGTACCGGGTGAAGAGATCCGTCAGCAGCAGCGGCGCCGACCAGCCGTCCATCAGCAGATGGTGGCTGGTGAACAGCAGCCGGTACCGGTCGTCGGCCAGCCGGACCAGCGCGAACCGCAGCAGCGGGGGCCGGTCCGGGTCGAAGCGCCGCGCGCGCTCCTCCCCGGCCAGCGCCGCCAGCGCGGCGGGTACGTCGGCGGCGCCCCGCAGATCCTCCTCCCGCCACGGCGGCTCCGCGCCCGGGACCGTGTACTGGACCAGCGTCCCGGTCGCCAGCTGCCGGAAGCCAGCTCGCAGCCCCGCGTGCCGGTTGACGACCGCGCGGGCCGCCGCGCGCAGCCGCTCCCCGTCGAGCGCGCCGGTCAGCTCCAGCTCCAGCTGGACGACATACACATCCGTCCCCGACACGTCCGCGAGCGCGTGGTACGCCAGACCCTGCTGGAGCGGGGAGAGCGGCAGCGCCGCGTCGAGACCGGGACGGGCCGTCTCCAGCTCGGTGATCTCCTCCGGCTCCAGCGCGAGCAGCGGGAAGTCGGCGGCGCTGCGCCCGGCGTACCCGGGCTCGGTGTACCGGTCGGCGAGTTCCCGCAGCGCGCCGGTGAAGCGGTCGGCCAGCCGGGCGACCCGCTCCCGGTCCAGCGCCGGCTCCGCCCAGGTCCAGCGGACGGTCATCACGGGCCCGTCGGGGCCGTCCAGGGTGGAGGCGTTGACATCGAGGCGGTGTCCGTCGAGGAGGACGGGCACACCCTGCTCCCCGGCCCGGACAGCGTCCGACTCGGGCGCGGGCGCCCAGTGTCCGCCCGGCCCCCCGGCGGTGAACCGCCCGAGATAGTTGAAGGCGACCCGGGCGCCGCTGGGCGCCTGGCCGTGCAGCAGCCCGTACCCCGTGCCGTGCCGGGGGACGGCCCGCAGCCGCTCCCGGACCCGCTTGACGGCCCGGCCCGCGTCGCCGGTGCCCGCGTCGAGCCGTACCGGGTACTGGGTGGTGAACCAGCCGACCGTACGGGAGAGTTCCGCGCCGGGCAGCAGCTCCTCATGGCGGCCGTGGGACTCCAGGTCCACCAGGAGATCACCGCCGACGGCCCGGGCGAGGGCGGCGAGCAGCAGCTCGTCGTGGCGGGCGTGGAAGGCGTCGGCGACCCGGCTCAGCAGCGGCCCGGTCAGCTCCGCCGGGATCTCGGTGAGCAGCGTCCCCGTACCGCCGCGCCCGGCTGTGCCGGAGCCCGGGGCTCCGTCGGCGGCCGCTCCCGTACCGGAGTCCACGGCACCGGTGCCGTCGGCGCCCGCGTCCGTACCGCCCGAACCGTCGTCACCGGGCCCGGAGAAGCGCTCGGCGAAGGGCTCGGGGGCGTCCCCGAGGGTGGCCTCCCAGTACGGGAGTTCATCCCGGTGGGTGTCGGCGGAGCCGGCGATTCCGCGCGCCCAGCGGCCGAAGGAGGTCGCGGGCGGCTCGGGCGTGCCACCGGTGGCGACCGCCTCCGCGAGATCGGGCAGCAGGATCCGCCAGGAGACCCCGTCCACGGCGAGATGGTGGACGACGAGCAGCAGCCGCCCGTCCGCGTCGCCGCGCCGGAACCAGACCGCCCGGGCCATCCGCCCCTCGGCGGGGTCGAGTTCCGCCACCGCCGCCGCCGACGCGTCACCGATCAGCGCGCGCAGCCGGGACTCGTCCGCCCCCACCGCGTCGACCGTGGTCAGCGGGATGTGCCCGGCCGCCGCCGGGGTGTCCTCGGTGGTCTCCAGGACCGTGGTCCCGTCCCCGCCGGTCACCGTCCGGGCGCGCAGCATCTCATGGGCGCCGGCGAGGGCGCCGAGCGCCGTGCGCAGCCGGTCGTCGGTCAGCCCCGCCGCCACCGTGACGAGCACCGACTGGTGGAAGCTCCGCCAGTGGTCGGGGTGGCGGGCGAGCCAGTTCATCACCGGGGTGAGCGGTACGGGACCGGACTCGCCACCGGCGCCGCTCCCGCTCCCGGCGGGCGCGGCGGGCAGCCGCTCCACGATCTCCGCCAGCGCCGCCGGGGTGGGGTGCTCGAAGATCTGGCGCGCGCTGAGCGCCCAGCCCGCCCGGCGGGCCCGTGCCACCAGCTGGATCGAGGAGATCGAGTCACCGCCGAGGGCGAAGAAGGACGCGTCGCCCCCGGCCCCCGCCAGCCCCAGCACCTCGGCGAAGAGCGCGGCGAACTCCCCGGCCGGACCGTCCGCGACGGCCCCGTCCCCGTTCCCGCCGAAGACGGGCGCGGGCAGGGCACGCCGGTTGACCTTCCCGTTCGGGCTGAGCGGCAGCGCGTCCAGCGCCACGACCGCGGCCGGGACGAGATGGTCGGGCAGCGAGCGCGCGAGCGCCTCCCGCAGGGCGCCGGTGTCCAGCGCGGCCCCCGCCTCCGGCACCGCGTAGGCGGCCAGGAACCGCTGCCCCGGGGTGTCCTCACGGAGCACGGCGACGGACTGCGCCACGCCCTCCAGCGCCAGCAGCGCCGCCTCGACCTCGCCCGGCTCGATCCGGAAGCCCCGCAACTTGACCTGGTCGTCGGCGCGCCCCAGATATTCGAGGTCGCCGTCGCGGCGCAGCCGGGCCAGGTCGCCGGTGCGGTACATCCGGGTGCCCGGCGCGCCGTACGGATCGGCGACGAAGCGCCCGGCGGTCAGCCCGGGACGCCGGTGGTAGCCGCGCGCCAGGCCGGAGCCCGACACATACAGCTCACCCGGGGTGCCGGGCGGGACGGGCTGGAGCGCCGCGTCCAGGACGTACACACCGGTCTCGACCACGGCCCGCCCGATCGGGACCGGCCCGTTGCCGGCCCCGGCGGCGCACCGCCAGAGCGTCGCGTCGACGGTGGTCTCGGTCGGTCCGTACGAGTTGAACATCCGGGTACGGCCGGACCACTCCCGTACCAGCGCGGCGGTGACCGCCTCACCCGCGACGATCAGGGTGGTGCCGGGCGCGACGGCCTCCCGGGGCAGGGTGCCGAGGACGGCGGGCGGCACGGTGAGATGGGTGACACCGTGCTCGGCGAGATACTCCCCGAGCGGGGGACCGAGCCGCCGGTCCGCGGGGACGATCTCCAGGGCGGCGCCGGAGAACAGCGCCATGACGATCTCCCAGACGGAGGTGTCGAAGCTGAGCGAGGCGAACTGGAGCACCCGGGAGCCCGGTCCGGTGCCGAAGGCGTCGATGACGGTCGCGGCGAGCGCGGGCAGCCCGGTGTGGGAGACGACCACCCCCTTGGGCCGGCCGGTGGAACCGGAGGTGTAGATCATGTACGCGGCGGAGTCCGGCCGGGGGGACGGCCACACCGGGGCGTTCCCGCTCTCCCCGCCCCGGAGCGGCCCGGGATCGATGACGGGCACGCCCTCAAGACCCGGGTGCTCGGCGCCGGGTGCGGCGACGGCCAGCACCGGGGCGGCGTCGGCGAGCATGTACGCCACCCGGTCCGCCGGGTAGTCCGGGTCCACGGGCAGATACACCGCACCGGCCCGCGCCACCGCCAGCAGGGCGACGACCGCCTCGACGGTCCGGGGCAGGACGACGGCGACCCGGTCCTCGGGCCGGACACCGCACGCGATCAGCCGCCGGGCCAGGGCGTCGGCCGCCGTGCGCAGCCCGTCGTAGGTCAGCTCGGTCCGCTCGCCGGCCAGCGACCGGCCGGCCAGGGCCGGCGCCTCCGGGTGCCGTGCCGCGCAGGCGGCGAAGAGACCGGGCAGGGTGGCCCCGGCCGGGTCGCCCCCGGGCGCGGCGAGTACGGGCGCGACCAGCAGCGCCGCCCGCTCGGCGGGGTCGAGCACCTCCAGCCGGTGCAGCGGCGCCCCGGGGTCGGCGGCGACGGCGGCCAGCAGCCGGACCAGCCGCGCGGTCAGGGTCTCGGCGGTCGCGTCGTCGAAGAGATCGGTGGCGTACTCCAGGACGCCCTCGATGCCGTCGGCGCCGTCCCGCTCCGCCAGGGTGAAGGTCAGATCGAACTTGGCGGTGTGCCCGCCGACCGGATAGGCGATGGTCGTCACCCCGGGCAGCCCGATCTCCCCGCCGGACCGGTTCTCGTACGCCAGCATCACCTGGAACAGCGGGTGCCGGGCGAGCGAGCGCCGCGGGCCGAGCGTGTCCACCAGGGACTCGAAGGGCAGCTCCGCATGGGCGTACGCGGCGAGGTCGGTCTCCCGCACCCGTGCCAGCAGCTCGGTGAAGGACGGGTCGCCGCCCAGATCCGTACGGAGCACCAGATTGTTGACGAAGAAGCCGACGAGGTCGTCGAGGGCGGTGTCCTGACGCCCCGCCACGGGCGTCCCGATCACCACATCCGTCCCGGAACCGGTCTTGTGCAGCAGCGCGGCGACGGCGGCGTGCACCACCATGAACATCGACGCGGCACCGGTACGGGCCAGTCGGCGCAGGTCCCGGTGGACCTCGGGCGCCACGGTGAAGCGGGCGAACCCGCCCCGGTGGCTGGGGTCGGCGGGCCGGGGCCGGTCGGCCGGCAGCGGCAGCTCCTCGGGCAGCCCGGCGAGCCGCTCCCGCCAGTGCGCCAGCTGGTCGGCGAGCACCCCCGACGGCTCGCCCTCCCCGGCGGGATCCGGGGCGCCGAGGATCTCCTCCTGCCAGAGCGTGTAGTCGGCGTACTGCACCGGCAGCGCGGGACCCGCCGGCGCCGCGCCCCGGCGCCGGGCCCCGTACGCGGCGGCCAGATCGGCCAGCAGCGGGCGGGCCGACCACTGGTCGGCGGCGATGTGATGGACGACGAGGGCGATCACATGCTGCTCGGCGTCCAGCCGCAGGACCGTCGCCCGCAGCGGGATCTCGCGCTCGATGTCGAAGACCGCGCGGGTCGCCTCGATGACCCGCGCGTCGAGCGTGCCGCCGGTCACCTCCTGGACCGTCAGCGGGTCCGGCACGGCCGCCACCGGCAGGATCTCCTGCCGGGGCCGTCCCTCCTCGGCGGGGAAGACCGTCCGCAGGCTCTCGTGCCGGGCCAGCAGATCGCCGAGGGCGGCACGGAGCGCGGGCACATCCAGCGGCCCGGTGAGACGGGCCACGAAGGGGATGTTGTAGTGGGCGTTGGGGCCGTGCAGCTGATGCAGGAACCACAGCCGCCGCTGGGCCGGGGAGAGCGGGATCCGCTCCGGCCGGGGCCGGGCCACCAGCGGGGGCCGGGCCGCTCCGGCCGACTCCGTCCGGCGGGCCAGGGCGGCCACGGTCGGCGCCTCGAAGACATCCCGCACCGACAGCTGTACGTCGAAGGCGGCCCGGATACGGGAGGCCAGCCGGGTGGCGAGCAGCGAATGCCCGCCGAGGGCGAAGAAGTCGGCGTCCGCGCCGACCGCGTCCCGCTCCAGGACCTCCGCGAAGAGACCGGCGACGATCTCCTCCCGGGGCCCGGCGGGGGGCCGCCCGCCGGCGACCGGATCCGGCCCGCCCTCCGGCTCGGGCAGCGCCCGCCGGTCCAGCTTGCCGTTGACGGTGAGCGGCCAGGCCGCCACCGGCACGATCGCGGCCGGCACCAGATAGTGCGGCAGCCGCGCCGCCAGCGCCTCCCGCAGCCGGGCCGGGTCGAGCGGCCCGGCCGCCGGGTCGGCGGTGACATAGCCGACGAGCCGGGTCCCGCCGCCGGGCGCGGGACGGGCCAGCACCTCCGCCTCGGCCACCCCCGCCAGCCCGGCGAGGGCCGTGCGCGCCTCGCCCGGCTCCACCCGGAAGCCACGGATCTGCACCTGCTCGTCGGCGCGGCCCAGATAGTCGAGTTCACCCTCGGCCGTCCAGCGCGCGAGATCGCCGGTGCGGTACATCCGCCCGCCGGGCGGCCCGTACGGGTCGGCCACGAAACGGGTGGCGGTCAGCGGCAGCGCGCCGAGATAGCCGCGCGCCAGCCCCGCCCCCGACACATACAGCTCACCCTCGGCCCCCGGCGCCACCGGGTGCAGCGCGGAGTCCAGCAGCCGGATCCCGAGATCCCCGATCGGCCGCCCGATGGGGCTGCGCGGACCGGGCCCGCCGTCCCCCGCCTCCCGGACCTCGTCCAGCGGATGGTGGGTGACATGCACCGTGGTCTCGGTGATGCCATACATATTGACCAGCTCAGGACCGTCCTCGCCGTGGTGGCGCCGCCACCCGGCCAGCCGCCCGGGGTCCAGGGCCTCGCCGCCGAAGACCACGGTGCGCAGCGCCAGCGGCTCCACCGCCTCGGGGGCGGCGAGCGCGGCGTCGGCGAGCACGGCATCGGTGAGCTGGTGGAAGGCGGACGGGGTCTGGTTGAGGACCGTCACCCGCTCCCGCCGCAGCAGCGCGGCGAACTCCTCCGGCGCCCGGGTCACGGCGGGCGGGACGACGACCAGCCGGCCCCCGTACAGCAGCGCGCCGAAGATCTCCCAGACGGAGAAGTCGAAGGCGTACGAGTGGAACAGCGTCCAGACGTCGTCCGGCCCGAAGCCGAAGTCGTCCTCGGTGGTGTCGAGCAGCCGCAGCACATTGCGGTGCTCGATCACCACCCCCTTGGGGCGGCCGGTGGAGCCCGAGGTGTGGATGACATACGCGGTGTCCCGGGGGCCGAGGGCGACGGCCGGGGCGGTGGCGGGCAGGGCGGCCAGCAGCTCCCGGACCGGCCCGCTGTCCAGGACGGTCCACTCGGTGCCGGTGAAGCCGTCGGTGGCGATGTCCGCCGTGGTGAGCCCGGCGACCGGCCGGGCCACCGCCAGCTGGGCCGCGACCCGGGCGGCGGGGGCGTCGGGCGGCAGCGGCAGATAGCCCGCGCCCGCCTTCAGCACCCCGAGGACGGCGCTGATCTGGAGGGCGGAGGGACGCAGCGCGAGCGCGACGAGGGAGCCCCGCACGACACCCCGCTCCCCCAGGAGCCGCGCGATCCGGTCGGACTCGGCGTCCAGTTCGGCATAGGTCGTCCCGCCGGCGCCGTCGGTGACCGCGACGGCGTGCGGGTCCCGTGCGACGACGGCGGCGAACCGCTCGACGAGCGTCCCGGCCGGTCGGCCGGACTCCGGATCCGCCGGGTCCCCGTCGTCCAGGACCCGCCGCCGCGTCCGCTCGGCGAGCAGCTCCACCGAACCGACGGGCCGCTCCGGGCCGCCGGCGAGCGCGTCCAGCGCCCGGACGAACGCGGTCCCCAGCGCCGCCGCCCGCTCCGGATCCACCAGATCGGGACGGTGACGCAGGGCGATACGGGGCTCGGGACCCGGGTGGATCACCAGGGTGACGGGATAGTGGGTGGCGTCCTCGCCGCGCACCGAAGCGACCGTCAGCCCGCCGGCCCGCTGCGCGGCGGCGAGCCCGGCGGTGTCCACACCGAAGTTCTCGACCACCAGCAGCGAGTCGAAGTGCGCCCCCGGACCGGCGATCTCCTGGATCCGGGCGAGCCCGAGGTGATGGTGGCCCAGCAGCGCGGTGCGGTCCCGCTGGACGGCCTCGGCGACCTCGCCCAGGCCGCGCCCGGACGGCGCCGAGACGGCGGCCGGCAGGGTGTTGATGAAGAGCCCGATCATCGACTCGGCACCGTCGAGGTCGGCGGGGCGGCCGGAGACGGTGGTCCCGAAGACGACATCCGGCCGGCCGGTGATCCGGGCCAGCGCCACCCCCCAGGCGGTCTGGTACAGCGTGGCGGCGGTGAGCCCCCGGCCGGCGGTGAGCGCGGCCAGCTTCCGGGCCGTCCCGGGGGCGATCCGCAGATCGATCTGGAGCGGCGGCTCGGCCACCGACGCGGAGTGCGCGGCGGCCTCGGGCACCAGCAGCGTCGGCTCCTCGGCGCGGGCCAGCGAACGGCGCCAGGCGGCCTCCGCCGAGGAGCGGTCCTGGGCGGCGAGATGGGCGAGGAAGTCACGGTACGGGCGCACCGGCGGCAGCGGGTCGGCGGCGGCCCCGGTGGCCAGCGCGTACGCGGTGAACAGCTCCCGGCCGAGCAGCGGCATCGACCAGCCGTCCAGCAGGATGTGGTGGGCCGTCAGGATCAGCGTGGAGACCTCGTCCTCCAGCCGGATCAGCGTGAACCGCAGCAACGGCGGCCGGGTCAGATCGAAGCGGTACGCCCGCTCCCCGGCCAGCGCCTCCTCCCGCGCGGCGGCCCGCTCACCGGGCTCCGTACCCCGCAGATCCAGCTCCCGCCAGGGCACCTCCCACTCCCGGGGAACCGCCTGCACGGCCCGCTCCAGCCCGTCCTGGAGGAACGCCGCCCGCAGCTGCGGATGCCGGCGCAGCACGGTGTCGGCGGCGGCACGCAGCGCGTCGGACACGACCTCGCCGTGCAGCTCGAACACGAGCCGGAGGGTGTAGACGTCCGGCGCGGAGGCGTCGAAGTCCGCGTGGAAGAGCAGGCCCTCCTGGAGCGGGGTGAGCGGCAGGACGTCCTCAAGCCCTCCACCCTCCGCACGGGCCCGGTCCCCGCCGTCACCGGCCGCCGGGCCGCCGTCCATGGCGCGGGCGGCCCGCGAGCCGTCGGCCGTGGTGTCGACGGGTGCGTCGCCCGCCGTGCCGTGGGTGCCGTCGCCGGCCGGGCCGCTGTTCATGGTGGGGTCCCCCTGCGGAGCGCTGTCCACGGCGGGGCGGGTCCGCCGCCCGTCGGCCGTGGTGCCGTTCGGTGTGCCGACTGCGGTGGTGTCGTCCGTCGCGCTCCCGGGAGCGCCGCTGTGTGCGGGCCCGCTGCTCATCGTGGTGCCGTTCGGTGTGCCGTCGGTCGCGGAGGTGTCGTCCGGCGGGGTGCCGACGAGGGCTCCGGCGCCCGGGGCGTCACCGCGCCCCGAAGGGCCGGGCGCCGCGCCGCCGTTCACCGTGGCGGCGTTGCCGGGGCCGGGAGCGGCCCCCACACGGTCGCCGTTCCTGCGCTCGGCGTTGCTGCTGACACTCACCGGTTCCTCCAACGGGCTTCGAGCAGTGCGGTCTCTTCGGGGCCGAGCGGCGAGAGCGCCGTGGCGTCCGGGGTGGTGCGGGGCGACGGGCCCCGCCCGCCGCCCGGGTCGGCGAGGGCGACCCGGGTGAGGGCGGCCGTCCAGCACCGGGCGAGTTCCCCGGCGTCGTCGTCGGCGAGCGCCCCGGGTGACCAGGTGAGCCGGGTGTGCAGTTCGGGTCCCGTCTCCGTGTCCCGGGTGACGGCGTTCACCTCCACCGCGTGAGCCATCGGCAGTTCGGCGTCGACCGAGCCGCCGAGGACCCCCGCCCCCGGCGCCGGTGTCCACGGCCGCTCCGGGGTCGCGCCGGCCGTGGCACCGGCCCCGGCGAAGCGGCCCAGATAGTTGAAGGCGATGGCGGGCTCCGCCAGCCCCGCCAGCACCGCGCCCGACTCCGGGTGGAGATGGCGCAGCAGCCCGTACCCGACACCGCTGTCGGGAACGCGGGCCAGCTCGTCGCGGACCCGGGCGACCGCCCCGGCGGACGAATCACCCGCCTCCGCCGCCAGCCGCACGGGATAGACACTGGTGAACCAGCCGACCGTACGGGCGAGATCCAGCCCCGTGCCGATCTGCTCCTCACGGCCGTGGCCCTCGACATGGACCGGGAAGCTCACCCGCTCCGCGCCGCTCCACTCCCGTACCGCGATGGCGAGCGCGGCCAGCAGCAGATCCTGCACCCGGGCGCCATGGCGTTCCCCGGCCGTGGTCAGCAGGGCACGGGTGGTCTCCGGGGGGAGGGACACGATCCGGTGCCGGGCGTCGGCCGTCCGGCCCGCCGCCCCCGGGGCGACCCGGGGCAGCGCGCCGCCGTCGAGCGCCTCCCGCCACAGCGGCAGCTCCCCGGCGCGCCCCGCCGCCAGCTCCACCAGGGCGTGGGCCCAGCCCCGGAAGGAGGTCGGCACCGGGTCGAGCGCGGGCGTACGGCCCTCGGCGACGGCGGCCCAGGCGCGGGCCAGGTCGTCCAGCAGGATGCGCCAGGAGACCCCGTCCACGACCAGGTGGTGCACGACCAGCAGCAGCCGGCCCGCCTCCTCGCCGTCGGCGTGCCAGACCCGGGCCCGCACCATCCGCCCGGCCGCCGGGTCAAGACCGGCGGCCAGCTCGTCCACCTCGCGCGCCAGCTCCGCCTCGGCGAACCCGCCCGTACCCGTGCCGTGGTCGAGCACCCCGGCGGTGTCGTACGGTCCCGCCGGCACCGTGAACGTACCGGCGTCGAGGTCCACCCGGGCGCGCAGCGCGTCATGGCGGTCCAGGACGGCGCCGAGGACCCGGGTGAGCCGCTCGTCGCCGATCCCCGGCGGCAGGGTCAGCAGCATGGACTGGCTGAACCTGCCCACGGGGCCGCCCCGCCCGGCCAGCCAGCGCATGACCGGGGTCAGCGGCGCCGTCCCGGTGGCGGCCACCGTGGCGGCCACGGCCCCGGCGGCGGGGTCGCGTCCGGCGACCAGCGCGGCGAGCCCGCGCACCGTCGGATGCTCGAAGACCTCCCGGGGGGTGATCCGTACCCCGGCGCCCCGGGCACGGGCGACCAGCTGGATGGAGAGGATGCTGTCCCCGCCGAGGGCGAAGAAGCTGTCCTCCGCGCCGGCCCCGGGCACCCGCAGCACCTCGGCGAAGACCCCGGCGAGCAGCTCCTCCAGCGGTGTGGCGCACACGCCCCGCCCCACGGCGGAGGTGAAGTCCGGCGCGGGGAGGGCGTCCCGGTCCAGCTTGCCGTTGGGGGTGACCGGCAGCTCCGCCAGGGTCACCAGCGCACTGGGCACCATATGGTCCGGCAGCGAGCGGGCGAGCGCGGCCCGCAGCCCCTCGGTGTCGATCCCGGCCGCCGGATCGGCGGGCACGAGATAGCCGACGAGCCGGCGCGGCCCGCCCGCCGCCTCCTGACGGACCACCACGGCGGCGGTACGGACCGCCGGATCGCGGTGCAGCGCGGCCAGGATCTCGCCCGGCTCCACCCGGAAGCCCCGCAGCTTGATCTGGTCGTCGGCGCGCCCGTGGTAGTGCAGGACACCGTGCTCGTCGCGGGAGACCAGGTCACCGGTGCGGTACATCCGGCTGCCGGGCGGCCCGTCCGGCTCGGCGGTGAAGCGCTCGGCGGTGAGCCCGGGACGGCCCAGATAGCCCTGTGCCACCCCGGCGCCGGCCGCGTACAGCTCGCCCACGGTGCCCCAGGGCACCGGCCGCAGCATGCTGTCGAGGACCCGGAGCCGTACCCCGGCCAGCGGGGTGCCGATCGGCGGCGGGGCGCCGGGGGTGAGCGGCTCGCTCATGGTGACGCAGGCGGTCACCTCCGTCGGCCCGTACGCGTTGACCATCCGGCGGTCCGGCGCCCAGCGGGCGACCAGCGACGCGGAGCAGGCCTCGCCGCCGACGACCAGGGTCCGCAGGGTCTCCAGACCGTCCGGCTCCAGACCGGTGAG
The DNA here is from genome assembly GCF_040299965.1 of Streptomyces sp. NPDC000594. NCBI lineage: Bacteria > Bacillati > Actinomycetota > Actinomycetes > Kitasatosporales > Streptomycetaceae > Streptomyces > Streptomyces sp. NPDC000594. Next base: position 66,927 of record NZ_JBEPCY010000027.1, on the reverse strand, counting down.
CGCGGTCGGCGGGATCAGGGCATGGCTCACCCGGCGGGCGGCGATGGTCTCCCCGAGCAGCTCGCCCGCGAGCGGTCCCGGCTCGGGGACGACCAGGGTCGCACCGGTGGCCAGGGCCATCAGGGACTCCATGACGGAGGCGTCGAACGACGGCGACGCCAGCTGGAGCACCCGGCTCTCCGGCCCGATCGCCAGCCGCTCCGCCTGGGAGGCGGCGAGGGAGGCGAGCCCCCGGTGGGTGGTGACCACGCCCTTGGGACGGCCGGTGGAGCCGGAGGTGTAGATGACATACGCGGGGTGATCGGGGGTCACGCCGACGCCGACGCCGACACCTAGACCGGCATTGACGCCGTCCGTACCGTGCCCCGGGTCCCCGGGGTCACCGTCGTCCCCGGCCGCCGCGCCCGCCACGACCAGCGCGTCCGGGTGGCGTTCCGCGAGTGCCCGCCCCGTGACCACCAGCGCGGGCTCCGCGTCGGCGAGCATGTACGCCACCCGGTCCGCCGGATAGTCCGGGTCCACGGGCAGCTGCGCCGCCCCGGTCAGCTGGATCGCGAGCTGGGTCACGACCAGGTCGGCGGAGCGCGGCAGCACCACCGCGACCAGCGCCCCGGGGCGCGCGCCCGCCGCCGCCAGCCGGCCGGCCAGCCGCATGGCCCGCTTTTGGAGCCCGGCATAGCTCAGGGTGAGTCCGGGCGCGTCCACGGCGACGGCCTCCGGGCGGGCCGCGACCCGGTCCGCGAAGAGCCCCGCCCAGGACCGGGCGGGCACCGCCGCCGGTCCGTCGCCCTGGGCGCGCAGCAGTGCGCGCTCCCGCTCCGGCAGCAGGTCCAGTGAGCCGATGCGGGTCCCCGGCGCCTCCACCAGCGTCGCGAGGAGCCGGCGGGCCAGGTCCGCGAGGGCGGCGACCCGGTCCGCGCCGATCGACCGAGGCCGGTGGGCCAGCCGCAGCGTCAGCTCGGGACCCGGCACGGCGACGAAGGTGAGCGGATAGTGGGTGGCGTCCCGGCCGCTCACCTCCTCCAGCGTGAGGCCCGCCGAGGCGCCCAGGGCGTCCAGGGTGTCGGCGGGATAGTTCTCCAGCGCCGTCAGCGTGTCGAAGAGAACCCCCTGCCCGGCGGCCCGCTGGATGTCGGCGAGCCCCAGGTGGTGATGGGGGAGCAGCCCGGTGAAGTCGTCGCGCACCCGCTCCAGCAGCTCCGCGAGCGTCTCCTCGGGGCGGGTGGTGACCCGTACCGGCACCGTGTTGACGAAGAGTCCGATCATGTCCGCCGCCTCGGGGAGTTCACCGGGGCGGCCCGCGACGACGGTGCCGAAGACCACGTCCCGGCGGCCGGTCGCGGCCCCGAGCACCAGCGCCCAGACCGTCTGGACCAGCACGCTCAGGGTCAGCTCCCGCTCCCGGGCGAACGCGGCGAGACGGGCCGTCAGCGCCGCGTCGAGCCGGACCGTGTACTCCTGCGGAAGCTCGGATTCCGACGCGTCGCCGGGGACCAGGAGCGTCGGTTCGCCGACCCCCGCCAGCGCGGTGCGCCAGGCCTCCCGCGCCGCTTCCCGGTCCCGGCCCGCGAGCCAGCGCAGATACTCCGGGTAGCGGGGGGCGGGGGCGAGGACGGCCCCTCCGTACAGATGGAGCAGCTCCCGTACGAGCAGCGGCAGCGACCAGCCGTCCAGCACCAGGTGGTGCCCGGTGAGGATCAGCTCGGCGGTGGTGTCGTCGAGCCGTACCAGGGTGGCGCGCAGCAGCGGCGGCGCGGCCAGGTCGAAACGGCGCACCCGGTCGTCCTCGGCCCGCCGCCGGGCCCGGCGGTCCCGCTCCTTGGGCCTGCGGCGCCGCAGATCCACCTCCTCCAGATCGGCGGTGACCCCGGGGACGGCCCGCTGGGTCCAGACGCCGTCCTCGGCGGTGAACGCGGTCCGGAGCGGGGCATGCCGCTCCAGGACGGTGGTCAGCGCGGTCCGCAGCCGGTCACCGTCGATCTCCCCGCCGCCCAGCCGCAGGACGACCTGGACGTGGTAGACGTCGAGGAGCCCCTGCCCGGCGCCGCCGTCCCCCTCGTACGGACCGTCGTGGCCGCCCTCGTACTGGGCGAGGAAGAGCAGCCCCTCCTGGAGCGGGGTGACCGGGGCCCGCTCACCGGGCGGCGGGCCGGCGGGCCGGTCGTCGTCCTCCGCCGGATCCCCGTGCCCGGCGACGGAGAGCAGCCCCCGCACCGTGCGCTGCCGGAAGACATCCTGCGGGGAGAACCGCAGCCCCGCCGTGCGGGCCGCGCTCACCAGCTGGATGGAGAGGATGCTGTCCCCGCCGAGGGCGAAGAAGCTGTCGTCGAGACCCACCCGGTCGATCCGCAGCAGCTCGGCGACGAGCCCGGCGAGCAGCCGCTCGTCCGCGCCGGCCGGCTCCGCCCAGCTCTCCTCGGAGACCAGGACGGGCGCGGGCAGCGCGGCCCGGTCCAGCTTGCCGTTGGGCGTCACCGGCAGCGCGCCGAGCGCCACCAGCGCGGTGGGCACCAGCGCGGCGGGCAGCCGCTCGGCGAGATGGCGGGCGAGCCCGGAGGTGTCGTCGCCCGCCCCCGCCGCCGGGACCACATAGCCGACCAGATGGACCGCGCCGGTGTCCGGGTCGGTCCGCGCGATCACCGCGCTGTGCTCGACCGACGGATGGGCGTCCAGGACGGCCTGGATCTCCCCGGGCTCGATCCGCTGGCCGCGCAGCTTGATCTGGTGGTCGGTACGGCCGAGATGGAGCAGGGCACCGTCGGCCCGCCGCGCCGCCAGGTCACCGGTGCGGTACAGCCGGGCACCGGGCGGCAGACCGAGCCCGTCGGGGGCGGCGGTGAAACGCTCGGCGGTCAGCGCCGCCCGGCCGTGGTAGCCGAGGGCCAGCTGGACCCCGGCGAGATACAGCTCGCCGGGGACCCCGGTGGGCACCGGCCGCAGCGCCGCGTCCAGGACGAACGTCCCGGTGTTGGGGACGGGCCGGCCGATCGGGACCCGGCCGTCGGCGACATCCCGCTCCGTGACCCGCCACGCGGTGACATCCACGGCGGCCTCGGTGGGCCCGTAGAGATTGTGCAGTTCCGCGTGGGGGGCCAGCCGCAGCAGCCGCTCGGCGGTGGCGGCGGGCAGGCTCTCCCCGCTGGTGATGACCCGCCGCAGGCTGGCACATGCCCCCGGACCGGCGACGGCGACAAAGGCGGCCAGCATCGACGGCACGAAGTGCACCGTGGTGATGGCGTGCTCGTGCAGCAGCCGGGCGATCCGGGCCGGGTCACGGTGGTCCTCGTCCCCGGCGACCACCAGGGTCGCGTCCGCGAGGAGCGGCCAGAACAGCTCCCACACACTGACGTCGAAGCTCGCGGGCGTCTTCAGGAGCACCCGGTCACCGGCGGTGAGCCGATGGGTGTCCTGTGCCCACAGCAGCCGGTTGACGATGGCGGAGTGCGCCACGGTGACGCCCTTGGGGCGGCCGGTGGAGCCCGAGGTGAAGATCGTGTACGCCGGGTCGCCGGGGGCCGGGGGAGTGAGCACCACCCGTCCCTCCGCCCCGGCGCCCGTGTCGTCGTCCGAGGTCAGGTCGAGATACGGCAGCGGTGCCGGCTCCGGCCCCGACCAGGCTCCCGCCCCGACCAGGAGCACCGCCCCGGAGTCGTCGAGCAGCTCCCGCACCCGGGCCCGGGGCAGCTGCGGATCGATGGGCAGATAGGCGGCCCCGGCGCGCTGCACGGCGTGCACCGCGAGGACCAGCTCGGCGGAGCGCGGCAGCCGGACGGCGACCGTCCGCCCCCGGAGCCCTCCCCGGCGCGCGCCCGTGGCGGCGATCCGGCGGGCGATCCGGTCCGCCTCGGCGGTGAACTCCGCCCCGTTCCAGACCCGTTCGCCGTCCCGCAGCACCTCCGCGCCGGGGGTCCGGGCACACCGCTCCCGTACCAGCTCCACCAGGGTGGTCGCGGGCAGCGGGCGGTCCGGGCCGGTACCGTCCGTGACGGCCCGCCGCAGCTCCGCCGCGTCCATCAGCGGCGCGTCCCCCACCGGCCGGTCCGGGTGGGCGCAGACCCACTCCAGGAGCCGGTTCAGCCGGGTGCCCAGCGCGACGGCGGTCGACGCGTCGAAGAGCGCCGTCCGGTAGTTGACGGCGGCCCGCAGCCCCTGTGTGCCCGCGCTCTCCACGACGGCGAGGGTGAGATCGAACTTCGCCTCCCGGGTCTCCACCGGGTCGACCCGCACCGTCCCGTCGCCGAAGGCCGTGCCGGCGGGCGCGTTCTGATGGATCACCGCCACCTGGAAGAGCGGATGACGGGCGAGCGAACGCTCGGGAGCCAGCTCGTCCACCAGCCGCTCGAAGGGGAGCGCGGCATGCTCGAAGGCGTCCAGATCGACCCGCCGGACCCGCTCCAGGAGTTCCCGGAAGGTCGGGTTCCCCGAGGTGTCGGTGCGCAGGACGACCGTATTGGAGATCAGCCCCGGCAGCTCCCGGAGACCGTCGTCGTGCCGCTGGTCCACCACGGTGCCCAGCGGCAGATCGGTCCCCGCCCCCTGGGCGGTGAGCAGCGCCGCGAACGCCGCCTGGAGGGCCATGAAGAGGGTGGCCCCGCTGTCGGCGGCGAGCCGCGCGACGTCCCGGTGCACCGCCGCCGGGACGGTGAACTCGGCGGATGCGCCGCGCTGGTCGACCTCCTCGGGCCGGGGCCGGTCGAGCGGCAGTGGGATCTCGGCGGGCGCCCCGGCGAGCACGGCCCGCCAGTGCGCGAGCAGCCGGGGTGTCTCCCGCGCGAGCACCCGGTCCTGCCAGAGGGTGTGGTCGGCGTACTGGAGCGGGGGTACGGGGGGCGGCGCCGCGCCGTCGCGCTCGGCCCCGTACAGCGCGGCGAGATCCCGTACCAGCGGGCCGGTGGACCACTCGTCGGTGGCGATGTGGTGCAGGACGAGCAGAAGGGCCGCGCTTCCGTCGGCGGCGGTGAGCAGCCGCGCCCGCAGCGGTGGTTCGGTCCGCAGGTCGAAGGCGTCGGCGGCGATCCGCCGGGCGGTCCGCGCGAACGCGTCGTCGGCGGCCTGTCGGCCGTCGTCCCCGGGGGCGTCGGCGCCGACGCGGATCTCCTCCAGCGGGGCGCCATCGGGCGGCAGGATCCGCTGGACGGGCCGCCCCTCGTACTCCGGATAGACGGTCCGCAGGATCTCGTGGCGCTCCGTCAGCGCGGCCAGCGCCCGGCCGAGCGCACCGGCGTCCACCGGCGCGGAGAACCGCAGCAGCAGCGGGACGGCATAGGTGGTGGCCGCCCCGGCGAGCCGGTGCAGGAACCAGAGGCGTGCCTGGGCGGGGGAGAGCGGCAGCGGCTCGGGCCGGTCGGCGGCGGCGACCGGCACCACCGTACGGGCCGGCTCGTCGGAGGGGCCGTCGGCGTCCAGCCGTGCCGCGAGCCCCGCCACCGTCCGCACATCGAACAGGGTCCGTACGGACACGGAGACGCCCAGCTCCGCACGGATCCGCCCGGCCAGCCGGGTCACCAGCAGGGAATGCCCGCCCAGGGTGAAGAAGTCGTCGTCCACGGAGAGCTGCCCGAGGTCGAGCAGCTCCCGGTACAGCCCGGCGAGGACCCGCTCCCGCTCGGTGCGCGGCGCCCGGCCGCCCGACGGGCCCTCCCGCGCGGGCAGCGGCAGGGCGGCCTCGTCCAGCTTGCCGTTGACGGTCAGCGGCAGCCGCTCCAGCGCGACGAACGCGGACGGCACCATGTGCTCGGGCAGGGCCCCGGCACAGACGGCGCGCAGCCGTGCGGCGTCCGCACCGCCGGTGGTGTAGGCGACCAGACCGGGGCCGGTGGGCAGATCGGTACGGAGCACCACGGCGGCGGCGGGCACCGCGCCGAGGGTCCGCAGCACCGCCTCGATCTCGCCGGTCTCCACCCGGAAGCCGCGCAGCGAGATCTGACGGTCCGCCCGCCCCAGATGGATCAGCCCGCCCCCGGGGGACCAGCGGGCCAGATCGCCGCTGCGGTACATCCGCGCACCGGGCGCGCCGTGCGGATCGGCCACGAAGCGGGCCGAGGTGAGACCCGGCTGCCCCCGGTAGCCGCGCGCCAGGCCGGGGCCCGCGACATACAGCTCGCCGGTGACGTTCGCCGGGACCGGGCGCAGCGCGTCGTCCAGCACCATCAGCCGCAGATCCCCGATGGCGCCGCCGATCGGGGTCGCCCCCCGCGCGCCGGCCGCCGCGATCCGCTCCCGGGTCAGCTCGTACCCGGTGACATGGACCGTGGTCTCGGTGATGCCGTACATATTGACCAGGCGCGGCGCGTCCCGCCCCGCGACCCAGGGGGCCACCCGGGCGGCGTCCAGCGCCTCGCCGCCGAAGACGATCCGGCGCAGCGACGGGGGGACACCGGGGGAGTCCGGCGCGGTGAGGGCCTCGGTGAGCTGGTAGCAGGCGGACGGGGTCTGGTTGAGGACGGTCACCCCCTCCGTGTGCAGCAGCCGCAGGAAGTCGAGGGCGGCGTGGGTGAGGTCCTTCGGGACGACGACCAGGCGCCCGCCGTGCAGAAGCGCGCCCCACAGCTCCCAGACGGAGAAGTCGAAGGCGTACGAGTGGAAGAGGGTCCACACGTCGTCCGCGCCGAAGGCGAAGTCCCGGGTGGCGTCGAAGAGCCGGGCGAGATTGCGCCGGGTGACGACGACGCCCTTGGGACGGCCGGTGGAGCCGGAGGTGTGGATGAGATAGGCGGCCTGGTCGGGGTGGAGCGGAGCAGTCCGCTCCGCGTCGGTGATGCCCCCGGTGCGGCCGCCCCCGGTCTCCTGGGCGAGCCGCGACAGCTCCAGCGCCTCCGGACGCGGCCCCCCGGGCGCCATCGCGGCGAGGGCGGCCGTCGCGGCCGGGTCCGTCTCCGCGTCGGTGAGCAGCAGCAGGGGCGCCGCGTCACCGAGGGTGCCGGCCAGCCGGTCGATGGGATAGGCGGGGTCCAGGGGGACATAGGCCGCACCGGTCTTGGCGACCGCGAGGACCGCCTCCACCAGGGCGAGCGAGCGGGGCAGCAGCAGCGCGACGCGCTCCTCGGGGCCGGCGCCCCGCGCGATGAGCCGCCGGGCGAGCGCGTCGGTGCGCTCGTCGAGCTCGCGGTAGGTGAGGGCGCTGCCCCCATGGACCACCGCGACGGAGTCCGGGCGGGCCGCGACGGCGGCGGCGAACCGCTCGGTCACCTCGACCGGGGCGGTCTCCTCCGGGGCGGTGTCCTCCGTACGGGAGTCCGCCGGGGAGGCGACAGCGCCCGGGCTCCACGCGGCCGCCAGCGCGTCCCGCTCGCCGGCCGTCAGCACCTCGTACCGCCCCAGCGGCAGCCCGGGATCGGTGACCGCCGTCGTCAGCAGGGCGACCAGCCGCCGGGCGAGATCCCGCGCGGTGGCGGCGTCGAACCGGTCCTCGGCATAGAGCAGCGCCCCGTCGATCAGCCCGGAGCCCGGATCGTCGGTGAAGCCGACGAGCAGATCGAACTTGGCCGCCCCGGTCTCCCGCAGCGCGAAGCCGGCGGTGACCCCCGGGGCGGCGAACGGGGGCTCCGTCCGCACCCGGTGCGTCAGCATCACCTGGAACAGCGGATTGCCGCCGGAGCGCTCCGGATTCAGCTCCTCCACGACCCGCTCGAACGGCACATCGGCATGGTCGAACGCGTCCAGCGCGACGGCACGGACCCGCCCGAGCAGCTCCCGGAAACTGGGATTCCCGGAGAGGTCGGTCCGCAGCACCAGCGTATTGACGAAGAAGCCGACCAGCTCCTCGGTGGTGCGGTCACGGCCCGCCGTGGGCACCCCGAGGGGGATGTCGTCACCCGCGCCATGCGCGTTCAGCAGCGCGGCCACGGCCGCCTGCTCCACCATGAAGGGGGTGGCGCCACACGCCCGCGCCAGCTCCCGCAGCCCCCGGGAGACCTCCTCGGAGAGGGCGAAGGGGACGACCCCGCCCCGGCCACCGGGCCGGGCCGGACGCGGCCGGTCCGCCGGAAGAGCCAGCTCCGCCGGGGCCCCGGCCAGGGTCTCCCGCCAGAAGCCGAGCTGCGCCCGGCACCCCTCGCCGTCGAGCACCTCCCGCTGCCAGAGGGCGTGCTGGGCCCCGGTCAGCGGCAGCGGCGCAGAATCGGGCCGCCCGCCCGCGAGCCGGGCGGCGTAGGCGGCGGAGAGATCGGCGAGCAGCGGGTCCACGGACCCCTCGTCGGCGCCGATGTGATGGAGCAGGAAGAGCACGGTGGTGCGCTCCGGCTCCCGGAACAGGGTGACCCGCAGGGGCGGTTCGGCCGCCAGGTCGAACGGCTCCCGGCAGACCGCGTCGAGCAGCCGCTCCCGCTCCTCGGGCCCGCTGACCGACCGGACCGTGACCGGCCCCCCGGCCGGCAGGATCCGCTGGTACGGGAGTCCGTCGCGGTCGGGGAAGACGGTCCGCAGCACCTCGTGCCGCTCCACGACGTCCCCGACGGCGGCGGTGAGGGCGTCCGGGTCCACCACCCCGTCCAGGGTGAGGACGAAGGGCAGCTGATAGGCGGGCGGCACCTCCGGCGCGGCGCCGTCGAGCCGGCTGAGGAACCAGAGCCGGGCCTGCGCGGGGGAGAGCGGCGGGTGCTCCGGCAGCGGCCGGGGCACCGGGGCGGGCAGCGCGGCCCCGGCTCCCGCCGTCCGGGCGGCGAGCCCCGCCACGGTCGGCGCGTCGAAGATCTCCCGTACCGAGAGGGTGCGGCCGAGGGCCTCGCCGGAGCGTCCGGCCAGCCGGGCGGCGAGCAGGGAGTGGCCGCCGAGGGCGAAGAAGTCGTCGTCCGCGCCGACCTCCGGCACCCCGAGGATCTCGGTGAAGAGCCCGGCGAGCAGCTCCTCGCGCTGGCCCCGGGGGGCCCGGCCGCCCCGGACATCGAGTCGCGGCGCCGGGAGCGCGGCCCGGTCCAGCTTGCCGTTGGGGGTGAGCGGCAGCGCGTCGAGCACCACACAGAGCGCGGGGACCAGATGCCCCGGCAGACGCCCGGCCAGATCCGTCCGGACCAGCTCGGCCTCGGCCGCGTCCCGGGGCCCGGTGAGATAGGCCACCAGCCGGGGCGCGGGGTCGCCGGGAAGGCTGTGGGGGACCACCGCCGCGTCCCCGACCCGGGGATCGGTGCGCAGCGCGGCGGCGATCTCGCCCGGCTCGACCCGGTGGCCCCGGATCTTCACCTGGTGGTCGGCGCGCCCGACGATCTCCAGGGTGCCGTCGGGGCGCCGCCGGGCCAGGTCACCCGTGCGGTACATCCGGCTGCCGGGCGGCGTACCGGGCCCGTCGGGCTCGGCGGTGAAGCGCTCGGCGGTCAGCGCGGGCTGTCCGAGATAGCCCTGGGCCACCCCGTCCCCCGCGAGATACAGCTCACCCGTCACCCCGGTGGGCACCGGCTCCAGACCGCGCCCGAGGACATGGGCGCGGGTGTTCCACAGCGGCCGTCCCACCGGGGGCGCGGCGGCGGACCGCTCGTCCAGCACCGCCCAGGTGGACCAGATGGTGGTCTCGGTGGGGCCGTAGAGGTTCACCAGCCCGTCGGCGTGCGCGACGAGGGTACGGGCGAGGTCGGGTGCCAGCGCCTCACCGCCGACCAGGGCGCGCACCCCCCGTACCGCCTCCGTGCCGTTCTCGGTCAGCGCCCGCCAGAGCGAGGGGGTGGCCTGCACGACGGTGGCACCGGAGCGGGTCAGCACCTCGGTGAGCAGGGCCGGGTCACGGACCTGCGCGCGGTCGGCGAGGATCACCGTGCCGCCGGTGATCAGTGGCAGGAACAGCTCCAGCACGGCGATGTCGAAGCCGACGGTGGTGACGGCGAGCAGCCGCTCCGCACCGGTGAAGCCCAGCTCCCCGGCCAGGCAGAGCAGGAAGTTGGTGACGGCCGCCTCGGTCACCACGACGCCCTTGGGGCGGCCGGTGGAGCCCGAGGTGTGGATGACATACGCGGGATGGGCACCGTGCCGGGCGGCGGCGGGCGCCAGCGGCTCGGCCTCGCGCCGGGCCCGTGCCACGGCCGGGTCGTCCAGCAGAAGGGTGGCGCCCGGCACCTCACCGGCACCGGCGGCGCCCGCCCGGTCGGTGACGAGCAGCGCGGGCCGCGCGTCCGCCAGGAGCAGCCGGATCCGCTCGGCGGGGAAGTCCGGGTCGACGGGGAGATAGGCGGCGCCGGTACGGGCGACGGCCAGCAGGGTGACCACCAGGTCGGTGCCGCGCGGCAGGCTGACCCCGACCAGGGTGCCGGGGCGGGCGCCGCGCTCCGCGAGCACCCGGGCGAGCCGGGCCGCCCGGCTGTCCAGCTCCCGGTGGCTCAGCTCCTCGCCCCCGCCGATCAGCGCGGTCCGGTCGGGGGTGCGTACGGCCTGATCGGCGCAGAGCCGGGCGAGGGAGACCCCGGGCACCGCCCGTACCGGGGCGGTGTTCTCCGCCCGGACCAGGGCCCGCTCACCGTCGGTCAGCAGTGCGGTGGTGGCCACCCGGGCGCCGGGGTCGGCGGTCATCCGCTCCAGCAGCCGGACATACGCGGCCGCCAGCCGGGTGGCGGCACCGGGGCCCCACAGGGCGGTGCGGTACTCCAGCCGGCCGGTGGCCCCGCCGGATGCGCTGTCCTCGCTCACCGTGAGCTGGAGGTCGAACTTGGCACTGCCGGTGTTCACCAGGAACGGACGGCCCTGCTGCCCGGGAAGGACGGGCTCGGCGGAGAACTCCTCCCGTACCGCGAACAACACCTGGAACAGGGGGTTCACCCCGGGGGTCCGGGGCGGGTTGACCGCCTCCACGATCCGGTCGAAGGGCAGCTCCTGATGGGCCAGGGCGGTGAGGTCGCTCTCGCGGACCCGCTCCAGCAGCTCCAGGAAGGTGGGCCGGCCGCTGAGATCGGCCCGGAGCACCAGGGTGTTGATGAAGAAGCCGACGGCGTCCCGCAGCGCCTCGTCGTCCCGGCCCGCGACCGGCGCGCCGACCACGATGTCCTCGCCGCACCCGAGCTGGGAGAGGGTGGCGGCGAAGGCGGCGTGCAGCACCATGAAGCCGGTGGTCCGGGTGCGCAGCGCCAGCTCCCGTACCCGGCCGTGGAGTTCGGGACCGATGGGGAAGTCGAGCACCTCGGCCGGGTCGGAGCCGGCGTCCGTGTCGCCGTCCGTGCCGCCGCCCGGCGGAGTGCGCTGCTCCGCCCAGGGCAGGACCAGCCGCTCGGGGGCCCCGCGCAGCCGCTCCCGCCACAGCTCGCCGAGGCGCCGCTCGTCGCGGAGCCCGGTGGCCTGCTGCCAGAGGGCGAAGTCGGCGTAGCCGACGGGGAGGGGCGCCCAGCCGGGGGCGGTGCCCCGGAGGCGGGCCGCGTAGGCGGTGCCCAGATCACGCAGGAGCGGCGGCAGGGACCACTCGTCGCCCGCGATGTGATGCAGCACCAGCAGCAGGGTGTGCTCGTCCGTCCCGGCCTCCGCCGCCGGGTCGTCCGCCGGGTCGTCCGCCGGGTCGCCCGCCGGGCCGTCCTCCAGGGAGAGGACGGTGACCCGCAGCGGGATCTCCTCCGCGATGTCGAAGGGCCGCGCGGACTCCTCGACGACGCGCTTCTCGCGGGTGGCGGCGGCGATCCGGTGCCAGGCGATCCGCGGGACCACCTCGACGGGGTCCAGGATCCGCTGATAGGGCTCGCCCGCGACGGCCGGGACGAGGGTACGGAGGATCTCGTGCCGTTCCAGCAGGTCACCGACGGCCGCGCGGAGGGCGGCGGGGTCCAGCGGCCCGCGTACCCGCAGTGCGAGCGGGATGTTGTACGCCCCGTCGGGCTCCCCGGACCGGGCCAGGAACCAGAGCCGGCGCTGTCCGGCGGAGAGCGGCGGCCGGGCCGGCCTCGGCCGGGGCCGCAGCGGCTCACGGGCGGAGCCGGCCCGCTCCAGCGCGCCGGCCAGGAGCGCCGGGGTCGGGTGGTCGAAGAGCGACCGTACGGTCAGCTCCGCCCCGGCCTCCGCCCGTACCGCCGTGACCAGCCGGGCGGCGGAGAGCGAATGCCCGCCGAGGGCGAAGAAGTCGTCGTCCGGGCCGGTGGCCGGGACCCCGAGGATCCGTGCGAAGAGGGTACGGAGCAGGGCCTCGGCGGCGGAGGCGGGCGCGGCGGCCCGGTCCGAAGCGTCGTCGGGGGCGGCCGGGGCGGGCGCGGGCAGCGCCTTGCGGTCGGTCTTGCCGTTGGCGGTCCGGGGCAGCTCGTCGAGGGCGATGAAGACACCCGGGACGAGATGGTCCGGCAGCCGCGCCGCGAGATGGGCCCGCAGCTCCCGCGCGAGGGCACCGCGCTCGGCGCCCTCGCCGGACTTCGCCGTGCCGGTACCGGTGTCGGAGCTTGTACGGGTGCCGGAACCTGAACGGGTGTCGGAGCCGGTACGGGTGTCCGTGCCGGCGCCCTGGGCCGCCGGTGCCGTGCCCGCCGTCCCCCCGTGTCCCGTGTGATACGCCACCAGCACGCGTTCCCCGCCCGCCGCCGGATGGGCCACGACCACGGCCTCCCGTACGGCGGGATGCTCCAGCAGCGCCGCCTCGATCTCCCCCGGCTCCACCCGGTGGCCCCGGATCTTCACCTGGTGGTCGGCGCGCCCCGCGACGTCCAGCAGCCCGTCCGGACGCCGCCGCGCCAGGTCGCCGGTCCGGTAGAGCCGGCTGCCGGGCGGCATGCCCAGACCGGCGGGGGCCGCCGTGAAGCGCTCGGCGGTCAGCGCGGGCCGCCCCAGATAGCCCTGGGCCACCCCGGCACCACCGATGTACAGCTCACCGGTGTGCCCGTCGGGGACCGGCGTGAGCGCCCGGTCCAGCAGGAACAGCCGGGTGCCCCGGACGGGACGGCCCACATGGGGGGCGCCGTCGGCCTCGCGCACCGCGCCGGCCGTGGAGTAGACGGTCGTCTCGGTCGGCCCGTAGAGATTGAAGAGGCCGGAGCCCAGCTCCCGCAGGGTACGGGCGAGATCGGGCAGCAGCGGCTCGCCCGCCGTGAGGAACCGCAGCCCCGCGAGATCGTCCGGGACCGCCTCGGTCAGCACCCGCCAGAGCGAGGGGGTCGCCTGCATCACCGTCGGCCGGGTGGCCCGGACCAGCGCGCCGAGGGCGAACGGGTCGCGCACCTGGTCGCTGTCGGCGAGCACCACGGTGCCGCCGCCGAGCAGCGGCAGGAAGAGTTCGGTGGCGGCGATGTCGAAGGAGACGGTGGTGACCGCCAGCATCCGGTCCGCCGGTCCCAGCCGGAGCAGCGCGTCCACCGAGGCGAGCAGATTCGCCAGCGAGCCATGGGTGACGACCACCCCCTTGGGGCGGCCGGTGGAGCCGGAGGTGTGGATGACGCACACGGGGTCGTCCGGGTGCGGTACGGCGGTGGGCACCTCCCGCGCCCGGCCGGCCGTCACCGCCGCCGTTCCGTCGGGAGCGACGGCCACCACCGGCACCGGAACCCCCCACTCCGTGCCGGGGGCGGCGGCCAGCAGCACCGGGCCGCAGTCGGTCACCATGCGCGCGACCCGCTCCCGGGGCTGCGCCGGATCGAGCGGGACGTACCCAGCTCCCGTCCGGACGACGGCGAGCAGGGTCACCAGGAGTGCTTCGGTACGGGGCAGGGCGACGGCGACGAGGGTGCCGCGCCGGGCCCCGCGCTCCCGCAGGACCTGGGCCAGCCGTTCGGCGCGGGCGTGGAGTTCGCCGTAGCCGATCGCGCGGTCACCGCTGCGGACCGCCTCCGCGTCGGGAGCGGTCCGGACCCGGTCGGCGAAGGCCGACCAGAGATCGGGGGCCGGGGCCACCGCCCTGCGCTCCTCCTCCGCGCGGGCGTCGGGGTCGGGGTGGAGGTCGTCCAGGATCCGCCGCTCCTCGGCGGGGCCGGCCAGGGAGAGCCGGCCCACCGGGGCGCTCTCGTCGTATCCGCCGACCCGGGAGAGCAGGGCGGTGAACCGCTCCGTGTGCGCGGCCGTCTCCGCTGCCCCGTACAGCCGGGGGTTGGCGTCGAGGGTGATGTCGAGCCCGCCGGCGCCGGGGAGTCCGTTCACCGTCAGGGTGAGATCGTCCACGGCCCCGGCGGAGAGATAGCGGGCCACGCCGGAGCAGGTGCCGAAGGAGAGCCGGGTGGGGAAGGGCTTGATATTGACCTGCGGGCCGAAGAGCCGCTGTCCCCGGCCGGAGAGGCCGAGTTCCCGGCGCAGCCGCTCCCCCCGGTACCGCTGGTGGCGCCGCTGGTCGCGCAGGGCGGCGGCGACGGAGCGGACGAACGGGCCGAGTGCGGTCCGCTCGTCGACGGCTGTCCGCAGGGGGACGACATTGACGGTGGTGGCGGGCACCCGGGCGGTGCCGCCCGCGCGATTCATGACGGGCAGGGCGAGTACGGCCTCGTCGGCGCCGGTCAGCCGGGTCAGATAGAGCGCCCAGAGGGCCAGGACCACATCCGGCCAGGTGGTCCGGGTCCGCCGGGCGAACTCCTCCAGCGCGGTGGCGGCCGGGGCCGTCAGGGCGCTCCGGTGGCGCAGGAAGCGGCCGTCCGGGCCGTCCGGTTCCCGGCGGGCGAGGGTGACCGGGGTGGGCCGGTCGGCGAGGAGCGCGTGCCAGTACTCCGCGTCCGCGCTCTCCCGGCCGGATCCCGTGTACTCCCGGTCCGCCGCCAGGACATCGCGCAGCGAGCCCAGCCGGTGGTCCGCCGGGGTGCGTCCGGCGGCCAGGTCGCCGTAGACCTCGGCGACCCGCTCGGCGAAGCGGAGGTACCCGTACCCGTCGAGCAGGATGTGGTGGCACCGGTGGTACCAGAGCCAGGACGCCGCACCGGTGCGCAGCAGCGCGTGCCGGTACAGCTCACCGCCCACCAGGTCGACCGCCACCGAGCGCTCGCGCTCCATCCAGGCGAGGGCCCGGCCCGCGGGGTCGTCCTCGCCGCGCAGATCGAGGACGAGGGGCTCCCCGGGCGGCACCGCCCCGGTCTCCTGCCACACCTCGTCGCCCTCGGTGGTGAACCGGACGCCCAGCCCGTCCGTGTCGGCGACCGCCCGGCGCAGCGCGGCGAGGAAGGCGGCCTCGTCCAGCGGTCCGGTCAGCTCCACATACTCGGCCGTCAGATAGGCCGGGCTCGCCGGATCCAACTGCTGAGCGGACCAGAGTCCGAGCTGAGCCGCGCTGAGCGGCAGACGATCACGGCGGATGCTCATGCGAAATCTCCCGGCAGACGGACTCGTCCGAGTCCGGTGGTGGTGGTCGTGTGGGGGGTGATCGCCACGGGTCCGGCGCGATCCGCGCGGGCCGGGGCCGCCCGCCCCGCGACGGGGGCGGGCAGGGCAGGCCGGCCGGTGCCGCTACGGGGGCGCACCGGCGCACACGGGCGCACCGGCCGTCCCCCGGGCGGGGGAGCCGTCGGCGCGCGCGTGGTCGTGGCGTGAAGGCGTGAAGGGCGGAGAGGGAACGGCCGCCCGGTCGCGCGGGGCGGACCCGGGCGGCTCAGGTGTGTCGGGGCTGCCGGGATGGGCGGTGGCCGGCCGGGTCAGTGGTGGGTGCCGTGCCCCGTGCCCCCGCCGTGCGGGGCCAGATCGAGTACGGCCTTCGGCTGGACGAGGAAGGGACGCATCATCATCATGTCCTCGTGCTCGTAGGTGTGACAGTGGTGCATGAAGCGGCCGGGCGGTCCGTCGAAGCGGGCCACCACCGTGAGGAGTTCGGCCGGCGCGAGCCGGATGACGTCCTTGGGCCCCTGCTCGGCCGCCGTGAGGGTGCCGGAGCGGACCCGCTTCAGCGGCCGGGAGGTCCCGGCGCCGTAACCGCCGCCCTCCTGGGGGAGGAACTCGAAGGAACTCACGTCGTACACCGCGCGGCTGACGCCCTGGAAGGCGACCGCGTGCAGATGCATCGGATGCGGATAGGCCCCCGGGGAGCGCTCCAGGCTCAGGAAGGTCCAGCGCTCGGTGGCCCCGGCGGGCACGGTGAAGCGCACCGGGTCGTGGAAGGTGGCCGCGACGCGCCGGAAGGTGCGTACGGTGCCGTCCTCGTCCTCGATCTGGATGATGCCGTCGACGGGGAACGGGCCCTTCGGCGGGTCGGTCTCCTCCATCTCCCACAGTTCCGGGTCCTTGGGGTAGACGGGGGTGACCACCACCATGCGCTCAGGGGCCCGCTGGGCCTCCGCCCGGCCGATGGGGCGGAAGGACGCGGCGAGCACCTCCGGCGGGGCGAAGCCCCCCGCGTCGGCCCGGGACCCGACGCGGAACTGCATCAGATCGGGCCGGATACCGGGCTCGGGGTTGTCGTTGACGAGCCGCAGCCGCTGTCCCCGGTAGCGCGAGAAGTCGACCAGCAGATCGGCGCGTTCGCCCGGGGTGAGGGGCACCCCGCCGGAGACCGGCGCGGGCCGGGGCAGCAGCCCGGCGTCGGTACCGGCCATCACCACCGCCTCGGGCGGCAGCTCCCGGCCCTCCTCGTCCAGCACCTTCAGCAGATAGGGGCGGCTGTTGGAGGCGTTGAGCACCCGGAAGCGGTACCAGCCGGCGGATACCTCCAGATAGGGCCAGATCACCCCGTTGACCAGGTTGAACGGGCCGGTGAAGGGCCGCACCAGCTGATAGGGCTCGGCGATGACGACGATGCCCTTGTAGAGGAGCCCCCCGGTGAAGGCACCGGAGTCGTCCAGGTCGAGATTGCGGTCGAAGAGGACGAGCGGTATCTCGCGGCTGCCGGACGGGAGTCCGAGCGCCTTCTCCTCGTCGTCCCGGATCAGATAGCTGCCCGAGCCCAGCCCCGTCATCACATTGAGGTGGGTGATGTGCATGGCGTGGTCGTGGTACCAGAGCCCGGCGGCGGGCTGCTCATTGGGATACTCGGCCAGCTGCGCGGCGCCGGGGAGTACCGCGTTCTCCGCCCAGCCGTCGTTGCCGCCGCCGGTGACGGCGCCGTGCAGATGGACCACCGCCCAGGGCGGCAGGCCCGCGACGTCCGCGCGGGGGGCGCTGCCCTCCCGGCCGGGCCGGTCCCACATCAGGGGCAGGGCCGGGTCATAGGCGAAGGGCACCTTCACCGCCGTTACGGGGAACGTCCCGCCCAGGTCGTTCTCCCAGGCGATCCGCAGCCGGCGGCCGCTGCGGGCCTCGATGGTGGGGCCCACATGGCTGCCCTCGTAGGTCCAGAGCCGGGTGGGCGGGAGGGCGCTGTGCAGACGCAGCCGTGCCTCCCGCAGGGAGACGGTGAGCTGCCCCTTCCGGCCGCGCAGGACGCGGGGGACCGGAAGGGGGTCCCGGAACGGGGTGATCTGCTGCCGGGCCGCCCGGACCGCGCGGGCCACCGCCGGATCCGCGCTGCGGGTACCGGCGGCCGACCGCGCCGCCTCGGCGGCACCGGGCAGCTCGTCCAGGGGCGTGCCCAGGGCGGCGGTCATCAGATCGGGCCGGGGTGGCACCGCCGCGTGACCGCGGCCCGCGGTGAGGGCCATGCCCCCGCCCACGGCGATGGCGCCGCCCAGGGCGCCCGCCCCGGCGAGGAATCCGCGCCTGCGGAGCACCCGTCCCCGGTCCGTTCTCTCCTCCTCGGTGTCACCGGAGCCGGTTCCGTTCCCGGTTCCGTCTCCGGTGATGCCGCTGTCGGTCCTGCGCACCGGTGCTCCCACTCTCGCTCGCACGCCCTTTCCGTCCTGAACCGCCCACCCGGTGCCGGGTTACGGCTGGTTGTTCGCCATGCTCTCCACGAGAGTTTTGGGGCGCATGTCGGTCCAGTGCTTCTCCACGTACTCCAGGCAGGCGGTACGGGTGTCCTCGGGGTGGATGGTCGTCCACCCGGCCGGCACCTCGGCGAAGGCGGGCCAGAGGGAGTACTGTCCCTCATCGTTGACGAGTACCAGGTACGTGCCGTTCTCGTCCTCGAACGGATTGGTCACAGAGGTCCTCCTTAGTGGTTAGGTAAGGCTAACCTTAGTGATCCATGATGATCAATGGCCCCTCGGGAATGGCTTGTTGTGCAGGGGTCAAGCTCGCTTCAAAGGCGCCAAACCGGGCACCCGCCGCAAAGAACAAGCCATGCGCCCCCGGTGTGATCCCGGGAGCGCACGGCGGCGGGCGCAAGGGTGTGAGCCGGCGATGCGAGCCGGCGGTATGAGGCGGTAGCGGGAGGCGGCGGCGGGAGGCGGTGGCCTCAGGCGCTGCCCGTACCCCGCCGCCGGAAGAGGATCCAGGCGAGATACGCGCCCCCCAGCACCGCCGTGGTCACCCCCACCGGCAGCAGATTGTTGCGCTGGGTGTCATCCACCAGATCCAGCCATGCCACCCGGTCCCCCACCTCGGCCAGTGTGCTGAAGAACTGACCGGACACCAAATGCGCCAGCGAGAGCAGCGCCGCGCCCACCGCGCCCGCCGACAGCACACTCACCCCCGGACTGCGGGTGAGCATCACCGCGATCTGCGGCGCCGCCAGCGCCACAAAGGGAATCGGCCCCGCGCTCGCCACCGCCACCGCGCAGAGCCCCACACCCAGCACGGTCAGCACCAGCCGCGCCCGGTCCACCCGTACCCCGAGGCCGTACGCCAGCTCGTCCCCCAGCTCCAGCATCCGCAGCTGGCGGCCGAGCAGCACCGTCGCCGGCAGCAGCACACAGAGCGCGAGCGCGATCATCTGCACCGAGCTCCAGCCCCGGCCGTTGAGCGAACCGACCAGCCACACATGGGCGTTCTGGGCGTTGTTGAGGCTGGAACGCGTCAGCAGATACGAGTTCACCGAACCCAGCATCGCCGTCACCCCCAGACCGATCAGTACCAGCCGGACCCCGTGCAGCCCGCCCCGGCTCGCCAGCAGGAAGACCACCAGGGCGGTCGCCAGACCACCGCCGATCGCCCCCAGCGCCATGGCCCCCGCCCCGGCCGCGCCCCCGAGGGAGACGATCACCAGGATCGCCCCGGTCGCCGCACCGCTGTTGAAGCCGACCACATCGGGACTGGCCAGCGGATTGCGGGAGATGCTCTGGAAGATCGCGCCACTGATCCCCAGGGCCGCGCCCACCAGCGCCGCCAGCACCGCCTGCGGCAACCGCTCCTGATTGACGAAGTGGACCGCCAGCGGATCGCCGGTGCCGTGGAAGAGTGCCCGCGCGACCTCCGCGGGGGCCACGGGATAGGCGCCGACCCCCAGGCCGACCACCAGCGTCACGGCGGTCACCAGCAGTGCGGAGAGACAGACCCCGGCGGTGCGGCGGTGCACCCGGAGGGCGACCCGGCCGGAGAAGGCGCTCACCGGCCGGCTCGCCCGCCCGGACCCTGGTGCGTTCCCCGATTCATTCCCCGATCCGTTCCCTGCTCCGGGCTCGGGGCCGGTGGCGGCGGGCCGGGCGCGGCCCGTGGTCGTGGTCACAGCGAGATCTCCTTGCGGCGGCGCACCATGGCGATGAACACGGGCGCGCCCACCAGCGCGGTGACGGCCCCCACTTCCAGCTCTCCGCCGGTCATGACCACCCGGCCCACGATGTCCGACGCGAGCAGCAGGATCGGCGCCAGGACCAGCGAGTACGGCAGCACCCAGCGCAGATCGGGACCGGTGAGCCAGCGCGCCACCAGCGGGACGACCAGCCCGACAAAGCCGATGGGCCCGGCCGCCGCGGTCGCGGCGCCGCACAGCAGGGTCACGGTCACCACCGCCGCCAGCCGGGTCCGCGCCACCCCGGTACCCAGCGCCCGGCCCAGCTCCTCGCCGAGCGCGAGCGCGTTGAGCGAGCGCGCCATGAGCAGTGCCAGCGCCAGGCCGGTGAGCACGAACGGCAGCAACTGCCGCAGCACCTCGGGATCCTGGCCCGCGAGCGAGCCGACCATCCAGAACCGCATGTATTCGAAGGTCGCCGCGTTGAAGACGGTGAGCCCGCCGATGAGACCGCCCAGGGCGGCGCTGACCGCCGCGCCCGCGAGCGCCAGCCGTACCGGGGTCGGCCCCGCACGGCCCGAGGCGCCGAGGACATAGACCAGGACGGCGCTGGCCCCGGCACCGGCGAAGGCCGCCCACACCAGGGAGGTGAAGGTGCCGAGCCCGAACACCCCGATGCCCAGCACCACCGCCGCCGACGCCCCCGCGTTCACCCCCAGCAGGCCGGGGTCGGCGAGCGGATTACGGGTCATGGCCTGCATGACCGCGCCCGCGACACCGAGCGCCGCGCCGACGGCCAGCCCCATCAGGGTGCGGGGCAGCCGCAGTTCGCGGATGACCCCGGTGGCGTACGAGCCGTCGTCACCGGTGATCGCGGACCAGACCTGCCCGAGCGAGGTGTCCTTCGTCCCGATCCAGGTGCTGAGCACCACCATGAGCAGCAGGACGCCGAGGGCCACCAGCAGGCCGGTGCCCCGCAGGACCGTACGGGCGGTGCTCCGCTCGTCGTCCGCTCCCGGGCGCGCGGCGGGGGAGAGTATCGCCTTCCGGTTCACGGCCGCGCGCCACCGGCCGACGAAGGACGCGGCGCGGTGGCGACAGCCTCCGCGCACCGCCGAACCGGACTCCCGTGGGGGCGCCCCGTACGGGACCGCGGTCCCGCCTGCGGGGGGCGCCGCCGCCCCGAGACCCCGTACCCGACCACGCCAACCCGCATCTCTCAGCCTCTCCTCGTCCGCTTGACCGCGCCGGCCCGCCAGGGGCCAACTGCCCTGCGGGGCACACCTCTTGCCCGGCCGTACCGGGTCCGACCGCGCGGTGAAGTAAGGCTAACCTTAGCCAGATGCCGGGAGGTGTCGGCCATCCGCCGGAAGAGGGGGAGCGGGGGAGTGGTCGGCGCCCGCGGCCCGTTCGGGCAAGGGGCCCGCACGAGGAGCGGGCCACCGTAGGCCTGTGCCCGGCCGTCAGTCCCGCAGCAGGCGTTCCACCAGGGTCTGCCAGCTGTCGGCGAGGGCGCGCCGGGGGCCCGGCGGGGGCGGCGTCTTGGCGTTGGACATCGTCAGATACAGCAGGACGGGGCCTTCGAGGGCCGCCGTCAGCTGGAGGGCGAGGGTGTCGTGGTCGGGCAGGGCCGCGGTGGTCCGGGTGAGCAGCATGCGCACATGGATACGGGAGATGTTGGTCTCGCCCGCCGGGACGGGCAGGCTGCGGTCCAGGGCGGCCCGTGCGATGGCGTGGTGGTCCAGCAGGAAGTCGATGCGGGCGCGGCCGTAGGCGATCAGCCGCTCCTCGGGACCGGCGCCGGGACCGAGCGGTGGCGGGCCGAAGAGCACCTCTTCCTGGAAGTGGTGCTCGGCCGCGTCGAGCAGGGCCTGGAAGATTCCGGCACGGGTGCCGAAGCGGCGGAAGACGGTTCCCTTGCCCAGCCCGGCCCGGTCCGCCAGGGCGTCCATGGTGACCTTGTCCGCCCCCTGCTCCGCGATCATCTCGCGGGCCGTGGTCAGCAGCAGCTCACGGTTACGGACCGCGTCCGCCCGCTCACCGCGCGGCTTCCCGAAAGGCACGATCGAACTGTCCACCTGATCAATCTACCCCTCCCCGGGAACCTAAGCGGGGTAAAGTCCGCTTATGCTCGTGGACGGCCCGGGTCAGCACCGGCTCCGGCCGCCCTGTCAGCATGCGCCGCACCCCTCCCCGGGGCGCGGCACGGACCGTCCCTCATCGAGGAGAGCCAGATGATGAACCTGTTCCGGCTGGATGCCAGCATCCTCCCCACCACGTCCACCTCCGCCGAGATCGCCGACACCGTCGAGGCCGAATGGGCGGCGGCCCACCCCGGCGCCACGGTCACCCGCCGCCACCTCGGCACGGACCCCCTGCCCGCCGACGCCTGGGCACTGGCCGCCACCGGCGGCTTCGCCCCGGAGCAGGACCGCACCGAGGCCCAGCGCGAGGCGCTCGGTCTCGCCACCGAGCTGGCCGGAGAGCTGGAGCGCGCGGACGCCGTCGTCCTGGCGGTGCCGCTCTACAACTACGGCGTCTCCCAGCACTTCAAGACCTGGGCCGACCTGGTCATCGCGGCGGCGGGCCCCACCGCGTCGCTCCTCAAGGACACCCCCACCGTCCTGGTCACCACCCTCGGCGGCGGCTACGGCCCCGGCACCCCCCGCGAGGGCTGGGACCACTCCACCCCCTACATGGAGCGCATCCTGCGCGACGCCTGGCAGGCCGATCTGACCGTCATCAAGCGCGAACTCACCCTCGCCGGGACCAACCCCGCGATGGCGGCCCTGCGGGACCTCGCCGACGAGCAGCACCTCCGCGCCCTCACCGCCGCCCGCACCGCGGGCCGCGCCCTCGCCGGCTGACCCCACCCCGCCCCCGCCCGGTCCCCCGCCCCGGGCGCGGCGTGCCGGGCGCCGCCCCGTCTTTTCGTTCCCGCGTACAACCCTCGGGCCCCCTGGTTGGTCTCTCTGTCACGACCCGACCGCAGGAGCCTCCGTGACCATGCACATCAACCTCCGCAGAGCCCTGGCCTCGGCCACGGCCGCCGCCCTCGCGGGTGGTCTGCTCTCCCTGTCCGCGGGGAGCGCGGCGACCGCCGCCCCCGCCGAGGAGGGGATGCCGTCCTCCGGAACCGGCAAGTCCCCCCGGTACGCCGACGACTTCAACGGCGACGGCTACCGTGACTACGCCGTACCGCGCTACCCCGGTTTCAGTGTCACCTACGGCACCGCGAAGGGGCCGGGCACCAAGACCCGGCACATCGACCAGAACAGCCCCGGCATCCCCGGAAAGACATCGGTTCCGGAGGAGGAGAACGAGGCCTTCGGAAAGACGCTGGCGACGGCGGACCTCAACGGGGACGGGTACGCCGATCTCGCCGTCGGCGACTCCACCGAGACCCTCGGGGGCCTGGAGCAGCGGGGCGCGGTCACGATCGTATGGGGGTCGAAGACCGGGCTGGGCGACAAGGCGACCCTGGTGCCGCTGAAGAACGGACGGGCCCGGCAGCATGTGGGGATCTCCCTGACCGCCGGGGACTTCAACGGCGACGCGAAGCCGGATCTGGCGGTCGGGGACATCGACTCGGTGCACATCGTCCGGGGCTCCTTCTCCTCCTCCAAGGGGACGACGGGCCCGGTCACCCGGCACACGGTCGGCGGAGGGAAGACCCTGCTCCCCCGGTGGCTCGCGGCGGGGAAGGTCACCGGGGACAAGACGGACGACCTGTATGTCATCGGGGCCTCGGAGGTGTGGTTCCTCCAGGGCGGGAAGACCGTGACCTCGCGCGGGACGACCACGTACACCAAGTCCGACGAGAGCAACTACTACCCCCGGGGCGTCGTCGCGGACTTCGACCGCAACGGTTACGGGGAGCTGGCGATAGCCCACCCCGTGCCCAACCGGAACGCGGGCACGGTGGTGGTGCTGCGCGGCGGGGCCTCGGGGCCGAAGGGGCAGTACACCATCACGCAGTCGACGGCGGGCGTGGCGACCGGGGAGTCGACCGCCGACCAGTTCGGGAATGTGATCTCGGCCGGGGACGTCAACCGCGACACGTACCCCGATCTCGCGGTCACCGCGCCCGGTGAGAAGGTCAGCGGGCACCGCTCCGCGGGCGGGGTCCACCTCCTGAGCGGCGGGAAGGGCGGCCTGACCGGGGCCAAGTCCCAGTGGTTCACCCGTGACACCGCCGGGGTGCCGGGCAAGGCGAAGGCATGGGGCGGCTTCGGCACCTACGCGCGCCTGCTCGACGCCGACCGCGACGGCGACGCCGATCTCTTTGTCTCCGAGACCGAGGAGACCAGCCTGCTGCTGCCCGGCGGCAAGAGCGGGATCACCGCCAAGGGACACCGTGATGTGCCGGTGACGGCGAACTTCGTCCAGTAGCCCCGTAGCCCACTAGACCCGTAGCCCCGTAGCGGGACAGCGGCGCGGCACCACAGGAGGGGACGGCGTGGCGCGGCCGGGTACCACGGAACCCGCCCGCACCACGCCGCACACATCTCCCACCCGCGCCCGGGGCCGGCCGACGCGGTCCAGGCCTCTGCCGACCCGCCCGGACACCGGGCGGGACCCGCCGGATCGGGCCCCGGGACGGCCGGTCCGCCCGCCCGGTCCGCCGTACACCCCCTGATGCCCGCTTCCCGTGCCGTCGCGGTGGGAAGGAACCCCCCGGTACGGCCCGCCGCACCGCCCCGTGATCGGCGGGAGCGTGCCGTCGGCCGGGCCGGGCAGGCCGGGTGCGCGGATACCGGCACGGTCTTCGGGAAGAGGGAGGTGCCGCTCATGAGCGGTGGGTCCGGTGCGTCCGCTGGGTCCAGAGGGTCCGGTGGGTTCCATGACACCGATGGCGAAGGGGCCGGGGCCGGGTCGGACCGGGGATTCGGACTCCGCAGGATAGAACGGGGCGGGACGGCGGCGGAGTGCCCCGTCGCGCCGGGCGGTGACGGCGTCTGGGAGGTGCGCGGGTACGAGGAGGCGCGTGCCGTGCTGCGCAGTACGGCGACCGTACAGGCCGGCCTCGGGATCGAGATGGTGTCGAAGATACCCAAGCGCATCCGCCGGCCGGTGCTCTACCGGGACGGCGCCGAGCACCGCGAACACCGCCGCCAGACCGCGCGGTTCTTCACCCCACGCCGTGTCGACGAGCACTACCGCGCCGTCATGGTCCGCGTCGCACAGGCCCGGATCGACCGGCTCCGGACCGACGGCCGGGCCCGGCTCTCCGACCTCAGCTTCGACCTCGCGATCGAGGTGGCCTGCGCCGTCATCGGTCTGACGGAGAGCAGACCCGGCATCAAGGAACGGCTGGAGCGCTTCTTCCCGGAGCGCTTCGGCACGCCGGGGCTGACCAGCCCGCACGGCCTCTACTGGATGCTGCGGCAGAACACCAACTGGCTGCGGGTGTACGTCGGCGATGTCCGCCCCGCCGTGCGCGCCCGCCGCCGCACCCGGCGGGACGATCTCATCTCCCACCTCATCGACGACGGCTGCTCGAACACGGAGATCCTCGGCGAGTGCCTCACCTTCGCGGCGGCGGGCATGGTCACCACCCGTGAGTTCATCACCGCGGCGGCCTGGCATCTCTTCTCCGACGCCGAGCTGCTCGCGCACTACCGCGCGGCCGACGAGCCGGGCAGGCTCGCGGTGCTCGGGGAGATCCTGCGGCTCGAACCGGTCGTGGGCCGTCTCAGCCGCCGTACCACCGAACCGCTCGACCTGCCCGGCGCCGACGGCGGGAGACTCACCGTCCCGGCCGGCGACCGGATCGACATCCTGCTCGATCACACCAATATCGACGAACGGACCGTCGGGGCCCGGCCGCGCTGTCTGCGCCCGGGGCGCACCATGAAGGACGCCGGGGCGCCGGGGCTGGCCTTCGGCGACGGCCCGCACAAGTGCCCGGGGCTGCATATCGCGCTCCTGGAGACGGATGTCTTCCTCAGCCGGCTGGTCGCCGTGCCCGGAGTACGGATGGCGAGCCCGCCGACGATCGGCTTCATGGAGGCCATCGGCAGCTATGAGCTGCGGCACTGCGTACTGGAGGTGGACGCCGGGCACAGCCGCTGAGGTGCCGTCACGGAGCACTGTCAGTGGTGGGTGACAGCATGGGCCACATGACGGATACGACACCGTTCGACTGGCGGCCGTTCCTGCTCGGATGGAGCGGGGAGTGGGCGGATTCGCTGCCCGACGACGAGACGACGGGCGAGGCGGAGGAAGCCGCCCAGCGGGCTCGGTGGCTGGGGTTCCCGCCGGCCCCCGAGGAGCGGATCTCGGCCATGGAGGAGCGCCTCGGCCGACGGATGCCCCCGTCGTACCGGGAGTTCCTCAAGGTCAGCGACGGGTGGCGGCACGCCGGCGGGTTCATCTGGCTCCTGGCGGGGACCACGGACGCACGCTGGCACAACAACGCATCCGGACTCGCCGAGATGTTCGAGGAGTACCTGGACGAGGACGCCGGACACACCGAGCGCCAGGAGGCGGACATCTGGCGCCGCGGCCTCCAGCTCGACGTCGAGTCCGACGCCACCCATGTCCTCCTGGACCCCGAGGACATGGACGAGGACGGCGAGTGGGCCGTGTACACCTGGTCGAGCTGGCTGGCCGAGCCACCCGAGCGGCACGCGGACTTCGCCACGTTCATGCGGGGCATGCACCGGGAGTTCCACAACCTCCGGGCGCGCCCGGAGCACGGGAGGCCGGAGTTCACCAACGACACGACGCGTGAGCTGGACACCCGGATGGAACAGGCCCGGCTGGCGGCGCTGCGCGGCGACTGGGAGCGGGCCGGGCACGTGCTGGACGAGGCGAAGGGGTACGGCCGACCGCGGGCCGCCGGACTGGGCGACCAGATCCACCATCTGCTCGGACAGACCTCCATGATGTCCTTCAAGGACCTGGTGACCGACCCGCGGTACGCCCCCGAGCTGTTGCCGCCACTGGTCGCCGAGCACGCGGCGCACTCGTACGGGGACGACTCCACGCTCATGTTCCCTCTACGGGGAGCCGGTGACGACGTGGTGGCGCTGGCCCACGCGACCCTGGAGCAGGTGCGCGCCGGCACCTACCGCTACACGGCGGCCGGCCCCTTCGGGGAAGCGGTCGGGCGGGCACGGGAGCTGGCGCGGTGGGGCGACACCGACCGGGCATGGCGGACACTGATCGACGCTCTCCCGGCCTGGATACCGCTGGGCCCCGACCATCTGGCGCCGCTGGGGTGGGTGGCCGACCCCCTGCTCGGACCCCTGCTCACCCCGGAGCGGGGCCGCGAGCTGCTGTCCACCCCCCGGGGCGGACAGCCGGGTGAGGCACCGGCCCCGGCGGCCGGTCCCGACCCGGACGGCCTGGCGTGGCTCGCGGACCCGAACCGCCCTGACGACATCACCTCCTACCGTTTCGTCCTGGTCGAAGGCGTGCCTCCGGAGGACCTGCCCGGACGTCTCGCGGACGGGACGGCGGCGGCCCTGGACGAGCCCATGACCTCCCGCGAAGCGCGCGCCCGATCGCTTCGCGGAAAGAGGGGCTTCGCGTCCCACGACGACAGAGCCCTCATGGCGGTCGGCCGGGCCGGCACCCGCTGGAGCTTCGCCTTCGACGGCGCCCCCGCGCGCTTCCACCCGCAGCGGTTCGTCTCCCCGGCCGCGGCCGCCGCCGGCGCGGGCACCCGCGCGGTGGTCGTGTGGAGCGGTCTGCGGACCCGGAGCGGGGAACCCTTCTTCCACCTCTCCGTGGCCCAGGACGGTGCGGAGCGATACGCCTTCACCTACGCGGACGGGGAGATACACCGATCCGGGGAGATACCACCGGCCCTGGACCCCGACCGGTTCTTCGACTCCCGGCAGGAGGGCACCCCCGCGACCCCGGCGGAACGGTCCCTGCTGGAGGCCCTGAGCGGAGAGTTCGGCGTCCATCTGCCGCGCCATGCGATCACCTGCGGACGGCTGCACGGTTTCACCACCCGATCATGGACGAGGCCGCCGGGAGAGGGGGAGACGTATGTCGAAGTCGTGATCAGCATGGGCGGGGATGCCGAGCACTGACGGGCCGGCCGCGACCGCGGACCCGTCGCCCGGCGACACGTCAGCCCCTGGTCCACCGGGTCGTCTTGCCGGAACGGCAAGAACGCGTGCCGGTTCGTCACACACACGGCGAGACTGGCCGCCCCCGGCAGAAGGAGAGTCGATGAACACCACCGACGCGGTCATGTTCTGGGACGGGTTCTACGCGGACCGCCCGGAGGCCGCCGATCCACGGCCGAACGCCCGCCTCACGGAGACGGTCACCGGCCTGCCGCCCGGCGAGGCCCTGGACCTCGGATGCGGAGAGGGCGGTGACACCCTGTGGCTCGCCCGCCAGGGGTGGCGCGTCACCGCGGTCGACGTCTCGGGTGTGGCCGTGGAGCGGCTCGCCCGTCTCGCCCGCTCACACGGTCTGGGCGAAGGGATCGCCGCCGAGCGGCACGACCTGCGCGAGGCCTTCCCACCCGGCACGTTCGACCTGGTCAGCTCCCACTATCTGCACACCCCCCTCGACCTGGACCGGTCGGCCGTCCTGCGCTCCGCCGCGCACGCGCTGCGCCCCGGTGGGCTCCTGCTGATCGTGGACCACGGGTCGACCGCCCCGTGGTCGTGGAACCAGGATCCCGGCGTCCGGTACCCCGGCCCGCAGGAGGTCGCCGAGGACATCGGCCTGGACCCGCGGTCGTGGACGGTCGAGCGGGCCGAGGCGTCCCGCCGCACCGCGACCGGGCCCGGCGGACGCACCGCCGAGGTCATCGACCACATCCTGACCATCCGCCGTACCGCCACCGCCTGGTAAGGAGCACCCCGAGGACCCAGTGTCGGGCGGGCCGGGCCGGGCGGGGTCCGAGGCCGGGCGGGGCCCGAAATCGTTTCGCGCCCGCTCACCCCGCCCGGTACTGTCGCGACCGTGTTCTCACTGCGGGGAGCCCATGGGACGCATGGAGCGATCACCCCGGCAGTTCCCACGCCGAGAGAGGGTTTTGTCCATGGCATGCCGTATCAGTGAACTTGTGCTCAAGTGCCGCGACCCCGAGGCACTGGCGCGATTCTGGTGCGAGGTCCTGGACTTTGTGGTGCTCGATCGCGAAGCGGAGGGCTGCGTCGAGATCGGCCCGCGCGAAGGATTCGGCGGCGCGCAGCCGACGATCTTCCTCATCCGCGACGACGGGCCGAAGAACGGGCATGCCCGGCTGCACATCGACGTCAACCCCACCGACCGCGACCAGGACGCCGAGCTGGAACGCCTCCTGGCCGCCGGGGCCGAACGCGTCGACATCGGTCAGTCGGCGGAGGCGTCATGGCATGTCCTCGCCGACCCCGAAGGCAATGAGTTCTGCCTGCTGAAGGCACGCCTCAACCCACTCTGACGGCCTCCGCCGGCGAGACCTGTCCGGTCACCGCGGTGCACCAGAAAGGATCGCGCCATGTCCAGCGACCGTCTTCTGCGCATCCAGAGCGCCGAGTTCCGGGCCATGGCCGAGCGGGTGCTGCGGGTCACCGGACTCACCTCGCGGCTGAACGTCCTGCCCTTCGAGGACGAAGCGGGCAAGGCGGAGCTGTTTGAACAGATCCTCGGCAGGCCGCTGCCGGCAGGGGTCACCATCTATCCGCCCTTCTACACGGACCACGGCCTTCGTCTGGACCTCGCGGAGCGCGTGTTCATCAACCAGAACTGCACATTCCTGGATTACGCCGGTATCCGGCTCGGCGAGCGGGTGATGGTCGGGCCCAAGGCCACCTTCATCACCGTCGGTCACCCGGTCGACCCCGAGGAGCGGCGTGGGTGGCTCAGCGGCGCGCCCATCGATGTGGCGGAGAATGTGTGGATCGGCGCCGGTGCCACGATCCTTCCCGGCGTCAGCATCGGCCGGGACGCCGTGGTCGCCGCCGGCGCGGTCGTGGCCGAGGACGTTCCACCGGCGAGCCTGGTGACCGGCGGCAAGGCAACCGTCCACCGTCAGTGGTGACAGGGGCGTTCCGCACGATCGCGGGCTTACGCGGACCGCCCCGCATCCCGGGCGGCTCGGCCGGCCGGGACGCGGGGCCGTCCGTGGGTCAGCGGGCGATCACGACACCCAGCCCGGTCTTCCCGCGCTCGGCTCCGAAGTGCTGCGGACCATAGGCGGCGGTGCCCTTCCCGGTGCTGCCCGTGCGGCTGCCCGGGAACACCCAGAAGCCTCCCGCGGTGCTGTTCTCGCGGGCTCCTCCGCTGATCAGCTCCGCACGGCGGTCGCCGTTGGTGTCCAGCAGCCGGACGGCGATCCCCAGCCCGTCGTTGTACTCGACCGTCCCGGGGACGCCGTCGGTGTCCTGGTGGAGGAGGCGCGCTCCCTTCCCGGTCGGACCGGACCCGGTGCCGCGCAGGGTGATCACCGCACCGGCCCGCTTGAAGATGCCGACCTTCTCCCCGGGGGCACCCACCGCGATGTCCCCGTAGCCGTCCCCGTCGATGTCGCCGATGGAGACGGTGTGCCCGAAGTCGTCCCAGTCCTCCCAGTTGTCGCGCGGGGGAGTGCTTCCGGGCACCCCGGGGGTCTCCTGGTTGATGAACCGGATCCTGTCGGTCGCCAACCCCTTGGCGGAGCCGGGCAGATGGATGATCAGGCCGCCGTTGGGGTGACCGATGACCAGGTCCTCGTACCCGTCCTTGTTGATGTCACCGGCGTCGAGGGACCAGGGGGTCAGGGAGTTCCCCGAGGGGTTGCGGACGGGCGCCGGGGACGCCGGGCCCTGGGCGGTGCCCTTCCACACCTGGGCCAGGGCGCCGGGGGTTCCGCTGCCGACCGTCACGATGTCCGCCTTGCGGTCACCGTTCAGATCACCGGAGGTCACCCCGTGGATGAAGGTCCCCTGCCCCGAGGAGACGGCACGCGAGCCGCGGGCCTTCCCCTTGCGGTCGAAGGGGCCGGAGAGGATGCGCAGCTGCTGCGCGTTCTCGCTGGCGGCGATGTCCTGGTCGCCGTCCCCGTCGAAGTCCCCGGCCGTGAGCCAGTTGCCGAGGGACATGTTCGCGGCCGTGCCCCTGGCGAGGACCGTCCCGCCCTTCAGGCCGCCCTTGCCGCCCCAGACGACGGAGAGGGTCCCGGCGGTGGTCAGGGAGCCGACGGTCTCGCCCGGGGCGCCGACGATCAGGTCGGTGTAGCCGTCCCGGTCGAGATCGCCGGTGGCGAGCGCCGATCCGTAGAAGTTCGGCGACCCGGCCGCTCCCGGTATGCCGGGGATGTCCTGGTGGAGGAGTTGCTTACGCCCCTTCCGGGGACCGGCGGCGGAGCCGTACAGCACGGAGACGAAGCCCGCGGCCTGCTGGCCGTTCACGGTGGCCATGGTGGCGCCCACGGCGGTGTCGCCGTAGCCGTCACCGTTGAAGTCGTCCGCCTTGGCGACGGGCTTCTTCGGCGCGGGCGCCGCCGCGACGGAGGCGGCGGGGGCGAGCAGCGAGGTGAGGACGGCGATGGCCGCCGTCGTCCCGAGGCCCGCGGTGGTGCGACGCGAAGTCATAGGTGCTCCTGGAGAGAGAACAAGGGGGAGCGGTGCTCATCCCGAGCCCTACGACTTGACGGACCGGCCCGACGGTTGCCCATCACGCGATCATTGCCGGCGGGCCGCCCCGGCTCAGTCCTTCCGGCCGCTCAGATAGGCGTCGATCGCCTGCCTCGGCTTCTCCATGCCGTACATCCCGTGGCCCACGGTGTCCACGGTGAGCAGGGACGCCTTCGGGAAGGAGGCCGCCATGCGCCGTGCGCCCGCCAGCGGGGTCGCCGCGTCATGGAGGGCGTTGACCACGAGCACCGGCGGCAGCGCGCCCTTCGCCCGCTCGGACCGGGGCTTGGGCGGCGTCCAGCCCTGGCAGCCGAGCACCATGTCCAGGGCCTGGGAGCTGTAGCGGACATGGGGGGCGGCCTTCGCGACCCGCTCCCTGATGGCCCGGTAGTGGGCCCAGTCGCGGATCCGGAGGTCGTTGTCCCGGCAGAGGACCAGCTGCCAGGCGCGGTCGGAACCGAAGTCGTGCAGGTAGACCTCGCCCTTGCCGCTGTGCAGCGCGGCGAGTTGCTCCGTCGCCTTTTCCGGCACGTACTGGCGGAGGGCGAAGTAGAGGATGTGCACGAGCTGGTCGGTATCGATCTTCCGCTGACCGGGTCCGGTCGGACCCGGCTCGCGGAGGGTGCCGGCGTCGGCACGGGCGAACAGTTCCTCCGTGACGGAGATCAGCTCCCGGCCCTTCAGGACACAGGAAGTGTCCTTCTCGCAGTCGGCCAGGAGCCGCTTGAAGATGTCGTCGACGGCGACGCTGCCATCGGTGAGGAACCGCTCCGCGTCCATACGCTCGGGGTCCACGGCGCTGTCGAGCGCCAGCGCCCGGAGCCGGTCCGGGAAGAGACGCGCGTACCGCTCACCGATGGAGGTGCCGTAGGAGGTCCCCATGAAGCTGATCTTCCGCTCGCCGAGGGAGGCACGGATCGCGTCCATGTCCCGGGCGACGCTCTCCGTGTCCATATGGCCGGCGAGCGGGCCCATCCGCCGCAGACAGCTCTCCGCGAGCTTGCCGTTCAGGGTGCGCAGACGTTCGAACTCCGCGGCGTTACGGGGGCGGTCCGGGATCTTCCCGGCGATGGACTCGTCGCAGCGGATGCCCTCGCTGCGGCCGATGCCGCGCGGGTCGAAGGCGACCACGTCGAACCGCTCCAGCAGGGCGGGGGAGAACTCCATGTCGGCGTAGATCGCACTGTCGGCCCCGGGGTTCCCCGGCCCGCCCGGGTTGGTCATCAGGACCCCGATCCGCTTCGCGGGGTCGGCGGCCCGGTAGCGGGCCACGA
This sequence comes from Streptomyces sp. NPDC000594, assembly GCF_040299965.1. Lineage (NCBI taxonomy): Bacteria > Bacillati > Actinomycetota > Actinomycetes > Kitasatosporales > Streptomycetaceae > Streptomyces > Streptomyces sp. NPDC000594. Next base: position 34,756 of record NZ_JBEPCY010000027.1, on the reverse strand, counting down.
AGACACTCGTCTGCGGGCCCTGCGGCTTCGACCAGTCCACCGGGACCTTGATCGTCCCGCACTGGGTCTGTGGTCCCGGCGCGGGGAAGGGGTCACTGGGCGGGCAGGCTCCCCAGCGGATCGCCGGGGGCGCGGTGGCGGCACCGGACATCGCCTTCTGAGCCGCACCGGCTCCGGCGCCGGGAGTGGCGACGGCGGTGGGCGCGGCCAGCGCGGCCGAGGCGGAGAGGGCGAGGAGGACGGCGAGGGTGCGACCGCTTGTCCTCGGGTCGGGGCCCGGTGTCCCGCTCGGCGTCCTGCTCACACGCGTGATCGGGTTCCTTGTGTTCATGGGCGTCACTCTGTCGGCCCCGTGTGATGGCGGCTCGATGGGCAGATGATGGGTACGTAACTCCGACCCCTGGCACGCTGGTTGTTCCCCCGCGCAATGGCCGGTCACGCCGTCGCTGACATGAGCTGCCCGCGGATCAGATCGTGGGTGAGCCGTGCCGTCGTCAGCAGGGAGTCACGGGATGTGCCGAGGCGGGCCCGTACGGACAGCCCGTGCACCACGGACTGCACCAGGCCGGTCAGGGCCGCCGCCTCGGTGCCGGGGGACAGTTCCCCGTCCCGGACCGCTCGCTCGACGCGCCCGAGGAGGGCCCGCTCGTTCCAGCCGTGCAGTTCGGCGAAGTAGGCGCTGGTGTCGAGCGTGCTCGTGCTGTCGGTCATCGCGGCGCTGCTGAGCAGACAGCCCGGATGTGTGTCACCCGGCCGGGTGAACTCATGGACCGAGCCGGTGAGGATGTGTCCGATGACGGTCCCGAGGTCCTCCTCGGCGACGGACCGCCGGTAGATCTCCCGGTAGCGCTCGGCATAGGTGCGCACCGCCTCCTCGAACAGCCCGGCCTTGCTGCCGAAGGCGGCGTAGAGGCTGGAGGTGGAGAGCCCGAGGGCCGCGGTGAGAGCGCGGGTCGACGTACCGGAGTAGCCGAACCGCCAGAAGAGGCGGGCGGCTTCGAGTATCGCGAGGTCACGGTCGAAGGCGGGAGGTCGTCCACGGGTTCGCTGGGGCATGATTGCATTGTAGAGCGATTGCTCCATAATAAATTTATGGAGCGAACGATTCAGAAAAGGCTGTCGGTCGGCGGAGGAAGCTGGGTCACGTTCGATGTGTACGGGGAGCCGGATGCCCCCGGCCTCGTCGTCGTCCCGGGCGGGCTGAGCGACGCGCACGCGTGGCGCGATGTCGCGACCGCCGTCCACGCCTGGCCGTCCGTCACGGTCGTCAACCGCCGTGGCCGTGCCCCTTCGGGGCCGTTGACCGGCGCGTACTCGCTGCGGACCGAGGTCGACGACCTCGGTGCGGTCCTCGATGCGCTGGCGGGCACGGAGACGCTCTTCGGCTGGAGTTACGGTGGCCTGATCGCCCTGCTCGCCGCCGACGTCCGCGCCCTGCGCCAAGTGATCGCCTATGAGCCGGTGATGACGCCGTTCGGCGTTCACGCCCTGCCGGAGCTGAAGGCCGCCGAGGCGGCGGCGGACCTCGACGCCACGGTCGTGACGGTGCTCCGGCGGATCTCCGGCCTCGACACGGATCAGGTCGAGGCCCTGCGGGCCGACCGTCGGGGGTGGGCCGCCCTGTGCCGTCTGAGCGCACCGGCCCACGCGGAGCTGGCCGCCTTGAACGCGGCGCCGCCACCGGATCGGATCGCACGGCGCGCGGACCGTGTCGATCTGATCGTCGGCGAGCGCAATCGCGGAACGCCCCCGTACGGAACCTCGTTCGACGACGTCGTCCAGCATGTCCCCCATGCCGAGGTGCACCCGCTCCCCGGCCAGGGCCATCTGGCCCACCGGGAGGCCCCGGCGGAACTGGCTCGCCTGCTCGACACCCTCGCCACGACCGCGGGCCGCGCTTGACCGGGTGCCGGTGCCGGTGCCGGTGCCGGTTCCGGCCCGGGCCTCGGCACCCGTCCCCAAGGGGGTTGCGGACAGGGGATGGTGACCGACAGGGTAGGGGCGACGCGCGCTTTCCCGATCTTGTTGGGCGGCAGGGGATCCATGAGCGGGACGCGGTCCGGTCGGACCGGGGCGTAGTCCCGTGTGCCTGCCCGTCCCAGCGGCTCACGAGAGGATTTCCATGAGTCAGCCCACCCCTGTCACCCCACCGGGGAAGATCGATACCTCGGTCCCGCACAGTGCGAGGGTCTGGAACTACTGGCTCGGCGGGAAGGACCACTTCCCCGCGGACCAGGCGGCCGGCGACGCCTATCGCGAGCGGTACCCGGACATCGAGCCGTTCGCCCAGGAGTCCCGGGGCTTCCTGGTCCGGAGCGTGAGTCATCTGGCGCGCGAGGGGGTACGCCAGTTCCTCGATGTGGGCGCCGGACTTCCGACGGTCAACAACACGCACGAGGTCGCCCAGCGGATCGCGCCGGAGTGCCGGGTCGTCTATGTCGACCACGACCCCTTGGTCCTTCTGCATGTCGAAGCCATGGGGATCAGCACCAGCCAGGGTGCCATGGACTATGTGCTCGCCGATATGCGCGACACCGAGGCCGTCCTGGCGGGTGCGGCCAGGACCCTGGACCTGAGCCTGCCGGTGGGCCTGGTGATCAGCGATGTCCTCGGCCACATCGTGGACTGGGACGACGCCCTGGGCCTGGTGCGCCGCCTCGTCGAACGGCTGCCCTCCGGCAGCTATCTGGCCCTCAGCCACTCGACCGCCGCCGATGAGACCCACCGCGCCGTCCAGGAGGAGTACAACAACTCCGGGGCGATCCCCTACATCTTCCGCGAGCCGGAGCAGACAAAGGCCTTCTTCGACGGTCTGGAACTGGTCGAGCCCGGCTATGTGTCCTGGCCCAACTGGCGGCCCGACGCGACCACCGGACGCCTCACCGAGCGGGCCGGCTGGGGCGGCGTCGCCCGGATTCCGTGACCGGTATGACCCCGCACCGGCCCCGGGTCCGCTCGGGCCCGGTGCGGGGTCATGCGCCGCGGCGGAGTTCCCTGACAGGCTCCGTCGACCCGAACGTTTGATCCGGAGGCTTGACCCGGACGCTTGATCGGGAGACTTGACCTCGATCGGACTTGAGGTCCGAGGCTGGCTCCATGACGATCTCACCGGAAGAGCACACGGCGGTCCAGAACTGGATCAGGGCCACGGCACACCCGCTGACCACCACGGACGCGTCCGAACCCCTGGACGACCTCCGGCCCCTGCTCGGCATGGTTCCTGAGCGGACGGCCGTGGTGGGGTACGGCGCCGGGACGCGCGGCGCGCAGGAGCCCTTCGCTCTCCAGGCGCGTATCGCCCAACTGCTGATCAGGGAGGCAGGCTTCCGCGCCGTCGCCCTCGACCAGGACTGGACCCTCGTCGCCCGGCTCGATGCCCATGTCCGCACCGGCGCCGGGGACCCCGTGGCCCTGCTGGAGTCCGCCGAGCCGTTCTGCCGCACCGAGGAGATCCTCGCCCTCGTCCGGTGGACGCGTGCCTTCAACGAGACCCACCCGGGCGATCCGGTCCGCCTCGTCGGGGTCGGTCCCCATGAGACGGGGCCGTCGGCGTACGACACGGTGGCCGACTATCTGCGCCGGGCCGCACCCGGGCTGCTGGACGAAGTGGAGCGCTGTTACGCCGGTCTCCGCCCGGAGGGCGAGGTGTCCGCGCACACCCGCCGATTCCGCGCCCTGCCGGACAGGAGGCCCTGGCGCGACCGCGCACAGGCGGCCCACGACCTGGTGGCGGGAGCACCCGGCCACGACGGCCATGCGTGGGCGCTCCACCACGCACGGCTGATCGTCCAGTACTACGAGCTCCACGACCACGACGACGATCCGCTGGACCCGCACAACATGGCCTGCTACGAGAGGTCGTTCGCCGAGAACGTCCTGTGGTGGCACCGGCACACCGGCCACCGGGTGCTCTTCTGGTCCTCCAGCTCCCACACCGCCAACGCGCGCGGCAGAGCCGTCAGCTTTCCGCCGGACCCGGTCAGTCCGTCCCGGAACGCGGGGAGCTATCTGCGCGAAGACCTCGGTGCCCGGTACCTGTCGATCGGTCTCACCTTCGGTACGGGGGAACTGGCCACCTACACCGACGCCCCGGCCCACCGGGTGCCCGGCCCCGTACCGCCCTTGCTGGAGGCGGTGCTGGACGACGAGGCCGTGGGCGACTACCTGCTGCACCTCCGTACGGACCCCCCGCGACAGGTCGCCGATTGGCTCGCCCGGACCACCCGGTCCCGGCTCATCGGACCACGCCATGACCCCCGACGCGACACCGATCACCATATGACGGGCGGTTCGCCGGCCGAGTGGTTCGACGTACTCGTCCATCTGCGGCGGGTGACTCCGGCGCGGCTCCTCCGCCGGGTGGAGGAGCCGCCTCCAGCAGGGTAGGAGAGGGGAGCCGGACGGTCGATGGCTCAACGCCCGGCCCGCACCACGGCCCGGCGGTAACCTCTACTCGATGACTTTCGGCACCCTTCCGACCACGGAGCGTCGGCGGGGGAGTGGGCCGGGTCCTTGGTCGAGGGGGACATATGGCTGAGACGCATGGCTGGGACGTATGACCGAGGGGAAGCGGCGGGTTCACGACGGGGGAGCCGACGAGGGGATCCGGGCCTGGGCCGCTGTCGCGGTACGCCAGGCGCAGGAAGTGTGGCCCCGCGCGAGGCGGGATCCCGAGTCGGCCGAGTCGCGGTTGGTCACCGAACATCTGGCCACCGTCGAGCGGCTGTTACCGGCGGAGGACCCGTCCCGGGCGGCCGTGGTGTGCTGGCTCGGCCTGCTGATGGTGGTACGGCTCAAGAGCCGTTCCACTTTCGATCCACGGGAGTGCGCTGCGGCCCTGAACCACCTCCAGTGGGCCGACCGCGCCGGGCCGCTGGACGACCCGCTCGCCGTCATGGCCCGGAACGGCCTGGCCGATCTGCTCATCCCGCCGGACATTCCCCCGGAGGTACGTGACGGCTCCTGCCCCCCGGCAGTGATCGAAATCCTGCGGGGACAGCTGACCGATGCCCTGAACGTGCTCGCCCGCGTCGTCGCCGGGGGCGCGACGGCGCGGCAGGGGACGCTGGGCGAAATGGAGCGCGTCGCCACGATGCTCTCCGAACTCCCCGGCCCGCCCGGGGAGGTGGCGCCCGCCACGCCGGGCGAAGGCGAGGAGACCCCCGTACCGGACGGCGCTCCGCCCCCGGGGGAGCCCGGAGCGGAGGCACCGACCGGCGCGATCCAGGAGATGGCGGACCGGGCGCGCCGGGACGCGGTGGGCTTCGCGCGCCTGCTGGAATGGCTGTGCGTCACCGTGAACGACCCCCCGGTCCCCCTGGCGGACGCCGGCCGGGAACTGATGGATCTCCCTCTGGACCGGCCCGAGGTCGCGCCGCTGCGCGAGCTGTTCGCCGCGCTCAGATCAGGCGGGCAGGACCAACGGGCACTCGCCGAACGCCTCCACGGCACCGCCCGTGCGGCCAGGGAGACGCTGCTCACCCTGCCGGTGGATTCGCCCGAGCGGATCCGCTTCGCCAAGTTCCACGCGGCCCTGCTGGTGGCGGGAAACCTCCGGATGCCCGGATCGCTGGACTTCGGCACCGTGGACGCGGCCTCGGCCCGGCCGGATCCGGACCCTGCGGCGCGATCCCTCTGGCGGCACCCGCTGAGCCTGGAAACGGTCCTCGCCACCTCGATCGACAACCTGTGGGTGGGGAGCGGCGACATCACCCGCGTGGAGCGGAGCGCGGCATGGCTCCGGCAATGGATCGACGCCCTTCCGCCGAACGGGGCGGCCGCGCCCACCCGGCGGTATCTGTCCCGGCTTCTCGCCCATCGCGTCACCACCGCCCCTCTTCTGGGAGGGAGCCTCCAGGACGGCGCCACCGGCCTGGCGATGGTCAGGATGCTGCCCGCCGGTGAAGGTGAGCTCGACGACATCCCGCTGCTGCTCGGTCTCCACGCCCGGTACCAGGCGGCCCACCGCAGCCGGGACCGGGCCGCGCTGGCCCGCGCTGCGGACGAGCTGATCCGGACAGCCGGTGACCGGTACACCTCCCCCCGGTCCGATGCGGCCACCACCTTCATGATCACTGGCATGCTGGGAACGGCCCATCGGGAGCGTGCCGAGCACACCGGGGACGAGACCGACCGCCGCGCCGCGGTCCGGTATCTGAGGGAGGCGGTGGCGATCGATCCCGCCACGATCCCCCAGTCCCTGGCAGCGAACTTCCCCGCGGTCCGGGCGTCCCTGATGGTCGAGCTGGCCATCGTCGACCCCCGCCGGGAGGTCATCGACCGCGCCATCGCGGAGGTTCACCGGGTGATCGACCATGCGCGGGCATCCCGCTGGGACGAAGCCCAGCTCCGGCTTCGCCTCGGCCGGGTCCTGCGCTGCGCGATCACCGACCGCAGCGACCTCAGCCTGCTCGATCCGTGCATCGCCGAGCTGAGCCGGGTGCGTGCCCTGGCGCATGAAGGCCATGCCCGGCCTTTGCTGGTGCAGGCTCTGACGGAGCTGTCCGCGGCCTTCTGGGTGAGCGCGGTGATCGAGGGAGCGAGCGGGGCCGACGACGGGAGGTCGAGCCTGGACACCCGTCGCGAGGCACTGGAGCTGATGGCCGCCGACGTCCTTCTGCAACTCGGCGCCGAGCACGCCCTGTCCGTGGCCCGGGACGCCACCGGCCACGCACTGTGGCTGGCCCTGCGGTGCGCGGAGAGAAACCACCCCGCCGACGCCGTGGAGGCGCTGGAGCTGGGGCGGGCCCTCGTACTCCGGACGGCCGCCGCCACCCACCGGGTGGCCCGGCTGCTGGCGGACAAGGGCCACCCCGACCTGGCCGAGCGATGGAGGGCGCAGACACCGCGGCACCCACTCCAGCAGGGCCCGCGCGCGGCGGATGAGGCCGGCGGAGAAGCGGGCCAGGGATATCAGGCCGGGGGAGAGACCGGCGAGGGACATCCGGGCGGGGACGATCCACTCCGGTCGGCGCCGACGGAAGCAGCCGTGACGGCGGCGGCCCCGATCCCCGGCACCGAGCTGCCGAGCAGCCTGCGGCGCACGGCACTCGCCGCACTCGGAGCGGGCAGCGGCACCGGAGCGCGGGAGCTGCTCGGCACTCCGGACCTGGCCGCGCTGACCACCGCCCTGGCCGCCTCGGGCGCCGACCTGCTGGTCTATCTCGTCCCCGGTGAGGGCTTCCGCCCCCATATCCCCGGACACGCGCTGATCCTGCGCCCCGGCGGCGCCGAACCCACCCTGCTCACCCTGCCGCTCCTGCTCTCCCCCGGCGGTCACCAACTGGAGCGGTACCTCACCGCGGCCGGCGAACGTTCCCGTAGGGCGGCGGACCCGGAAGCGTCCCACGCGTCACGGGAGGCCGCCGAGACGGAATGGCAAGCGGCACTGGGCGAGCTGTGCGACTGGGCCTGGCCCGCCGCCATGGGGCCGGTCCTCGACACCCTGGAACCCCTCGGCCGGCTGCCGAGGATCGTACTGATCCCCTGCGGCCCCCTCGGTGTCGTCCCCTGGCACGCGGCGCGCGACCACATCCCGCTGGGCGGATACCGGTACGCCTGCCAGGACGCGGTGTTCAGCTACGCCCCGTCCGGGGCGCAGTTCCTGCGGGCCGCCACCCGCGGCAGGCTGCCCGCCACCGGGCCCCAGGTGCTGGTCACCGACCCGCGGCTCGATCTGATGTGGGCCGAGATCGAGACGGAGGCGCTGCGTTCCGCCTGCTATCCGGACGCCCGGCGCTACGGCGGGTTCCTGACGGCCGAAGGCGTACCGGACAAGCCGGGCAACTGCGAGGACCTGCTGGCCGTACTGCCGGGCGGCAGCCGGCCGGCCGCGGTCGTCCATATCTCCTGCCACGGCGTGGCCGGCCCCAGTCCCACCCGGTCGGCCCTGTCACTGGCCGACGGCGAGCTGACCGTCGCCCGGATCCTGGACCACACGGCCGTGAACCCCGGCACGGACGGCCCGCTCGTCGTCCTCAGTGCCTGCGAGACCGATCTGAGCATGGGCGACCACGACGAGGCACTGACCCTCTCCACCGCCCTGGTCACCCGGGGCGCGGCCGATGTGGTCGGCTCCCGCTGGGCCGTCAGGGACAGCGCGACCGCACTGATGATGACCGTCTTCCACCACTTCCTCACCAGCCAGGAGCTCGCTCCCGCCGACGCGCTGCGCGCGGCACAGATGTGGATGCTCGACCCGGACCGGCGGCCCCCACCCGGCCTGACCGACCTGCTGGAGCGTGAGGCCACCCGCACCGGCCTGCACGAGATCCACCTGTGGGCGGCCTTCACCCACCAGGGCAACCCCGCGCCGCACCGAACCCCGCCCGGCACCGGGTGACGCACCGCCCCCCGGCACCGGGCGACGGGCCGGACGCCGCCGGGAAGAACGAGGCCCCCGGCCGGTGGCCGGGGGCGGCTGAAGGGCGTCGGCGGCGCGCCCGCGTACCGTTCCGTCAGTTCTTGATCCACACCCCGAAGTCGCGGGTCGCGGTCCCGAAGTCCTGGAAACCGAGACGGGCCCCGGCCGAGCGGGTCACCGTCCCCTTGGCCATCGCACCGCCACTCGCCGACGCCGAGTAGACCGGACCACCGCTGTCACCGCCGCGCGCGGCGATCTGACCGTTCATCTGCTCGGCCTCCACCAGGTCCTCGGAGTCGTTGTAGAAGAACAGCACCTTGAGGTTGCAGACGGGTCCGCCCGTCACACCCGCGCTGGTGGCACCCGACTGACACAGATACTCACCGGGGAAGACCCAGTCCCACCCGTCGACCCGGACCCCGCGCTCGTCGTTCCGCCCCCCTGTGTACATGAAGTTGTCCACCTGGGAGGTGGGGATCAGCATGATGTCGTGCGGGTCGTGCGCCGGGCCCGGCGTCCCGATGTACTGGTCGTTGCCGTTGGTGTAGCGGTCACCGGCCTTGCCGCAGTGCTCCGCGGTGAGGATGAACTGGGCACCCGAGGCATTGCGCACCCCGAAACCGGAGGTGCAGTTGGGGACGCCGTTGTTCTTCAGCAGCGCGCCGCCCGACCAGGGGAACGAGTCGTTGTCCCGGGAACGCTCCACCAGCGGCTGCTCCCGGACCGTGCGCACCGGCACCCCGGCCGCCGCCACCGCGCCGCGCCGCGCGGTCGCCGGGGCCGTGGCCTTCGCGCCGCTCCCGGAGCCGGTGGCGAGCACCAGACCGCTGCCGTCGGTGGGGATCTTCACACTGTGTCCCAGGGAGGGGTCCCGGCGCAGCTCGCCCTGGAGCCGCTCGGACGCCTTCCTCAGCTCGGCGAGCGAGTACCGTGCCGGGGCGATCCGTACGGGTGCGGTACCCCGCGCCTTGTCGACCACCCGTTCGATCTTCGCGGGTACGCGTCCCTTCCACCAGAGGGCGACCCGGCCCTCCTCCAGACCGATGCCGGTGTAGCCGGAGTGACCACCGCGCTCGATCTCCTTCCTGATCGCGCTCGCGGCGGCGACCAGGGGCCGCTGCTCGGCCATCTTCCGCAGCTCCGGCGCCGGGAGCGTCCGCGCGATGTCCACCACGTCCTTGCCGTTCTGCTGTGCGCTGGCACTGGTGCCACCCACCGTGGCCAGGACCGTGGCCGCCAGAGCGGCACCGGTGGCGAGCAGGGCAGTTCCGCGTCGCATGTGTAGGCCTTCCCACGCTTGTGTCGTACTGCGGCGGCTCGGTGCCACCGCGACGAGACAGGAAGGTAGTGGGCTGAAATGATCATGCGATCAACGATCGCTAAACAGCCACGAGCGAGCACCGACAAGCGCCGGGTCCACACGAGTTCCGGCACCGGGACGGGGTGGGAACGCGTCCGTACTCCGTGGCGACACAGGACCCAACGGTGCTGTCGCGGCAGGCGGGGGCTCCGGCCGGTTGGTCGCTCCTGCGGACCCCCGTTCCGCAGGTCCCGGGCAGCGCCCCCGCTCTGCCGCTCGTCACCGAGTCTTCGGCTTCCGGGATTGATACACAGCCCCTGCTGACCAGGTGAATCAAAGCCTTGGCCAGGGCTGTACGGTCCGTGCCGGGCCAGCGGCCTGAATCCGGCTTGTGACCCCGCTCGCCGGGTTCCTAGCCTCGCCGGGAGGCCGGTCGACGGGAGGAGTGGTTGAGGTGGGGCGTCGTGAGGTGCCTGTCGATCCTGCGGCCGGGCCGGTGCAGCGGTTCGCCTACGATCTGCGGAAGCTCCGGACGGAGGCGGGCGGCCCCACCTACCGGGCGATGGCGCGCGACGCCCCGTACTCGGCGGCCACGCTCTCCCGGGCGGCGGCCGGCGAGCAGCTGCCCTCGCTGGACGTCGCCCTGGCCTATGTCCAGGCGTGCGGCGGCGACCCGGCTCTCTCGCTCGCCTTCGGCGCGGACGGCCACACCCTGTACACGGTGGGCCTGTACGCCGGCCTGGAGACATACGATCTCGACCCCCTGCGGCTGGCCGCCACCGTGTGCGAGCGCGCAGGCTCGGGCCTGTCGCGCGCGGAATGGCGGGCCCACCTCCCTGACCTGCCGTACCGCAAGACCTGCTGAGCGCACCCGTCGGCGTCACCCACACGATCCCGGGAGCCCCGGACCACCTCCGGGAGGGCAGGAGCCGGCACCGGTCGTGCCCCGCCACCCCGGGGCGGACGGCTCAGACCGCTTCGTCGAGCAGGCCGAAGCCTTCCGGGAACCCTTCGAGGAACTCCCGGCGCGCGGGGTCGGACTCGGCCTCGGCCATCGCGGCGAGCAGGCCGGTCAGCTCGCCGCGCTGCTCGCCCGACAGCTCGCTGACCACGTGTGCGACGTTCTCCATGACCTTCACGGCGTCGTCCTGGTCCATCTGCTCCTCGTCACTGCCCTCGATGAACCACAGGACGTCGACCAGGGCCCCCGCCAGAGCATGGGTCACAGACGGGTATACGGGCATGGTGGGACTCCCAGCAGGTCACGGCAGTGGATACACCCATCCCACCACACGGCACCGACATCGCGCTCCGCCGGCCCCGGTCAGGCGGTGGGTACGGCGGGGTCGCCCTCGAAGCCCGGCTCGGCCAAGGGCTCCGTAGCCGTCGCACCCGGTCCATCGCGGGGAATCCGGCGGTGGACGTCCTCCACCAGATTCCGCACCCCTCTGCGGAAGATCTCGGCCTGGTGCTCACCGAGGAAGGAGGTGTGCCCGAACACCTCCAGGACGACGAGACCGTGCAGATGCCCCCACGCGCTCAGGAGAAGAGTGGTCGCCGGAGCCGGCGCGGCTCCCAGACCAGGTGACTGCAGTCGTTCCAGATGCGCCCGCAGCGAGGGGGAGAGCGCCGGGGCGTCGGCCGCCTCCAGCTGGGCACGGGTGAACCCGTCGAACATCTCGCGCCGGAAGATCTCGCTGATCCGGATCATCGCCTGGGTGGTCGGTCCGTCGGCGGGAGCCGCGTACTGCCGCAGCGGTGTTCCGAAGAGGAGCTGGAATCGCTCGGGATGGGTGACGGCCCATCGGCGGTACTCCTCGGCCGCGACCACCGCACGCGGCAGGCCCGGATCCTCCGGCGCCGTGTCGACGGCGACCTGGATGGCGTCGGCCAGGTCGTCGTACGCCTTGGTGATGAGCGCGGTGACCAGGCCGGACCAGCTCGGAAAGTAGTGGTACAGGGCCTGGACGGTCATCCCCAGCTCCCGGGCGACCGAACGCAGGGACAGGGCCGTCGGACCGTTCTCGACGATATGGCGCTCGGCGGCGTCCAGGATCTCCTGAGTGGCGGCCGCCCGCCGCCGCTCGCGCAGGGAGAGCCGGGCCGTCGCATGTTCTTCCGCAGGCATGCGACGACCTTACGACGGCAACTCCTCCTGGTCACCCGAAAGGTGACACCCATCAAAAAAATCTAACACTGCTAAATTTTCTGGTACCCCACTAGCGTCGACAGCGGCGACGAGAGAAGTGACAGCGGGCCGCTTCCGACACGGTGGAGGGTTCCCGCGGAGCCGCCCATGCCCCGGCCACCCAAGCCCTGGCCACCATGGACCGGCCACCCATGCCTCCGGCTGCCCGACCCCGCGTGACTCGCCTCCGCGCGGCTCCACCCGCCCGCACTCGTCCGCCGGGCTCTCACCAACAGTGCGCGAAAAGGGAGATCATGCATGTTTGAACGCATAGCCGAGCTGGTGATTCGCCGGCCCCGGCTGGTACTGGTCATGGCCGTCGTGGTGGTGGCCCTCATGGGCGTCGCGGGCGCCGGCGCGTTCGGCAAACTCCTGGAAGGTGGCTATGACGACCCCACCTCGCAGTCCACCCGGGCGGGGAAGGTCATCGGTGAGAAGTTCGGCGGGGAGACCAACCTCGTCCTGCTGGTCCGTCCCTCCGAAGGCGGTGTCGACACCCCGGCCACCGAGCGCACCGGCCGGGCCCTGGTGGCCGACCTCAGGAAGGAGCGGAGCCTGGAGAACGTGGTCTCGTACTGGGACGAGGGCCGGCCCGGCCTCCGCTCGGAGAACGGCCGCGAGGCCCTGGTGCTCGCCCATGTGAAGGGCGACGAGACGGAGCAGAGCGAGAACGCCAGGATCATCATCGACACCTACACCGGGACGTACGAGGACACCCTGACGGTCCGGGCGGGCGGCGGCGCCGCGGTGGGCGACGAGATGGGCGGCCAGGTGGGCGACGACCTCATCCTGGCCGAGGCCATCGCCGTGCCCCTGACCCTCGTCCTCCTGCTGCTCGTCTTCGGCAGCGTGGTCGCCGCCCTGCTCCCGCTGGCGATCGGGCTCATCGCCGTCATCGGCACCTTCGCCCAGCTCTCCCTGCTCGGTGGTGTCACCGATGTCTCCATCTTCGCGATCAACCTGACCACCGCACTGGGCCTCGGTCTGGGCATCGACTACGCCCTGCTGATGGTCAGCCGGTTCCGCGAGCAGCTCGCGGCCGGGGAGACCGTGGAGGACGCCGTCCGGCGGACGGTGCACACCGCGGGCCGTACGGTCGCCTTCTCCGCCGCGACCGTGGCCGCCGCGCTCGGGGCGCTCCTGGTGTTCCCGCAGTACTTCCTGCGCTCGTTCGGCTACGCCGGGACCGGTGTCGTCGTCATCGCCGCCGTCGGCACCCTGTTCGTGATGCCGGCCCTCTTCGTCGTCCTGGGTCACCGGGTCAACAGCGGCCGCCTGCCCTGGGTGAACCCGGGGCGCTCCGACGCCCGGGGCACCTTCTGGGGGAAGCTGGCCCGCACCGTCATGCGGCGGCCCGCCCTCACCGCGCTGCCCGTACTCGCGGTGCTCCTCCTCGCGGCGAGCCCGCTGCTGGGCATCACCTTCGGCACCCCGGACGAGCGCGTCCTGCCCGAGGACGCCCAGAGCCGCCAGGTCGCCTCGGTGCTGGAGGAGAGGTTCGACGGCACCGACGAAGCCGCCCTCCACGTCGTCATCGACCGGCCCGTGGGCAAGGCACCCCTGGCGTCCTACGCGGTCGCCCTCTCCGGGCTCACGGGGGTCGCCCGCGTCGAGACCAGCGCCGGAACCTACACCGACGGACGGTCCACGGCGACCGGCCCCGCCCATGCCGCCCTCGGCCGCCCCGACGCGCAGCGGATCAACGTGGTGAGCGCCCTGCCCGCCAAGTCGGACCGGGCCCAGCGACTCGTCGAGCGGGTACGGGCGGTCACGCCGCCCGACGGAGCACGCCCGCTGGTGGGTGGCGTCGACGCCGTACTGGTCGACTCCAAGGACTCCATCGGCGATCGGCTCCCCCTCGCGGTGGGCCTGGTCGCCCTGACCACCTTCCTGCTGCTCTTCCTCTTCACCGGAAGTGTTGTGCAGCCGCTGCGCGCACTGCTGCTCAACCTGATCAGCCTGGGGGCCACCCTCGGCGTCATGACCTGGATCTTCCAGGACGGGAACCTCTCGTCCCTGCTCGGTTTCACCGCGCAGCCGATGGATGTCTCCATGACCGTGCTGATGTTCTGCGTCGCCTTCGGCCTCTCGATGGACTACGAGGTGTTCGTCACCAGCAGGATCAAGGAACTGCACGATCTGGGCGAGGACAACGAGTCCGCCGTGGCCAACGGCCTCGGGCGCACGGGACGTATCGTCACCGCGGCGGCCTGCCTGCTCGCCGTGTCCTTCTTCGCCTTCGGGACGGCCGAACTCAGCTTCCTCCAGCTGTTCGGGCTGGGCAGCGGGCTGGCCGTGCTCATCGACGCCGTCGCCGTACGCGGTGTCCTGGTCCCCGCCGCGATGCGGCTGCTCGGCCGCTCGGCCTGGTACGCGCCCCGCTTCCTGCGCGGGTTCCACCAGCGGTACGGCCTCAGCGAGGACGGCCCCGCCGCCCGCGCCGCGACCCAGCCGGAGCCCGTGACCGGGTCGCCGTACGCGAAGGACCCGACCAGGGTCTGACCGGACGGACACCCGCCCACGACGGCTGGTCCCGCCCATGACGACCGGTGCGGTGGAGCAGCCGTCGTGGCGGCTCCACCGCACCGGTCGGCAGGCCCGTACGCGTCCGCCCACCGGCGACGAGCCGGTACCCCGGGCCGACGCGTACCGGCCCGGACTACTGGTCCACGCAGACCACGTAGGCCTGGAACCCGCCGCCGAGCAGGGTGACGGAGGCCTGGGTCTGCCATCCGGTGGCCGGCCCGGCCTGAGTGCCCGCGGCCTTGGGGATGGGTGCGTTCTCAATGACGTTGATCGCGCTGAGCAGCCCGAAGGTGTCATAGCCGCCGCCGGTGGCCACGTCGCCGGCCAGGCAGTTGGCCGTGGACGTCACGCCCACGCCGATGAGGACCGGGACGGCCTGGGGCCCTCTGATGACATAGGTGTTCAGATCCGCCGGGCCCTGCGGTCCCTGCGTACCCTGTGCGCCTTGGGTTCCCTGGGTTCCCTGCGGTCCCTGGGTGCCGTTGGCGCCCTGGGTTCCTTGGGTGCCCTGGGTGCCGTCCGCGCCATCGGCTCCCTGCGTGCCCTGTGACCCCTGCGGCCCCTGCGTGCCGTTCGTTCCATTGGCGCCCTGGGTTCCCTGGGTGCCCTGCGGTCCCTGTGTGCCGTTGGCGCCTTGCGTGCCCTGGGTTCCTTGGGTGCCCTGGGTGCCGTCCGCGCCATCGGCCCCCTGTGCGCCCTGTGACCCCTGCGTGCCGTTCGTTCCATTGGCGCCCTGGGACCCCTGGGATCCCTGGGACCCTTGGGAGCCGGTGGCGCCCTGCGCGCCGTTCACACCGTTGGTGCCGTTCGTTCCGTTCGTTCCATTGGCGCCCTGGGTGCCCTGCGGCCCCTGTGTGCCGTTGGTGCCGTTCGTTCCGTTGGCCCCCTGCGCGCCCTGAGATCCCTGTGTGCCGTGGGTTCCCTGCGGTCCCTGGGGGCCGGTGGCACCCTGTGCACCCTGTGCGCCATTCGTGCCGTTGGTACCGTTCGTGCCATGGGTGCCCTGCGGACCCTGGGGCCCGGTGGCGCCGGTGGCCCCCTGGGGGCCCTTGGGTCCGGTAGCGCCGGTGGCACCTTGCGGCCCCTGGGGACCCTGCGGG
The DNA here is from genome assembly GCF_040299965.1 of Streptomyces sp. NPDC000594. NCBI lineage: Bacteria > Bacillati > Actinomycetota > Actinomycetes > Kitasatosporales > Streptomycetaceae > Streptomyces > Streptomyces sp. NPDC000594. The sequence goes on along the minus strand of NZ_JBEPCY010000027.1, from coordinate 19,280 downwards.
CCCTTCCCCTTGTCCTTGCCCTTGTGCCCGCCGTCGCCCCCCTGGGCGGCGCGCTCGCCCTGCCGATCGGCGTCGTGGTTCTGCCCGCTTGCCGCCATGGCGCCGTTCGGTCCCGGCAGGCCCAGGCTGTGCCGGGTGCCCGAGCGCTCGACGGCGTCGGCGACGGCCGCCGCGCTGGGCGCCACGTTGAGCACGGCGGCCAGGGTACCCACCGAAACCATGGTGATGGCTCTCACCCGGTTGCGGACGATGGTTCTACTTCTCACCAGAATTCCTTTCGCGTAGAAATGGAGGAGACAGTCGCAGCTGCCGGATGAGCGGCAGCCGGAGGAATCCGCACAGCTGCCGTGGAGGCCAATCGTTGACCTGTCGGAGCGTTTGTGCGACGTTCATATGGGCTGGTGAACCGGGTTGCTTTCGGTAGATGCCGAGGCCAGGCGCGTACGGGACTCGCTCGGCGGAAGGTCAACATCACCCGAATGGAGACGCAAATCGGTGAAGCGACTGTTTTCGCGGAGGATCATGCGCCCGCAAACTTTGTTCGTGCCGGAATATGGGGTCCGTAACACTTCTTCTGCGGAATGAAAGGGGGGTGGGGAAGCGACCCCGCACGGGCACCGCGCCCCTGACTACCCATGCGTGGAATTCTGCTGGCCGGGGGCACCGGCTCACGGCTCTGGCCGCTGACCCGGTCCGTCTCCAAACAGCTTCTGCCGGTTTTCGACAAGCCGATGGTCTATTACCCGCTCTCCACGCTGGTGCTGGCAGGGGTGAGCGAGGTGCTCGTCATCACGACCCCGGAACATCAGGAGCAGTTCCGCTCACTGCTCGGCGACGGCGGTCAGCTCGGTCTGCGCATCGAGTACGCGACGCAGGAGCGTCCCGAAGGAATCGCCCAGGCATTTCTGCTGGGTTCCGATTTCATCGGGGACGCGTCCGTCGCACTGATCCTCGGTGACAACATCTTCCATGGCTCGGGGCTGAGCGCCCTGCTGGCACACGAGGACCGGATGCGCGGAGGCCAGGTCTTCGCGTACCAGGTCGCGAATCCCTCGGCCTACGGCGTGGTCGAATTCGACGACCACGGCAGGGCGTTGTCCATCGAGGAGAAGCCCGCCCGCCCGAGGTCCCGGTACGCCGTGCCCGGACTGTACTTCTACGACAACCGCGTCGTGGAGATCGCCCGTGGGCTGCGGCCCAGCGCACGCGGCGAGTTGGAGATCAGCGACCTCAACCGGGTCTATCTGGAGGCCGGCGAACTCCGCGTCACCCGTCTCGACCGGGGCACCGCCTGGCTGGACACGGGAACCTTCGCCTCCATGGTCCAGGCATCGGAGTTCGTCCGGGTCGTCGAGGAGCGCCAGGGCCTCAAGATCGGCTGTGTGGAGGAGGCGGCCTGGCGGGTCGGGCTGATCGACGACGACCAGCTCCGCGCCCTGGCCCGTCCGCTCCTCACGAGTGGATACGGGCAGTACCTGGTGGACCTGCTGGACCAGGACGGCCAGTGCGCCGTGGTATCCCCGCGGGGCGGCGGACCACAGGCGCAGACCGCGGCGGCCGTCTGAGGGAGCGCCGGTGGAGACGGCAGGAACCAGAAGGAAGGTGACAGGTGAGACCGCTGGGTATCGAAGGCGCCTGGGTGGAGACCCCCCAGGTGTTCACGGACCGGAGAGGGCGCTTCCATGAGTGGTTCCGGGCCGACCGGCTCCATGAGCTGACCGGCCACCCGCTCCGCACGGAGCAGGCGAACTGCTCCAGCTCCGGGCGCGGCACCCTGAGGGGAATCCACTACGCCGCCGTCCCGCCGGGGCAGGCCAAGTATGTGACATGTGTCAGCGGGGCGGTGCTCGACGTGGTGGTGGACATCCGCACCGGCTCCCCGACCTTCGGCAGATGGGAGGCGGTCCGCCTCGACGACCGGGAGCACCGGGCGGTGTATCTGTCGGAGGGCCTCGGCCATGCCTTCATGGCACTGGAGGAAGGCTCCACCGTGGTCTACCTCTGCTCCGAGGGGTATGCGCCGGAGCGGGAGTTCGGGATCCACCCGCTCGATCCGGCGCTGGCCATCCCCTGGCCCGACGATCCCGCCAGGGAACTCTCCGCCAAGGACGCCTCGGCACCCACCCTGGCCGAAGCCGGGCGGCGGGGCCTGTTGCCCATCCACGAGGAGTGCCTGGCCCACCGGCGGCGGCCGCGGTCCGGAGAACAGGGAGAAGCATGCGTCTCCTGGTGACCGGCGGGGCCGGCTTCATCGGCTCGGAGTTCGTCCGCGGCCGGCTGCGATCCGATCCGGCGGCGCGGATCACGGTCCTCGACGCACTCACCTACTCGGGGATCGAGGAGAACCTCGCCTCCGTCGCCCACCGGCCCGGATACCGCTTCCTTCGCGGCGATGTAGGCGATCCCGATGTCGTCGACCAGGTGATGGCGGGTCAGGACGCCGTCGTGCACTTCGCGGCCGAGTCGCATGTGGACCGGTCCATCGAAGGAGCCGGGCCCTTCGTCCGTACCAATGTCGCCGGCACCCAGGTCCTGCTGGACGCGGCGCTGCGCCATCGCGTGGGCCGGTTCGTGCAGGTGTCGACGGACGAGGTGTACGGGTCGATCAGCGCGGGCTCATGGACCGAGGAGTCACCGCTCGCACCCAGCTCACCGTACTCCGCGACCAAGGGCGCGGCCGATCTCCTCGCCCTCGCCTACCACCGTACCCACGGCCTGGACGTCGTGATCACCCGGTGCACCAACAACTACGGCCCCCACCAGTTCCCCGAGAAGGTCATCCCGCTCTTCATCACCCGGCTGATCGACGGGGGGACCGTGCCCCTCTACGGCGACGGTCGCCATGTCCGCGACTGGCTGCATGTCTCCGACCACTGCCGGGGCATCGAGCTGGCCCTGCGCGGCGGCAGGCCCGGGGAGATCTACCACATCGGCGGCGGGACCGAGGTCAGCAACCACAAGCTCACCGGACTGCTCCTCGACGCCGTCGGCGCCGACTGGGACCGAGTCACCCACGTCGCCGACCGCAAGGGCCACGACCTGCGCTACTCACTGGACGACAGCAAGATCCGCGAACAGCTCGGCTACGCCCCTGAGGTCCCGTTCGCGGCGGGCCTGGCGGCCACGGTCGACTGGTACCGGGACAACCGCCGCTGGTGGGAGCCGCTGCTGACCGGGTCGGAGCGCGCATGAAGGGGACGGCCGCGAGCACCGCGTGGCTGGTGACCGGCGCGGGCGGGATACTCGGCCGGGACGTCCTGGCGGAACTCACCGCCGCTCCGGGCATCGAGGTGACCGGACGGACCCGCGGCGAGCTGGACATCACCGACCCCCGGGCCGTACGCGCCGCCGTCGCCGCACACCAGGTGGTCGTCAACTGCGCCGCCTGGACGGATGTGGACGGGGCCGAGGCGGACGAGGCCGCGGCGACCGCCGTCAACGGCACGGGCGTACGCCATCTCGCCCATGCCTGCGCCGGGACGGGGGCGGTCCTGCTCCACATCTCCACCGACTACGTCCTCCCCGGCGACGCCGGCCGGCCCGCTGCCGAGGACGCGCCGACCGGGCCGCTCAACGCGTACGGCCGGGGCAAACTGCTGGGGGAGCGGATGGTGGCCGAACTGCTCCCGCGCACCGGCTACACCATCCGCACCGCCTGGCTCTACGGCACACATGGGCGCAACTTCGTGGCCACGATGCTCGAACTCGCCCGCAAAAAAGCGACCGTGGACGTGGTCGCGGACCAGTACGGTCAGCCGACCTGGTCGGCGGCGCTCGCCCGGCAGGTGGCGGTGCTGGGCCGGGCGGCGCTGGCCGGACGGGCCCCGGCAGGCGTCTACCACGGCACGGCGGCGGGGCACACGACCTGGTACGGGCTGGCCCGGGAGGTGTACCGGCTGAGCGGACTCGACCCCGGGCGCCTCTGCCCCGTCGGCTCGGCCGCGTTCCCGAGACCCGCTGTCCGGCCGGTGTACGGGGTGCTGGGGCACGCCGCATGGGCGCGGGCCGGGGTCTCCCGCCAGCCGGGCTGGCGGGACCAGCTGGCGGCGGCCCTGGAGACCCCCCGGTTCGCGGAACCGGCCGCCGCCGCTCGTGCCGCGGCCCTCACCCTGATGGCTGAGTGAGGGCCGCGGCGGGAACCGGGGCACTCTCCCGTACCAGCAGCGGTCCGCCGCAGCGTGTCGTGCCCTCCTTCATGGCGATGAGGTTCGCCACCACATAGGAGATGTTGTTCGAGGAGTGCCAGTCCGTCGGGAAGTACGTCACCAGACGGGAACTCTGGAACCGCGCCTCGATCTCGGGGACGAACGCCCGGTACTGGTCATCCGTGTAGTACCAGAAGGAGTTCTCGTTGTAGAACGCGACATGCGTGGGGTCCTGGTGGGCCCCGCGCCCGTCCGAGCTGGGCGTCATGGTCAGCAGCATTCCGCCGGGTGCCAGCAGCCGGTACAGCTCGTTGATCAGCGGCACCTTCGCGGGCACATGCTCCAGGAAGTCCACCGCGCGGATCAGGCCCACCGAGTTGTCCGGCAGATCCAGCCGGTCGGGCAGGGTGGCCACGATGTCCACACCCTCCCCCGGGTACTGGTCCACACCCAGATACCCCGGAGGCTTCCGGTGGGCCGCGCCGAGATCCAGCGCGAGCAGCCCATGGCGCCGGCTCCAGGCCAGGGTGTTGGCCTCGACGTACTTGTCGTAGAGGGCGACCGTCTCCCGCTGGATATGCGCGTTGACCTCCGCGTCGCGCTGGGTGTTCCCCGCGTGCATGCGCTGGAGGTAGAGGCAGCGCTCGATGTGGTGGAAGTCGCCCACCTGGAAGAGCCGGCACATCAGATCCTGGTCGTCCAGGACCGAGCGGGTGGCGTCGTAACCGCCGACCTTCGTATAGGCGTCCCTGCGGAAAGCGCGCACATGGTTGGGCGCGTACCAGATGTACGAGACGTTGTGCGGCGTCGGCGCCATGGTCCTGGCGGCCAGCAGCTGCCGGCCGTCGACGAGCACCTCCTCGTACTGCCAGCCGTGTGTCTCGTTGAACCGGGAGTCGTCCCGTCCGCCGTCCTCGGTGATCTGGGCGGTGTTGCTGTAGACGAAGACGGCGTCCGGGTTCTCGTCGAACGCCTTCCCCAGCTCGGCCAGACAGTCGCGGGCCAGCAGGTCGTCGTGGTCGAGCTCCACCAGGATCTCGCCGCGCGCGAGTTCGCAGGCCCTGCGCTTGGTCGCGCCGACCCCCCGGATCTCGTCGGCGATCTCCACCCGGACCCGCTCATCGGGCCGCTCGGGCCGCCACCGGGCGCCGTTGTTGAGGAGGACGATCCACTCCCAGTCCCGGCAGGACTGCTCCTGGAGCGTCGCCAGACACTCGTCCAGGAACCGCGGCCGGTGGCTGGGGGTGAAGACGGAGAACCTGGGTGTCACGGTCGATGGCATCTGCGGCTGTACCTCCTGGGCTTCGGGGCCGGGGCCAGGACGCGTCTGCTGGGTGTCGCTCCGACCCACATCCACATTCTTCGCATTGATCACCTTTCACATGGAAAGGTGATATTACGGTCAAGGTAACGACGCACCTGCCGTGCCGTCACCTCCCAGGGCCCCCGCTTCCCGCAGACCACTCGAACGTACGCAGCGCCCGCCGGTCACCACCCGAGCTCGCTGTAGACGCGACCGGCGGCGATGCTGTCGATCGCCGCGCGGGTGTACGGGACGAGGTCGTCCGGGAGCGCCTCGCGCGGCCACCACCTCCACACGGTCGTGCACCGGGGCTCCCTGACCCGAGGCTCGCCCTTCCACCGCCGGGCCGTGAAAAAGAGCTGGAGCCGGGGCGCTGCGCCCGCTGCGCCGGACATGTGCACCGTGTGGACGAGGCGGAGTTCGGCGGGGTCGATCAGGAGTCCGGCCTCTTCGAAGGCCTCGCGGGCGACGCAGTCCCGTACCGGCTCCCCGTCGTCGACATGGCCCGCGAGCACATGCCACAGACCGCCGCCGAACGCCGACCCGGGATGGCGCCGCCCCAGCAGGACCCTGTTCCCGCGTTCCAGATAGAGATGCCCGCCTACGATGTGGAGCGCGGTCCGGGTCCGGGTGGGGCCCGGCGCGTCGCCGGGGCGAGATCCGGGCGCGGGCTCCTGTCGCGCTTTTCGAGGTGTCCTCGCCCCCGGGCGACGGGGCGGGCGGGGCTCCTCCGCCCCGCTCACAGCCGCTCCGCCCGCGCCTCGTCGTGGGAGCCGCCGGCCTGGCCGGGCACCGGGCGGTCGAACGCCTTGGCCTGGATCTCGTAGGCGGTCCGGAAGGAGGCGATGCCGGTACCGGGGTCCATGAGTTCCTCGAAGGTGCCCGATCCGGCGACCTGCCCCTTTTCCAGGACGTGGATGAGATCGGCATGGCGGACGGAATGGAGGCGGTGGGTGATCAGTACGATCGTCTGGCCCGCGTCGGCGAGCCGGCGGATCTGGTCGAACACCTTCTGCTCCGCGACCGCGTCGAGCGCGCTGGTGGGCTCGTCGACCACCAGGATCTGGGCGTTGCGGTGACGGGCCATGGCGATGGCCAGCTTCTGGCGTTCACCTCCGGAGATCTGGTGGCCCCCCTGGTAGCCCCGGGCGAGGAGGGTGTCCAGGCCGCGCGGGAGTGTGTCGAGGACCGTCTCGGCACCCGCGTAGGCCGCCGCGGCGCGGATCGCGGTGTCGTCCATCGGGTCCTCGGGCCGGCCGATACCGACGGTGACGCGGGCGGTGAACGGCCACGGGTACGCGCCCTGGGGCATCAGCGCCACCCGCCGGAAGATCTCCGAGCGCGCCGCCCGGGCGGCGTCCACCCCGTCCCAGCGGATCCGGCCACCGCCCTCGTCGGGGAGGTAGAGCCCGCACAAGAGTTTGATCAGGGTGGATTTGCCGCTGCCGTTCTCCCCGACCAGCGCGATGACCTTCCCCGTGGGGAAGGAACAGCTCACGCCCCGCAGGGTGGGCTCCGGCCGCACACCGGTCCCGGAGGCGGGGTAGGTGAAGGTGACGTTCTCGAACACGATCTCCCCGACCCGGTCGGGCAACTCGGCCCCGGCCGTGGGGATGGCCCGCTTCCCGGCCTCCGCGCAGAGCGTCTCGTAGTCGGCGACGAACAACGACTCCTGATGGAGGTCGGTGATCTGGTCCACCAGACGGTCCAGGCTGCCGGAGACGGTACGGATGGCGAGGATCGCGGTCCCCGCCACGGCCGGCTCCATCCGCCCACTCCACAGCAGCCCGCCGAGCGCACCGTAGGTGAGGAGGGTCGCCAGCCCCCGTGCGCCATCGGCGACCAGCCCGGCGCGGGCGGCGATCCGGGCCAGCCGGGTCTGCTCCCGCTCACTGGTCCGGGCCATGCCCCGGAAGTGGCGCAGCAGGAACGGCCCGATGCCATGGACACGGATCTCGGCGGCGGCGTGCTGCTCGATCAGCAGATGCCCCAGCAGCCGCCCGGCCCGGGCATGCTGCACGAACTGGTGAAAGGAGACGTAACGGTGCTTGGCGATCGTCAGCGAACTCCACGCGGTCGGCGCCGTCATCAGCACCAGCAGCGGCAACAGCGCCGGGTGCAGCACCGTCAGCACCCCGCCCGCCGCGGCCAGCGACACCAGGCTCGCCAGAACCCCCGCGCAGTAGGTGACCATCCGTCGCGCCGCGTCCGCCCCATAGCCGGCGGAGTCCAGCAGCCGGTGGAACTGGTCGTCCTCGATCGCCGCCATCTCCACCCGCGAGGCCAGCTCCAGATACCGCTCCGTCGCGATCCGCTGCACCTTCGGCTCCAGCGCACCGGTCGCCGCCGTTGACGCCGACGTCAGCAGCGAGCCGAGCAGCGCCGTCACCCCCACGACCGCCAGCGCGGGGAACGCGGCCGCCAACCGCTCCTCCACCGCGCCCGCACCCAGCAGATGCCCCAGCACCGCGCTCACGGCCACCAGCCCCACCGCCCCGCTGACGCCCCGCGCCCCCTCGGCCACCAGCACCGCCCGCAGCGCCCGCGCGTCGGCCCGGTGCGCCAGCCGTACCGCCGTACCCACCAGATGCGGCAGCGAACGAGCCATCTTCCACAGATCCAGCGACAGCCACGCCCCCTGGTGCTGGCTCCAGCCCACGTCGTAGGCGAGCGGCCCGCCGAACAACAGCCGCTCCGACGCCGACACCTCTTCCGCCCCGCTCTCCGGGCCGCCCCCGCTGCTCCCCGCGCTCATGCGCCTCCTCCCCGGGTACGGATCAGGACGGCTTCGGTGCACGGTCCGCCCTGGGGGAGTCCGGTGCACGGTCCGCTGCCTGCCCGTGGGCCGGGGGTGGCCCACGCCGGGGGCCTCTCCCGGCCGGGCACGTGCCGGGGCGGCGGAACGCGTTCCCCCGTGGCCCGGCGGCCCTCGCTCCGCGCCTCGGTCATCCGCGCCTCCCCGCCGCCGGCTGCGGCCACAGGGCCCTGGCGCATTGTTCAGCCGGCCGGGCCGCAGTGCGGGACATCGGTGCCATGGGTGTCATCGGCGTTCCCCTTTCTCGGCTATTGCCGCCGTCATCCGGGACAACGACCCGGACCGCCCGCTCGAACACACGTATTTCAGTCGGGACGGGAACCGCATGAACAAGCGAATTCCGGAGGCTGTAGACGCCATCGACCCGTACCGGAGCCGGGACGGCCCGGGGCGGGAGATGGCCGAAACGCCGGAGCCGATGCCGCTGTGACGGATGGGATTTCTCGCTCCCGCCCCCGATCCCGCCACCGCCGGTGCCCGGCCCGCTCCCTGCAGCCGGCCAGAGGACACCGCCTGACCCCGGTGTCCGGGCCTGACATCGACCCCATCAGGCCGCTGCCAGAACCAAGGTGCCGCAGCGCCCGCTCATGGCACTGGTTCCCCCTGACGTGACCGAGGGGCCGGCCACGGCCTGAGCCCGGGATGCGCGACGGCCTTGTCGGACTCGGCCGCGACGCCCTCCATGCCCGGACAGGCGAACGGCACCCGTCCGGGATCCCGCCCACAGCGCGGACAGACCCGTTGGAGACCTGACCTCAACCCCTGCCGTGGCCGCCACACCCGCACCGCCCGGCGGGTGCACCGGACACCGCCCCCGGCGCATCGCGTGGTCGGACGGAGAAGGGGCGGGAGATGACGGCGGGTCATCCGGCAGGGCGCCAGGATCGAGGGAAACGCCGACAGGGGTCCCGCGCTCCCGCCGCGCGGCCCCGTGAACACCTGGTCGGCGGCTCAGGAAGGGAGCCGGGGAGCCTGCGAGGCGTCGTTCAGCGGACCCGGTCGACGAGGTCGCCTGCCCCCGGACGACCTGGATCACGAGGCCATCCGCCCGTTCAGCCGGTCCCGCAAGTCCTCGGTGGTCACCGTCGTGGTGGTGCCGCGCAGACGACGCACCTCGCCCCGCAGAAGTCCGAGGGCGTCTTCGAGTACGTCGAGGACGGCTGGGGAGACGATCACCGCGACGGTCCCGCCGGAAGCATCGGTCAGCGACAGCGACTCGGCCCCTGAGCGAAGGCAAGCGCCTTCTCGGGGGGGCGAGGGCCGGGACGTCACCGCACGCCTCACGCCGGACGAGGTTCTCCCGGGCCTGGGCCACAGAGCGGGTGACCGCGTCCCGTTGCCGGGAGGCGTCCGCGACGGAAAGGGTATTCACCGGCCCTCCGCGGACCTGGCCGTCGAACTGCGCGGGATCCATCCCCGCGATCCTGGGCGGGTGAGGCCCGCGGTGTGCCCCACTGGCTCCGGCGCGTACGGGCACGATGAGGGCGCGCGTGCCGCGATCGCCGCCACCCCGGAGATCTGCCGACGCCGAGGGAAGAGGCACGGGCCGGGCCCGGCGGACGGGCCACCCGGGATGGAGCGCCACCCGGCCGACCGGGCGGCGCCCCGGGGATCAGCCGAGCTTCGCCAGCTGCTTCTCGACCAGCGCCTTCGGGTGCTGGGTCTCGCCCGCGAGGCTCAGCGCGGCGAAGCTGGCCACCACCCCGCCCTGACGGACCGCCACCAGATAGGTCTTCATGGTCGTCTTCTCGTCCAGGTCCGAGGTGAGGGTCAGCGAGACCGACTCGTCCCCGGCGCTGAAGCCGTCCTTCTCCACCTTCTTGATCTGGGTCGCGTCCTTGCCCTTCAGACCGAAGCCGCCCGCGCAGTCCTGGCCGGCCTTCTCCAGCGCGCCGAGCGCGTCGGCGGCACCATCACCCGTGAGGGACACCAGACCGATCTGGACGGTCGTCCCGCCGAGGGCCGCCTTCATCTGCTCCTCGGGCGAGGCGTCCTTCGGCGGCTTCTTGGGCTCGGGAGAGATGGTCTGCGCCGCCTCGTGGGCGGACTTCCCGCCCATGCGCAGCATCAACGCGTCGACGATCGGCGCGCACTTGGCGTCCTTCGCCCCCTCGTCCGCGGCCTGCTCGAGGTCGCTCTCGGTCGCCTTCTTGAAGCGGTGACCCGGCACGTCCTCCTTGGTCAGCATGAGCTTGGCCAGCTCGGCCGCGGGCACCTCCTTCGCGTTCTGCGCACCGCCCTTGTCCTGCTTGCCGGAGTCGGCATCCGAGCAGGCGCTCAGTGTCAGCGCCAGGGAGAGGAGCGAGGCGGCGACGATGGTGGTACGGCGGACAGCGGTGCGTGGCATGGGAAGGACTTCTCCTGGATCGGTGGGTCGCCTCGCGCGGAACACCCGGTTGTCATCACGGCGTGCTCGCGTGGCGTCGGGCAAATCTACGCCGCAGGGTGCGCCGATCCCTACCGGATTACGCTGATGACCTCGGACTTCGGTGATCGTAACGGGGTAGCCGCCAAGCCGCCGCCCGATCGAGACGCCGTCCGCTACAACCTTTCGGCGATGTGCGTGCCGTCCTCCGTGACCACCGAAGGCGACGGCCGCCATCCAGGCGCGGGCCGCGCTCACCGGACCGCCGACGCGCACGCATGGCCCGGGGAGGAGTCTTCCGCCGCCCCGAGCCCCGAGCCCCGAGCGGCGGTCGACGGCCCCGGTCCCGCCCGGGGTGGCCCAGAGTTTGGACCTAGGATCCGATCATGGACATCCGCAGCGTCGATCCCCGCGAGACCGCGTGGGAACAGGACCACGGCCGTTACCGCGTGTACTTCTGGGACCGGTCCGCCGGTGCCTGTGAGGAGTACGAGGTACTGGGCGACCGGGACGTGGACGAGGTTCTCGCCTGGGCTGCCGCGCACGCGGCGGAACACGGCTGGACCCACACCGTGTACCTGGCGGTCGAAGCCGCCGAAGGACTCGGACTGGTCCGGCTGAGCGGGGTGGCGGGCGACCCGCTGGCCGACTGAGCCCGCTCGGACGGGGCGCGTCACCTCACCGGCCCGGACCTGCCGGATCTGCCGGGCCGGCCGGCCGCGTTGCCCTGGCGCGGTGAGACGCCGGATCCAAGCCCGGCTCGGCCACACCGCCGAAGGACGGGCCCGAACGCCCGACCACGGGGGAGGCGTTCGCCGGCACAGGGGCGATCATCAGCTACCGGTGCGGGAGCACGGGTCGGGTGTACGTCTCTACATCGGGGAGTGACGCCGCTGACGGCCGTGATGGTCCTCCTGGCCCTCTCGTCGGCCCTCTCGGCGGGAGCCATGGGGACCCCGGGGGGTCACCGGGTCCCGGTGATGTTCGGGCTCTTCAGCGCGGTCCGGGCGCCGGGACCGGTCCGGTTCCTCCGGCATCGGGCGGCCGCGGGGCCCGGTCGCGAGCCGTCCGGCGATTCGCCGGCGCATGTCCGGCATGGTGAAGCCAAGCGGATCACTCTTCCAATCGGACCATTCCAGATGTCCGATGACGCTCTTGGCGCTCCAGCCGTGCGCCCGGCAGAGAGCGGCCGCGGCGCGCTCGATGGCGTCGAGCTGGCGGGCGGGCCAGGGGTCCTTGCCGTCGCCGAGGTTGACGCACTCGAATCCGTAGAAGGGGGCGTTGCCGTCGACGGACCCGGGGCTGCCCTGGTGCTCGTGCGTGGGCGGTGGGCGTTCGCCGTAGTCCTCGGCGATCACCCGGGCGAGGACCACGGGGTCGCCCCCGCCGGCGTGGTTGGCCCGCCCGTTGCCGACGAGGTGGACGGTGCCGTCCTTGGCGATCACTCCATGACAGAGAGGGCCGGGCAGAGCCGCGTCCCCGTCGTAGCAGAACTGCACCGAGGAGTCGGTTCCCGTGGTGACCGTATGGTGGATCACCACACCCTTCACGGGGCCCCAGGGGCCCTTGTGGTTGCGGTTGTGCGTGCGCCAGCTGCGGTGCTCGACGAGGGTAAGGCCCTCGTCACGGAGTGCTGCCATCAGCTCGGTCGCGGTGAGCGGGGTGGCCATGGGACTGTCCTCTGCGTCAGGCGGGCCGGGCGGCACCGGGCTCGACGGGCGGATCGTCCGGGGCCCGGGACCGGGTCGCGCGGGGTGTTCGGAGGCGGCCGCGAACAGCGGCGCGCCATCGGAGGAGCCGGTGCCGTCGGCCGGGCGTGGGCGCTCTTCTCCCGGTGCGGGGACCGGGACCGGCGGCTCTCCGCGTACCCGGCGGTACGCCCGCTGCGGATGGCCCGGCCCCGATACCGGCCGGTCCTGGAGAGCGGGACCGCTCGGGCCGCAGATTTTGGGGGAGTCCTTCGCCGGTCGTCACGACGCGGTCGCGCTGCGCACCCACAGACCGACCGTGCTGCATCGGTCTCTCTATCCATGTATACCCCCTTGGGCGGCCGGGTCACGACCCTGCCGCCGCCCAGCTGTGGGCGTCTTCGATCTTCTCTCAGGCGTCGGCCAGGGAACCGTGGATCCGGTTGACGGCGCGCAGGATCTCGTTCCGGTTCTTCGCCCGCTTGATCCATGCCGGAAGGCGCGCCACCAGGGTCATCCTCTGTCCGGTGCCGCCGTAGGGCATGCGTTCCCGCAGCGGTGCCCGGACGAAGCGGCGGATCAGGTCGAGGTGTTCGAGATCGTAGGCCCACAGCCAGCCGTGCCGGGTCTCGGTCTGGAGCCACAGGGGCCTACCGAAGTACGGATCGGTCGCAGGCCGGGCCGTGCCGGGGGAGAGGGCGACAAGACGGCCGTTCCACACCCGTGACAGCCCGCAGCCGCGGCAGACCAGACGGCGTGGCCTGAACAGGATCCGGCCTCCGGAGCCGGAGTCCTCCCCGGGCGCCGGGATGACACGGGCGGCCTTCGCGCAGCCGGGGCATCGCACCATGATCGAGCCGAGGAAGGAGTACTCGGTGCTCTGCGGATCCCGGAACCGGCCGGAGAGTGATTCCATGCCGCGAGTATGCGGCCGCCCCGCGGATCAGCGCATCCGGATTCGCCCCCCGCTCACCGCGGCCGGCCACCACCGCCCGGGGCCCGCCGCCCGTGACCGAGGACCTCATCGACCCGGGCCGGCGCCACACCTGTGGGTACGGGGACGGGACCCGCGCGCCTGAGGTCGGTCGCACCGGGTCCCGTCCGTTGGCCACCGCTCGGGCCGGCCGGATGTCCTCCTGTGGCGGGGCGGTTCCGGGCCGGCCGTCGTTTCAGATTCCTTCGTCGACGCAGTAGCCGAGTGCGTCGACAAGGATGGCCAGCTTCAGGCCCGCGGCCTCCGCGCCCTCGGGAACCGGTCCGGTACCGATGACGACGGACCAGTCCCCGTGGTGCAGCATCACCGCCAGTGTGCCGTTGTCGTCGGCCTCGATCCCCATGTCGGTCTCGTCCTTCCAGCCGCGTTCCTCCAGCCGGTCGGCGACCTCCCGCAGATCCGCCTCCCCGGGGAGTGCCGCGACCGGGACCACCACGTTCACCCCGCAGAAGGGCCCGGGCGGGGGATCCTGGACCATGAACCCCGCGCCGAGGCCCTTCAGCGCCGTGCGGAGATCCCGCGTGACCTGCTCCCGGGACTTCTCACCCGGCTTCTCCGCTCCCGTGCCGCCAGGCGGGGCCTTCGGCTTCGCATCGCAGTCGCCGACCGCTTCGAACTCCAGTCCGGAGTTGGCGGAGTACTCCTCCCCGGCTTCCTCGGTGTAGTCACCGCCCGCCACCTGGACCTTCCAGGGACCCGCGCTCAGTTCGGCCGAGGTGATCCCGTCCTTCTCCCTGACCCCGCTCTTGCCCGCCGGGGCCCAGCCCCGTTCCCGGAGCCCGGCCACGACCTGCTCCACCTGACCCTGCCCCGCGGCCTTCTGGTCCGAGACGATGCCGGCCACCTCACAGTGCTCCTGGCCGGGGGGAGTACTCATGGGGGTGTAGCCGACGCCGACCCCGATCGAGGCGGTACGGAAGTCCTCCGCGACCTCCTCGCTGGTCTTCACGCCCTTCTTCCCCGGCTTCCCCTTCTTCCCCGGCTTCCCGGGCTCCTTCTTCCCCTCTTGGTCCCCCTTCCCTGAAGGCACGGAGGACGCGGCGGCCTTCTTCGCTTCCGGATCCTTCCCTGCCCCCTCGCCACACCCCGCGAGCACCACCACCCCTGCCAGCACCGCCGCCGCCACCACGGTCGACCGCCCACCCATGCCCCACCCCTGACTGTCTGTACATCCCACGTATCAGAGGCGGGATTCTGCCACGCCCCGGATCCCGCCCCGCACGCGGGCCACCGGTACACCTGGGCGATCGAAACGGCCTGACCGGCGGGGTACCGCCCGCACCGAACTGGCCGACGGATACGGGGCACCGGCACGCCCCCGGCGGCCACACCCCGGCCGGACGGTTCCGGTGGGCAGGCCGCACTCCGGCCGAAGGACCTGAGCCACTGAGCCGCTGAGCCGGCGCAGGAGGAGAAAGGCGCTCAGCACAGGAGGAGAAGGACGCTCAGCGCAGGAGAAGAAGGACGGTCAGGGCGAGGAGGAGTGAGTCGATGCGGTCGAGCAGGCCCCCGGAACCGGCCAGCCAGTCAGCGGAGTCCTTCACCCGCGCTCCCCGCTTGACCATGGATTCGAGGAGGTCCCCCGCCGGTGCGCCGACCGCCACCGCGACCGCCATCGGCAGGCTCAGCGCGGACAGCGCGGCGAGCACACCGAGAGCGGCTGCGGAACCGCAGAGGGTTCCGCTCCACCGCTTGGCCGGGGAGAGCGGCGACAGCCGTGGCCCGCCCAGCCGTTGACCGGCGAAGTACGCGACGATGTCGCCCACCGAGACAGCGATGAACAGGACGAGCGCGGTCGCGCCGAGCGGCGCCAGGGCGGCGAGCACGCTCAGCCAGACCAGCCCGAGCAGACCGGCCCCGAGCCGGCGCAGACCATCGGTGGAGTCACCCGCCAACAGCGGGACCGCGGCGATGGCCAGCGCGCCCGCCGCCACCGCCCGCACCTCGTGTCCGGGGGCCAGCCAGGAGGTCAGTATCACCCCGGAGACGGCCGCGGCCAGGACCGCCCTGTCCGGCCGGGACAGCCCCATCAGCCCGCCGAACTCCATCGCCGCGACCACCCCGACCACGAGCGCGAGGACCGTCACCCCCGGGCTGCCCCACCAGAACGCCCCGGTGACCAGCGGCACTCCGACCGCCCAACAGCACCAACGGACCAGCAGTTCGCGGCGCCCGGAGAGTGCCACGGCGATCCCGCCGAGCGCCAGGGCCCCGCCGAGGAAGGGCGCGAGCGAGGCGACGCCGATCACCGGGCACGGCCGGCGGCGACATCGGCCGGGGCCCCGGCGGACCGCCGTGGGAGCGAGCCGGGCCGCAGCGTCTCCAGCGCGGCTCCGTACGCCGCCACGATGCGCGCGTTCTCCGCCGTGTCCCTGACCGCGACACGTACGGTGCGCCCTTCGTACTGCGGCGAGAGGGGCGACAGATCGCGCAGGTAGACATCGTGCCGACGGCACTCCCGCACCAGGCTGGCAGCGCTCGGCCCGTCGTCCGGAAGGGTGACGCTGAGGAAGTTCGCGACGCCCTCCTCGACCACGGCGGTGTCGGCCACCCCGGCAAGGTCGGAGGCCAGCTGACGGCGGAGGGCGTGGGTACGGAGCCAGCGGGAGCGGTAGTACCCGGGGTCCCGCAGGGCGGCCACGGCGGCGAGTTGCGCGGGAAGGCTCACGGCCCATGGCGGCGTCCACCGGCGCAGCAGCGCCGCGGTGCCGGGTTCGGCCACCAGGAAGGCCGCCCGCACTCCGGACAGCGCGTACATCTTGGACAGCGAGGTGCAGACCACGACCCGCGGGTCCACCGCGGCCAGCGGGGCGAGCGACTCCGCCAGATCCACGTAGCCGAGGTAGGCTTCGTCGATCCACCAGCGGGTCCCGGCCGGGGCAGCCGCGATCAGGGTGCCCAATTCGGCGGCGGACGCGTGGCGTCCGGTCGGGTTGTTCGGGTTGACCACGACCACCAGATCGTAACGACCCGTCCCGACGACGGAGGCCAGCCGGGCGAAGTCGATCCGCCACCCGTCCCTCCGGTGCAACCGGAAGCGGTCCACCCGGCACCCGATCACGCGCTCGGTGACATGGGCGTACTCGCCGTACCCCGGGTCCAGCAGAAGCACCCTGCTCGCCGGGGTCAGCCACCGGGCGAGCGCCCGGAAGATCAGGTCCGACGAGCCGGCCCCGGGCACCAGCGTCTCCACCGGCAGCGCCCGGGCCTGCGCGACCTCCGCCAGCAGGCCCTCGGCACCGGTGGGAGGCGAGGTCCTGGCGGTCCAGTCCGGGTCTTCCGTGATCGCCGTCCCGGCCCCGGGAGCGGGCGGGAACCAGGCATCCAGCACATCGGCGGCGACGACCTCATGACGCCGGTGCAAAGTGCGGAAGTCCGTCCCCATGGCGGTGAAGGAGGCACCGCCGTGTTCACAGCCGTCCGGCCCCGGCGCCCACTCCATGTCCAGCTGCCAGTCGACCGTGGAGCCGAACCGCTCCAGGACGGTGCGATAGCGCGTGGTGGCCACCTGCGTCAGCCCGGCCACCTCGCCCGTCAGCACCTCGAAGTCCACCGCACCACTGCGGACCGTGCGTCCGACGGGCCGCAGACCGACCGCCAGATACATGTCGAGCAGTTCCGTGCGGCCCATCGCCACCACCGTGCGGCCTCCCCGGGAGGAGACCCAGCGCAGGGCCGCGTACATCAGAAGCGGCGCCACCATGGTGCCGCGCCGGCGCGGCTCCACGGTGAGGATGCGTATCTCGAAGACGCCCCCCTCGGACAACAGCGGCAGTTCACCGCGAGTCAGATACTTGTCCAGGCCGTAGCGGCCCAGCCACGGCGGGGTCAGGCTGACGAAGCCGATACGGACCGACCCCCGGGCCGCGACGAGGTAGACGTTGTCACCGTCCAGCCCGTCGCAGAGCCGTCGGTCCGGCTGCGGCGTGTGCTGACCCAGTTCCTGGGCATACACGCGGTGCCTCAACTCGTGTATCCAGAACATATCTTCGGGGGTGGCAGCTCGTATGTGCAGGTCGCGACTCACGTATGTCTCTTTCGGCGAGGGGGGGAGCCCCTTGGTGGTACGGAGGCCTACTGGCCCAGGGCGCTCCACCTCCGAGGACCACCCGTGGCGAACAGGGCGACGGCTGGACGCCGGGCTTGCCACGAGCGGGTGAGGAGATGTCCGGAACGCACCCCTTCGAAGGTGGGCGTGCGCCGGTTCTCACCGGATGTTCGCGCCGTAAGGACATCCTTGAGGGTGCCCCGCTGGTGCACATGAGTACGCGTACGTGAGTACGTGAGTGGGGTGCCCCTGCTGGTGGGGCAACGGGTGGGAACTTACTCAGCCGCCCCGGGACCCGCACGCCCGCACGCGGCAGCGACCGGACCCCGTCCAGAGGGTCGCGCCGAACCGGCTCCCGCCGTACAGACAGTGCGCCGGTACGGGATGGAACGCCGCGCCACCCGATCCGAGCGGCGGGTCCTAGGACAGCCCCAGCGGGGGCAGCGGTTCACAGGCCGCGTGCCAGGCGGACGGCAGAGCGGCGACACCCGTACGGGCGGCGATCACCCCGCCCACGATGGCGCAGGTGGTGTCGATGTCACCCCTTCCCGCGACGGTGAACCACAGACCCTCCTCCAGGTCGTCGAGGTGTTTCGCCGCACACCAGAGGGCGTAGGGGACGGTGTCGGGTCCGGACATCCGGTAACCGGAGCCCAGCACCTCCGCGGCGTGCCGAAGCGAGGTGTGCGCCGGCATCCGGGCCGCGCTCCGTACTCCCGACCGGACATCACTCTCGGGCAGCAGCGCGGCGACGGCCCGGAGGAAGTCCGGCGCGGCCGGGGCGGGCCCACCCCGGCTGCGCGCTGCCAGCGCGGCGGCCACGGCGACCGCCACGGCCCCGGCCACGGCCTCCGGGTGGTGGTGGGAGACCACGCTCTGGCGGGCGGCCTGCTCGGCGACGGTATCGAGGTCGCCGGCGTGCCATGCCCCGAGCGGGGCGACGCGCATGGCCGCGCCGTTGCCCCAGGAGCCCTGCCCGCCGAACTGCCCGGCGACCACCATCCGCCAGGGCTCGCCCGCGCCGATCCGCCGGAGCACGTCGTGCATCGAGGCTCCGTAACCGCGGTGCGTGTCGTCGGCATAGGCCGCGGCCAGACGCAGAGCGAGACGGTCCTGGTCGACGGTGCCGCCGCTCTCGGCGAGTTCCCGGACAAGAACGAGTGCCTGCGCGGTGTCGTCGCTCCATGACCACAGCGCCTCCGGGGGCAGGATCCGAGCCTCCAGGGCGGCCGGTCCTTCGCGGCGCAGGATGCCGAACCAGCGGTCCCCGAAGGCATCACCGAAGGCGAGCCCGGACAACGAGTCCAGCGCGGCGGCGGGCAGGATGTTCATCGGAGCAGTATCACAAGGCCATGACGACCCCTGCACTCCGATTTCCGGAGCTGTCGCCGCGGTTGGTGGGTGGTGGTGACCGGCCCGCGCTGTCGGTGCTTCGTGCGATGCTGACCCCGACCGGGATCCACGGGGTGAGGGAGAGGGAACGATGGGGGCTGAGTACTACGGTGCCGACAGCGAGAACGGTGACCGTATCGACGATCCCTCCGAGGACGCGCTGTTCATGATGATCAGCGACCTCGACGACTCCGACAACACGTTCGTCGTGGTACGGCCCGACGGGGACGACCCCGTCTGGTCCGCCTCGGTGACCTTCCTCGACGAGGGCGGCTACGAGATCGTCCGCCGTGACACCACCCGCGACGAGCACCGGGTCACCACGGCGACCGGCATCGACGACATCGCCCGCGACCTCACCCTCTGGCTGGCCGCCCGCGACTTTCCCGGACGGCCGACCAGGCAGGTCACCGGCTCCCCAAACCCCCTTTAGACCCAATGCCGTTGTCTTTGTGGTGGGCGTACTGTGTTTGGTAGTGGGTCCCGGGGGTGGTTCAGGTGGCTGCGAGTGTGTCTGACTTATCGGGTCT
>NZ_JBEPCY010000026.1:0-109824 GCF_040299965.1 Streptomyces sp. NPDC000594 | reverse complement strand
CGGCGCCCGGCCGTGCGGCGGGACCCCGGGAGCGGCCCAGGGGCTCGCCGGGCGGCGGCGGCACCGGCGGCAGCGCCATCGCCCGGGTGGCGTCCGCGGGGGGCGGGCCCTTGGGGGTCTCGGGGGCGTGCACCGCCTTGAGGAGCAGTTCCCGGGCGCCCGCGTCGGTGAGCCGCTGGGCGGGGTCCTTGGCGAGCAGCCCGTAGATGACCTCCTCCAGGAGGGGGCCGGCGTTCCTCGGCGGGTCCAGGGGCTCGGTCATCACGGCGGTGAGGGTGGCGATGGCCGACCCCTTGTCGTACGGGGGGCAGCCCTCCACGCTGGCGTAGATCAGACCGCCGAGCGACCACAGGTCGGCGGCGGGTCCTGGCCGGTGGCCGCGGGCCCGCTCCGGCGAGATGTACGACGGGGCCCCCACCAGCATGCCGGTGGAGGTGATGGAGGGGTCGCCCTCGACCTGGGCGATGCCGAAGTCGGTGAGGACCACCCGGCCGTCGTCGGCGATCAGCACATTGGACGGCTTCACATCGCGGTGGAGGATGCCCTCGCGGTGGGCGGAGCGCAGCACGTCGAGGATGGCGAGTCCGACCTCGGCGGCCCGCCGGGGCGTCAGGGTGCCGTCCTCCCGGATGACTTCGGCGAGGGACTTCCCCTCCACCAGCTCCATCACGATCCAGGGGCGGTCGTCCTCGTCCACCACGTCGAAGACGGTGACCGCGCTGTTGTCCCGGATCCGGGCGATGGCCTTGGCCTCGCGCAGGGTGCGGGTGATGAGGCGGCGCTTCTCCTCGTCGTCGATGCTGGTGGGGAAGCGCAGTTCCTTGACGGCGACGGTACGGCCCAGGGTCTCGTCGACGGCGCGCCAGACGGTGCCCATGCCGCCGCGCCCGAGGACGCCGCCGAGCCGGTAGCGCCCGGCGAGCAGCCTCCCTTCGGAGTCCCGGCCGGCCTCCGCGTCGGGCCCGTCCGGGCCGGCCCCCCGGCCGCCTGTGCGGGCCGGGCGCCCGGCGGCGCCCCGCTCACCCGGCGCACGGTCGCCCGCGGCCACCGGCTCCCGTGCCCCGGCCTGCCGGGGCACGGCGGCCCGCCCGGCCGCCGGCCGCGCCGCCGGGGATGTGGCGTCCCGGCCGGCCGGCTCAACCTCCGCCGGGGTGCCCGCGTCTGTACCCGTGTCAGCCCGGCCGGTGCCGCGCCGGGCACCGGGGCCGTCGCCCGCGCCCCGCGCGGGGGCGCCCCCGGCCCGGCCGGACCTCTCGGGTGCCTCGCCGGTCCGCTCCGGCCCCGGGGCTCCGGGGGCGGTGGACCTGTCCTGCTGGGGCTCCCGCGACTGCTCCGCCTCCGACATGCGTCCCCTCTGCGATCCCTGGTCTTCGCCCGCGCCCGCCGCTCCCGCGCGATGCGGTAACACGCCTTGGCAGAGCCTTCATTGTTCCTCACTCCGGGACCGGGGGTTCTCCCGGGTCCGCCGACCGCCCGGCCGCGCCCGGAAGGTTGGGGGATCCACCATGCCAGGAGACGGGCGCCCGCGGTCAGAGCGGGACGATGTCCGGTGCCCCCAACCGCGCCGCGTCCGCCGTCAGATCGTCCGGCTGGCGCTGCGACTCCCGCTCCGCCTCCACCCGCTTCTCGTAGTGGGCGACCTCCTTGTCGATCTGTTCCGGGCCCCAGCCCAGTACCGGCGCCATCAGCTCGGCGCACTCCCGGGCGCTGCGGGTGCCCCGGTCGAAGGTCTCGATGGAGATCCGGGTGCGCCGGGTGAGGACGTCGTCGAGATGGCGGGCCCCCTCATGGGACGCGGCGTAGACGACCTCGGCGCGCAGATAGTCGTCCGCCCCGGTGAGGGCATCGGCGAGGGAGGGGTCGGCCTCGATGAGGGCGAGCAGCTCCTCGGTCAGCGATCCGTAGCGGTTGAGGAGGTGCTCGATCCGGGCCACATGGAGGCCGGAGCGGGCGGCGAGCCGCGCCCGTGCGTTCCACAGGGCGTGGTAGCCCTCGGCGCCGGCCAGGGGGACCTCCTCGGTGACACAGGGGGCGACCCGCTGGTCCAGACCGTGGACGGCTTCGTCGACGGCGTCCTTGGCCATCACCCGGTAGGTGGTGTACTTGCCGCCCGCGACCACCACAAGACCGGGGACGGGGTGGGCGACGGTGTGCTCGCGGGAGAGCTTGCTGGTGGCGTCGGACTCCCCGGCGAGCAGCGGGCGCAGCCCGGCGTAGACACCCTGGACGTCGTCGCGGGTGAGGGGCACCGCGAGGACCGAGTTGACATGCTCCAGCAGATAGTCGATATCGGCGCTGGAGGCGGCGGGGTGGGCCTTGTCGAGGTCCCAGCCGGTGTCGGTGGTGCCGACGATCCAGTGGCGTCCCCAGGGGATGACGAAGAGCACGGACTTCTCGGTGCGCAGGATCAGCCCGGTGGTGGAGTGGATCCGGTCCTTGGGCACCACCAGATGGATGCCCTTGGAGGCGCGGACGTGGAACTGGCCGCGCTCGCCGATCAGGGCCTGGGTGTCGTCGGTCCACACCCCGGTGGCATTGACGATCTGCTGGGCGCGGATCTCGTACTCCCCGCCGGTCTCCACGTCCTGGACGCGGGCGCCGACGACCCGCTCGCCCTCGCGCAGAAAGCCGATGACCCGGGCGCGGCTGGCGGCCTGGGCGCCGTAGCCGGCGGCGGTGCGCACCAGGGTGGTGACGAAGCGGGCGTCGTCCATCTGGGCGTCGTAGTACTGGAGGGCGCCGACCAGGGCGTCCTTCTTGAGGCAGGGGGCGACCCGCAGGGCGTTGCGCCGGGAAAGATGGCGGTGCACCGGCAGGCCCCGGCCGTGGCCGGAGGAGACGGACATGGCGTCGTAGAGGGCGACGCCGGATCCGGCGTAGAGGCGCTCCCAGCCCTTGTGCTGGAGCGGGTAGAGGAAGGGAACCGGCTTGACCAGGTGGGGCGCCAGCCGCTCCAGCAGCAGCCCGCGCTCCTTGAGTGCCTCGCGCACCAGCGCGAAGTCCAGCATCTCCAGATAGCGGAGTCCGCCGTGGATGAGCTTGCTGGAGCGGCTGGAGGTGCCCGACGCCCAGTCCCTGGCCTCCACCAGGCCGGTGGCGAGCCCTCTGGTCGCCGCGTCCAGCGCGGTGCCCGCGCCGACCACTCCGGCGCCGACGACCAGCACATCCAGCCCGCGCTCGGCCATGGTGGTGAGTGCCCGCACCCGCTCCTCGGGCCCCAGTGTCGCTGTCTTCACCGCACTTGCCTCCCGTCGCCCCCGTGTACCCCTGCCCGTGCCGGGACCCGCCCGGCCCGCGTCCGCTCCGTCCGCCCGGCCCTCCCCGCGGAGGTCACCGCACGGACGTCGCCGCGCGGAGATCGCCGTACGGATGTCGTGACGGCGAACTCGCGATCGGGCTCACAACATCGATTCTGTCCGCAGTCACCGACTTCAGCCACCGCCTGTGGACAACACTCGGTCCGCCACGCTCAACCAATGCGGCATATCGGTCATATTTACGCCTAGTGTGACATTGCGCGCCGCCCATTCCGCCCACAGGGGTTGCGCCACCGCTCGACCCCGGCTATGGACGGCTCAGGGAAGGACGCCAGCCACCCCATGCCCGCAGATCTCGTCGTCATCGGACTCGGCCATCACGGCCTGCCTCTCGCCCAGGCCGCCGTGGCCGCCGGAATCGCCACCATCGGCTACGACCCGGACCCCCGGCAGCTCAGCGAACCGGCCGCCGGACGCACCCCCGCCGACATCCGCCGCATGGTGTCCGGCGGATTCCGCGCGGTCACCGACCCGGCCGCGCTCGGCCGCGTCCGTACCGCCGCCCTCTGCGCACCCACCCCGCCCGGCCCCGACGGAGCCCTCGACCTCGGCCCGCTCACCGAGGCCACCCGCGCCCTCGCCGCCCGGATGCGCCCGCACACCACCGTCGTCGTCGAGTCGGCCGTCCAGCCCGGCACCACCGACTCGGTGCTCCGCCCCCTGCTGGAGGAGGGCTCCGGCCTCACCGCCGGGCGCGACTTCCACCTCGCCTACTCCCCCGGCCGGGTCGACCCCGGCCGCCGCACCCCCGGCTATGACCACATCCCCAAGGTCATCGGCGGCCTCACCCCCGCCTGCACCGAGGCCGCCGCCGCCTTCTACGGGCGCCTCACCGACAAGGTCGTCCGCGCCCGGGGACTGCGCGAGGCCGAGACCGTCCAGGTACTGGAAACCAACTTCCGCCATGTGAATATCGCCCTGGTCAATGAGATGGCGGTGCTCTGCCACGACCTCGGGGTCGACCTCTGGGACGTGATCCGCTGCGCCGAGTCCAAACCGTACGGCTTCCACTCCTTCCGCCCGGGACCCGGCGTCGGCGGCCACGCCGTCCCCCTGGACCCCGGCACCCACCCGTACGGCGGACGCGCCCTGGGACCCCTGCGCATGGTCGGCCTCGCCCAGGAGATCAACGGCCGGATGCCGCAGTACGTCATCCAGCGCTGCGCCACCCTCCTCAACGAACACGGGAAATCCGCCCGCGGCGCCCGGGTGCTGCTCCTCGGCGTCACCTACAAACCGGATCTCGCCGACCTCGCGGGCTCCCCCGCCACCCCGATCGCCCGCCGGCTGATGGAGCTGGGCGCCGCCGTCAGCTACCACGACCCCTATGTGCCGCACTGGCGGGTCCACGACCAGCCCATCCCCCGGGCGGACCTTCTCTACGAGGCCGCCGCCGAGGCCGACCTCACTGTGCTGCTCCAGCATCACCACACGTACGACCTGCAAGGACTCGCCGTGAAGGCCCAGCTGCTGCTGGACACCCGGGGCGCCGTCCCGGCGGGCGCGGCCCACCGGCTCTGAACCGACCACCCGGGTGCACCGCGAGCCCCCCGTACGACCGGTGAAACAGGCCGCGACACAGGTACGGGCAACGCGAAGGGGCGGGACCCGGTCATCGGGTCCCGCCCCTCACTCACGCGTGATCAGCGGCGGTGCTGCGAGTCCGCGACGGTCACCTCGACCCGCTGGAACTCCTTCAGCTCGCTGTAGCCGGTCGTCGCCATCGCACGGCGCAGCGCCCCGAAGAAGTTCATCGAGCCGTCCGGGGTGTGCGACGGGCCGGTGAGCACCTCCTCGGTGGTTCCGACGATGCCCAGGTCCACCAGCTTGCCGCGCGGAACGTCCTCGTGGGCGGCCTCCATGCCCCAGTGACGGCCCCGGCCGGGGGCGTCCGTGGCACGGGCCAGCGGGGACCCGATCATCACCGCGTCGGCACCGCAGGCGATGGCCTTGGGCAGATCGCCCGACCAGCCCACACCGCCGTCGGCGATGACATGCACATAACGGCCACCGGACTCGTCCATGTAGTCCCGGCGGGCCGCGGCGACATCCGCCACCGCCGTCGCCATCGGGACCTGGATGCCCAGCACATTGCGGGTGGTGTGGGCGGCGCCGCCACCGAAGCCGACCAGCACGCCCGCCGCGCCCGTGCGCATCAGGTGCAGCGCGGCCGTGTAGGTGGCACAGCCACCGACGATCACCGGGACGTCCAGCTCATAGATGAACTGCTTGAGGTTGAGCGGCTCGGCGGCGCCGGAGACATGCTCGGCGGAGACGGTGGTGCCCCGGATGACGAAGAGGTCGACACCCGCGTCCACCACGGCCTTGGAGAACTGGGCGGTGCGCTGCGGCGAGAGCGCGGCGGCGGTGATCACACCGGAGTCGCGCACCTCCTTGATCCGCTGCCCGATCAGCTCTTCCTTGATCGGAGCCGCGTAGATCTCCTGGAGGCGGCGGGTGGCCGCCTCGGGGGACAGCTCGCCGATCTCGTCCAGCAGCGGCTGCGGGTCCTCGTACCGCGTCCACAGCCCCTCCAGGTTGAGCACCCCGAGGCCGCCCATCTCGCCGATGCGGATGGCGGTCTGCGGGGAGACCACGGAGTCCATGGGGGCGGCCAGGAAGGGCAGGTCAAAGCGGTAGGCATCGATCTGCCAGGCGATCGAGACCTCCTTCGGGTCCCGTGTGCGCCTGCTCGGTACGACGGCGATGTCATCGAACGCGTACGCCCTGCGACCGCGCTTGCCGCGCCCGATCTCGATCTCAGTCACCTTGTGTGGCCTTTCCCTCTACGTCTGGCGCCTACCAGTATCCCCGACCCGTCGGACCGGGGCGGCTGCGGACGTGCCGCAGGGGCGGCCCCGGAGCCCGGAGCCGCCCCCGTACACCGCTGAGCGGCTACTTCCTGCTGTAGTTGGGCGCCTCGACGGTCATCTGAATGTCATGGGGGTGGCTCTCCTTGAGCCCCGCGGAGGTGATCCGGACGAACCGGCCGTTCTCCTGGAGCTGGGGCACGGTGCGGCCGCCGACGTAGAACATCGACTGGCGCAGCCCGCCCACCAGCTGGTGGACGACGGCGGAGAGCGGGCCCCGGTAGGGAACCTGGCCCTCGATGCCCTCCGGCACCAGCTTCTCGTCGGAGGCGACGCCCTCCTGGAAGTACCGGTCCTTGGAGAACGAGCGCTGGTCGCCACGGGACTGCATGGCACCCAGGGAGCCCATGCCCCGGTAGGACTTGAACTGCTTGCCGTTGATGAACATCAGCTCGCCCGGGGACTCCTCGCAGCCCGCGAGAAGGGAGCCGAGCATCACCGTGTCGGCACCCGCGACCAGCGCCTTGGCGATGTCGCCGGAGTACTGGAGGCCACCGTCGCCGATGACCGGGACCCCGGCGGCGCGGGCGGCCAGCGAGGCCTCGTAGATCGCGGTGACCTGGGGGACGCCGATACCGGCGACGACCCGGGTGGTGCAGATGGAGCCGGGGCCCACCCCGACCTTGATGCCGTCGACACCGGCGTCGATCAGCGCCTGGGCGCCGTCGCGGGTGGCGATGTTGCCGCCGATGACATCGACACCGGCGGAGTTCGACTTGATCTTGGAGACCATGTCGCCGACCAGCCGGGAGTGGCCGTGGGCGGTGTCCACGACGATGAAGTCGACACCGGCCTCGATCAGGGCCTGGGCGCGCTCGAAGGCATCACCGGCGACACCGACGGCGGCGCCGACGATCAGCCGGCCTTCCTTGTCCTTGGCGGCGTTGGGGTACTGCTCGGCCTTGACGAAGTCCTTGACCGTGATCAGGCCCTTGAGGACACCCGTGTCGTCGACGAGCGGCAGCTTCTCGATCTTGTGGCGGCGCAGCAGCTCCATGGCGTCCACACCGGAGATGCCGACCTTGCCGGTGACCAGCGGCATCGGGGTCATGACCTCGCGCACCTGACGGCCGCGGTCGGACTCGAAGGCCATGTCACGGTTGGTGACGATGCCCAGCAGCCGACCGCTGGGGTCGGTGACCGGGACACCGCTGATACGGAACTTCGCGCACAGCTGGTCGGCCTCGGCGAGGGTGGCGTCGGGGTGCACCGTGATCGGGTCGGTGACCATGCCGGACTCGGAGCGCTTCACCAGGTCGACCTGGTTGGCCTGGTCGGCGATGGAGAGATTGCGGTGCAGCACGCCCGCGCCGCCCTGGCGGGCCATGGCGATGGCCATCCGGGACTCGGTGACCTTGTCCATCGCCGCGGAGAGCAGCGGGATGTTCACCCGGACGTTCTTCGAGAGATACGAGGAGGTGTCGATCTGGTCGGGCGCCATGTCGGAGGAGCCCGGCAGCAGCAGCACATCGTCGTAGGTCAGCCCGAGTGTCGCGAATTTCTCGGGCACTCCGTCGACGTTGGTCATGACACCTTCCCCAAATGGCCTTGATCGGTGCGGATGTCCATGCTAACGGCCTGGGACCCCGACTCATTCCACGAACAAGATCGCCCGAACAGTTTGTGGGTTGATACACATGTCCGGGAAGGGGAACACGTGATCATTACGGGCGCCGGGCCGAGACGCAGGTCACGGCCCGGCGCGCGGGTCACCACACGGCCCGGGTGGACCACCGCCCGGCCCGCGTGCCGCCGCCCCGCGCGGAAGTCACCGCGCGGGTGTCACTGCTCCGCGAGCGCCCGCAGCCGGCTGAGCGCCCGGTGCTGGGCGACCCGGACCGCACCCGGGGACATGCCCAGCATCTGCCCGGTCTCCTCCGCCGTCAGCCCGACCGCCACCCGCAGGACCAGCAGCTCACGCTGGTTGTCCGGGAGGTTGGCCAGCAGTCTGCGGGCCCACTCGGCGTCATCGCTGAGCAGGGCGCGCTCCTCCGGGCCGAGGGAGTCGTCGGCCCGCTCGGGCATCTCGTCGGAGGGCACCGCCGTCGATCCCGGGTGGCGCATGGCCGCCCGCTGGAGATCGGCGACCTTGTGCGAGGCGATGGCGAAGACAAAGGCCTCGAAGGGTCTGCCGGTGTCCCGGTACCGGGGCAGGGCCATGAGGACGGCGACACAGACCTCCTGGGCGAGATCCTCCACGAAGTGACGCGCGTCGCCGGGCAGCCGGTTGAGCCGGGTGCGGCAGTAGCGCAGCGCGAGCGGATGAACATGCGCGAGGAGATCGTGCGTGGCCTGCGCGTCTCCTTCGACGGCACGGTGAACGAGTGCACCGATCACCGTGGTGTTGTCGTCACGCATCGGTCCATGGTGCCTTGGTGGCCGCTGATCCGTGGCACCGTGTCCCATGTTGTGCACCGAAGCGTTATGAGCAGGTGCGCCGGAACTCATGGCCTGCGCCCTCCCCTTCCGCTCGCCGGACTCGTCCCCGAGGAACTCCACAACCTCAAGGATGCGGCATCCCGCCGGAAACGGACGCCCGCGGTCGTCGGCGTCCTCGCCGATCCCCGCCCACCGAGGGGGCGGGCGGGGCCGGAGGGCGCGCTTCCGGCGCCCCCCGGACGGCCGTCCGCCGGGGTCCCGCGAGGGACTAACGGACCAGGCCCCAGCGGAATCCCAGGGCTACGGCGTGGGCCCGGTCCGAGGCCCCCAGCTTCTTGAAGAGACGCCGGGCGTGCGTCTTGACCGTGTCCTCCGAGAGAAACAGCTCACGCCCGATCTCCGCGTTGGACCGGCCGTGGCTCATCCCTTCGAGCACCTGGATCTCCCGCGCGGTGAGGGTGGGCGCGGCGCCCATCTCGGCCGAGCGCAGCCGCCGGGGGGCGAGCCGCCAGGTCGGGTCGGCGAGCGCCTGGGTGACGGTCGCGCGCAGCTCGGCGCGGGAGGCGTCCTTGTGCAGATAACCGCGGGCCCCGGCGGCGACGGCCAGCGCCACCCCGTCGAGGTCCTCGGCGACGGTGAGCATGATGATCCGGGCGCCGGGGTCGGCCGAGAGCAGCCGCCGCACGGTCTCGACGCCGCCCAGTCCGGGCATGCGCACATCCATCAGGATCAGATCCGAGCGGTCGGCGCCCCAGCGGCGGAGGACTTCCTCGCCGTTGGCCGCGGTCGTCACACGCTCGACGCCGGGCACGGTCGCGACCGCGCGGCGGAGCGCCTCTCGGGCGAGCGGGGAGTCGTCACAGACGAGGACGGATGTCATGGCCGCCCTCCGCAGCTGATGCGCGTCACCTTGTGCCTCCAGGCTGTACGTGTTGTCACCTGTGCGGTTGAACGCTCCGGACATGTGTCGGACATGCGACCGAGCGCTTGTCGCTTCAACCGCTTCAGCACTACCAACGATGGTCACTCGAAAGAGTTACGGGTCGGCCCGCATTCTTCGGCACTCCGCGCGAACGGGGCCGCCACCAGGGGTGAACGGTTCTTCACGGATCAGGCATGCCCCATTTAGCGGCTTTTCTTCACTTTGGGTGGTGTCTATGGCTAGATTCGCAATGAATCATATTTACATCTACTTACACATTAGATGTACGGTCGTGAGGCAGTGTGCGGGTGCCGGGTGCGGCCCGTATCCCGCTCCGCGCGCGACCTGACCGATCCAGTCAGCACGGTTTCAAGGGGCAAGCGCTATGGCAGATTTCTCCCGCCTTCCCGGACCCAACGCCGATCTGTGGGACTGGCAGCTCCTCGCGGCCTGCCGTGGGGTGGACAGTTCGCTCTTCTTCCACCCCGAAGGAGAGCGGGGCGCGGCGCGCAGCGCGCGTGAGAACTCGGCGAAAGAGGTGTGCATGAGATGCCCGGTCCGCGCCGAGTGCGCCGCGCACGCCCTGGCGGTACGGGAGCCGTACGGGGTCTGGGGCGGGCTGACCGAGGACGAGCGCGAGGAGCTGATGGGCCGGGCCCGGCATCGACTGGTCCCGGCGACGGGCGCCCCGGCCCGGGGGGCGGCCGACCCGGCCCAGAGCTGAGCCCGGGGATCCACCCCGGGGTGAACAGCGGTGCGGCGGATCAGCGGCTGGCGGCCCGTGCCAGCTGCTCCAGGGTGGCGCCGACCGCCGGCACCCGGTGCAGATCCGGCAGGGTCAGCGCCACGATCTCGCGGGCCACCCGGGGCTCCACCACCACCGTGCGGGTCCCCTTGGGACGTACCGACTCCAGCGCCAGCTCCGGCAGGACCGCCACCCCGAGACCCGCTCCGACCAGGCCGATCACCGCCGGATAGTCATCCGTCGCGAAGTCGATACGGGGGGTGAAACCGGCCGTCTCACAGACCTCCACCAGCTGCCGGCGGCAGCGCGGGCACCCCGCGATCCAGGGCTCGTCGGCGAGGTCGCCGATGGTGACCGCACCGGCGTCCGCGAGCCGGTGCCCCTCCGGGACCAGCCCCACGAGCCGGTCCGTCAGCAGCGGCCGGACCACCAGGTCGTCCCACTCCCCCTCGCGCTCGGCCCCCGCGTACCGGAAGGCCAGCGCCACATCGCAGTCCCCCTCGCGCAGCATCTCCACCGAGCGCGGCGGCTCCGCGTCCACCAGGGAGACCCGGGTGCCGGGATGGGCGGCGCGCAGCGCGGCGAGGGCCGTGGGCACCAGGGTGGAGCTGCCGCTGGGGAAGGAGACCAGCCGCACCCGCCCCGCCCGCAGCCCGGCGATGGCGGCGATCTCCTCCTCCGCGGCGGTGAGCCCGGCGAGGATGCCCGAGGCATGGCGCACCAGCGCCTCACCCGCCTGGGTGAGGCGCATCTCCCGGCCGGTACGGATCAGCAGCGGGGTCCCCGCCGAGGTCTCCAGGGCCTTCATCTGCTGGCTGACGGCGGGCTGGGTGCAGCCCAGGGTGCGGGCGGCGGCGGAGAACGACCCGGTGGCGGCCACCGCGCGCAGGACTCGGAGATGACGGGCTTCGATCACCCCTCAAGCATAAGTCCCACTTGGGGGTCCACCGAATTATTCACTGGAGCATTTGAGGTGATGACCCGTAGCGTAGAGCCATGAGAGTTCTGACCGTCAATGTCGGCCGCACCCGGGCTGTGGAGTACAGCGACCGCCCCACCGCCATCGACAAGCGTCCCGTGGAGGGCACCGTCCAGGTGGCCGAGCCCGGGCCGTCCGGGATCGGCGGCAGCGCGCTCGCCGGGGACATGATCGGCGACCTGCGCCACCACGGCGGCTCCGACCAGGCGGTCTATGCCTTCGCCCGGGAGGATCTCGACGACTGGGAGCGGGAGCTGGGCCGCCCCCTGCACAACGGGATCTTCGGCGAGAATCTGACCACCGAGGGCCTGGAGGTCAGCGACGCCCTGATCGGCGAGCGCTGGCGGATCGGCGGCGGGCCGCTCCTGGAGGTGACGGACGGCCGGATCCCCTGCCGTACCTTCCAGGGCTGGCTGGGCGAGAAGGGCTGGGTCCGCAGATTCACCCAGCGCGCCAGGACCGGGGCGTATCTGCGGGTGATCGAGCCGGGCGGGGTCCGCGCGGGCGACCGGGTGGAGATCGTGTACCGGCCCGACCACGGGGTGACGGCGAGCATGGGCTTCCGGGCGGCCACCACCGAGCGCACCCTGCTCCCCGAGGTACTGGCGGCGGGCGACGCCCTCCATGGTGAACTGCGGCGGATCGCGGATGAATATGTGGCGAAGTACGGTCGTGCCTGACCGTCCACGGCCAAGGGGCACTACGGTTCCCCTATGACGACCGCATTGATCACGGGAGCGACCGCGGGCATCGGCGCCGCGTTCGCACGGCGGCTCGCCGCCGACGGACACGACCTGGTGCTGGTGGCGCGCGACACCAAGCGGCTCCAGGAACACGCCACCGAGCTGCACGACCGCCATGGCGTCGAGGTCGAGGTGCTGACCGCCGACCTCTCGCTGGACGATGGCATCGCCCTGGTCGAGAAGCGGCTCTCGGACCGTCGCAACGCCGTGGACCTGCTGGTCAACAATGCGGGCTTCGGCAACAAGGGCCCCTTCCTCGAAGCCTCCATGGCCGATGAGCTGACCATGCTCAAGGTCCACTGCGAGGCGGTGCTGCGGCTCACCTCGGCGGCGGCCGAGTCCATGAAGGAGCGCCGCCGGGGCGCCGTGATCAATGTGGCCTCGGTGGCCGCCTTCCTCCCCCGGGGCACCTATGGCGCCTCCAAGGCGTGGGTGGTGCAGTTCACCCAGGGCGTGGCCCGGGAGCTGAGCGGCTCGGGGGTACGGCTGATGGCGCTCTGCCCCGGTTTCGTACGGACCGAGTTCCACCAGCGGGCCGGGATGGGTACCGACAACATCCCCGGCTGGATGTGGCTGGACGCGGACAAGGTGGTGGGCGCCGCCCTCACCGACCTCACCCGGGGCCGTACGGTCTCCATCCCCGACCCCCGGTACAAGGCGCTGACCGGGCTGGTGAAGCTGGCACCGCGCGGACTGCTGGGCGGGGTCAGCTCCTCGGCGGGACGGAAGTACGGGCCGCGCTGACCGCGTTGTCGGCATACGGCACCGGGCGCGCGGGCAGCCGTACCGCATGGGCCCTCCCGGCGTACCTCCCCGTGCACCCCACAGTGAATCCCCCAGTGGATCGCCCGGCACCGACCCTCGCGGCACGCGGCCCGAGGTGCTGCTCGCCATGGGCCCCGGGGTGGCCGAAAGACTCCTCACCCCCGCCCAGCGCACCCGGCTGACCTCGCTGGCCCGGACCGATCCGGAGCTGGTCGCCCATGACCTGACCGACCCGTCCCCCGCCGTACGGGCCGCCCTTGCGACCGCCGACGCCCTGCTGACCTGCTGGGGAGCACCGGTGATCGGCCCCGAGGCGCTCGCCGCCGCACCCCGGCTGCGGGCGGTCGTCCATGCCGCCGGATCGGTGCGCCACCATGTCACCGACGCCTGCCGCCGGCGCGGTATCGCCGTCTCCTCGGCCGCCGCCGCCAACGCCCTGCCGGTCGCCGAGTACACCCTCGCCGCCGTGCTCCTCGCGGGCAAAGGGGTGCTCACCTCCGCCCGGTCGTACGCACGGACCCGCGCCCTCCCCGACTGGCGGCGGGTGCCGGTGGAGCGGGGCAACTACGGCCGGACGGTCGGTGTCGTCGGCGCCTCCCGGGTGGGACGGCGGGTGATCGAGCTGCTGCGCCCGTTCGATCTGCGGGTACTGGTCCACGACCCGTACCTCACGGACGGGGACGCGGCGGCGCTGGGCGTGGTGCGGACGGGGCTGGACGAGCTGTGCCGGGCCAGTGATGTCCTCTCGGTGCACGCCCCCGAGCTGCCGGAGACCCGCCAGATGATCGACGGCCGCCGGCTGGCGCTGCTGCGGGACGGAGCGACGGTGGTCAACACCGCGCGCGGCTCGCTGATCGACGAGCGGGCGCTCCTGGCGGAGCTGGTGCCGGGGCGGCTGCACGCGGTCCTGGATGTGACCGACCCGGAGCCCCCGGTGGTGGGCTCGCCCCTCTACACCCTGCCGAATGTGCTGCTGACCCCGCATCTGGCGGGCTCGCTCGGCGGGGAGCTGCACCGGCTGGCGGAGGCGGCCCTGGACGAGCTGGAGCGCTTCGCCCGGGGGCTGCCCTTCGCGGAGCCGGTGGGACCCGAGGCGCTGGAGCACGGGGCCTGAGCGCTCCCGGAGCACGGGCCCCGACACCCGGGACACCAAGAGAAGGCCGGTGAAACGGGCCCGGCCCGGTACCCCCGCGACGGGGATACCGGGCCGGACGGAGCGCCAGGGCCCCGTGGGCGCCTTACGGCGCCGTGCCTCAGTGCGAGTGGCCGTGACCGTGACCGGCGTCGCCGGACTCCTCTTCCTTCTTCTCGACGACCAGGGTCTCGGTCGTGAGCAGCAGGGAGGCGATGGAGGCCGCGTTCTCCAGGGCGGAGCGGGTGACCTTGACCGGGTCGATGACGCCGGCCTTGACCAGGTCGCCGTAGTCGCCGGTGGCGGCGTTGTAGCCCTGGCCCTTCTCCAGCTCGGCGACCTTGGAGACGATGACGTAGCCCTCCAGGCCGGCGTTCTCGGCGATCCAGCGCAGCGGCTCGACGGCGGCGCGGCGGACGACGGCGACACCGGTGGCCTCGTCGCCCTCCTTGCCGAGGTTGCCCTCCAGCACCTTCACGGCGTGGACGAGCGCGGAGCCACCACCGGAGACGATGCCCTCCTCGACCGCGGCGCGGGTCGCGGAGATGGCGTCCTCCAGACGGTGCTTCTTCTCCTTCAGCTCCACCTCGGTGGCGGCGCCGACACGGATCACGCAGACACCGCCGGCCAGCTTGGCCAGGCGCTCCTGGAGCTTCTCGCGGTCCCAGTCCGAGTCGGTGGACTCGATCTCGGCCTTGATCTGGGCGACGCGGCCCTTGACGTCCTCGGAGTCGCCGCCACCGTCGACGATGGTGGTGTCGTCCTTGGTGATGGTGACGCGGCGGGCGGAGCCCAGCACGTCCAGACCGGCCTGGTCGAGCTTGAGGCCGACCTCCTCGGCGATGACGGTGGCGCCGGTGAGGACGGCGATGTCCTGGAGCATCGCCTTGCGGCGGTCACCGAAGCCGGGGGCCTTGACGGCGACGGCGTTGAAGGTGCCACGGATCTTGTTGACCACCAGGGTGGAGAGCGCCTCGCCCTCGACATCCTCGGCGATGATCAGCAGCGGCCGGGAGCCACCCGCCTGGATGACCTTCTCCAGCAGCGGCAGCAGGTCCTGGATGGAGGAGACCTTGCCCTGGTTGATCAGGATGTACGGGTCCTCCAGGACGGCCTCCATCCGCTCCTGGTCGGTGACCATGTACGGGGAGAGGTAGCCCTTGTCGAAGGCCATGCCCTCGGTGAAGTCCAGCTCCAGGCCGAAGGTGTTGGACTCCTCGACGGTGATGACACCGTCCTTGCCCACCTTGTCCATGGCCTCGCCGACCAGCTCGCCGACCTGCTGGTCCTGCGCGGAGAGCGCGGCCACGGCGGCGATGTCGGACTTGTCCTCGATCGGACGGGCGGTCGCGAGAAGCTCATCGGACACGGCCTTGACCGCGGCGTCGATGCCCTTCTTCAGCGAAGAGGGGGAGGCGCCGGCGGCGACGTTGCGCAGGCCCTCGCGGACCAGCGCCTGGGCCAGCACGGTGGCGGTGGTGGTGCCGTCACCCGCGATGTCGTTGGTCTTGGTCGCCACCTCCTTCACCAGCTGGGCGCCGAGGTTCTCGTACGGGTCGTCGAGCTCGACCTCACGGGCGATCGTGACACCGTCGTTGGTGATGGTGGGGGCGCCGAACTTCTTGTCGATGACGACATTGCGACCCTTGGGGCCGATCGTCACCTTCACCGTGTCGGCAAGCTTGTTGACGCCGCGCTCAAGGGCGCGACGGGCGTCCTCGTCGAACTTCAGGATCTTCGCCATGGGAGCGTCTCAGTCCTCTTCGTGATGCGAACCGCGATAACGAACGGCGCCCCCAGCGCCCGGAGTTTTCAGAGTCAGGGGGCCAGGGGCGCAGCTCAAAAAATGGGGTGAATTACTTCTCGATGACCGCGAGCACGTCGCGGGCGGAGAGGACGAGGTACTCCTCGCCGTTGTACTTCACCTCGGTGCCGCCGTACTTGCTGTAGAGCACGACGTCGCCGGTCTGCACGTCGAGCGGCAGGCGCTCGCCGTTCTCAAAGCGGCCCGGGCCGACCGCGAGGACGACGCCCTCCTGGGGCTTCTCCTTCGCGGTGTCCGGGATGACCAGGCCGGAGGCCGTGGTCTGCTCGGCGTCGAGCGGCTGGACCACAATGCGGTCCTCAAGCGGCTTGATGGCAACCTTGGAGCTGGTGGTCGTCACGATCCGACCTCCCCCTTCGGAGATCTCACGGGGTTTACTGTCTGAGGTGGCGACCAGGTCGATCCGTCGTCGCGGGTGCCGGACCTGCCCGTCGCTGTGTTGGCACTCTCCAATGGGGAGTGCCAGACCCGAGACTATGACCGCGCTTAGCACTCGGTCAAGCGGAGTGCCAGATACGTACCCTGGCGCCGCCCCCAGGAGGGTCAGACGTAGTCCTCCAGACGGGCCACCGCGTACCCCTTCTCCGTCACGGTCCGCAGCACCTGCCGGATCATGTCCGCCATGCTGCCGTCCCACTCGTCCGTCCCCCGGAAGTGGGTCAGGATGATGTCCCCGGGATGGAGGTCCCGGTCCCACTCCCGCCACTCCATACGGTCGGGGAACGCCTCCGCCGCCCACAGGGGCACGGCCTTGACCCCGCACTCCTTCGCCGCGCGCAGGGTGTTCTGGTTGTAGTTGCCGTACGGGGGACGGAAGAGCGGCGGCCGGGTCCCGTACCGCCGGGCGAGCAGCTCCTGCTGGCCGCAGATCTCCCGCTTCTGCTCGGCGTAGTCCAGGGCCGGCATGTACCGGTGGTTCACGGTGTGGTTGTGCAGGGCGACCCCCCGGTCGCGCATCTCCCGGAAGTACGGGTAGTCGTCGCGGATCAGATAGTCGCTGAGGAACGAGCTGTACGGGATCTGTAGCTCGGACATCATCCGCAGCAGCTCGGGATCCTTCTCCCGGCCGTCGTCGATGGTCAGGAAGACCACCCGTTCGGTCACCGGCACCGTGGTGAAGACCGGCGGCAGCCGGTCGTGGCCCGCGACCTCGAACCCGTCCCGGGTGGTCAGCCGGGGCTTGCGGGCGGGCGGCGGGGGCGCGACCAGCGGCACCCGCTCCAGCCCCCACTTGGCCGCCGCCGCGGCCCGCAGCGCCCGGCTGTGCCGCTCCCGCTCGGCCCGGGAGGCCGGCGCCCCGGGAGGCCCGGCCTGCTGACGGGCGGTGCGCGGCCCGGAGCCGGATGCCCCCGATGACATGGCGGACCCCGAGGGCCCGGCCGTGCAGGCGGAGGCGGCGACGGCGGCGAGCAGCGCGGCGACGGCGGTCGCGGTCCGGCGGCGTTTCACCCGTCTGCACTTTGCAGTATTTTTTTCGTTTTGTCTGATCTGCTTCATGGCGCTGGATCCTGTCAGGGCGACCGCCCCGGGCCCCTCCGACACCGCCAGCGGCGGCGGACCGTCCCCCGGCTGGCCCACAATGGCCAGGTGAACGACCTCTCCCCGCTCCTCACCGAAGAGGGCCAGACCCTGCTGGACGCCCTCCGCGACCACGACCCCGCGCGGGAGCTGGCCATCGCGACCCGGCTGCGCCGCGACCACTCCGCCGAACTGGTCTCGGCGGCCATCGGACAGGCCAGGCTCCGGCAGCGCGCGGTGGCGAAATTCGGCGCGCAGGACGCGTACCGCATGTACTTCACGCCCCACGGCGTGGAACAGGCGACCAGACGGCCCGTCGCGGAGCACCGCGCCCGGCGGCTGGCCGCGCTCGGTGTCCGCTCGGTCGCCGATCTGTGCAGCGGCATCGGCGGGGACGCCATCGCCCTCGCCCGCGCCGGGATCCGGGTCCTCGCCGTCGACCGCGACCCGCTGACCGCGGCGACCGTCCGCGCCAACGCGGAGGCGCTCGGTCTCGCCGATCTGATCGAGGTGCGCGAGGCGGATGTCACCGAGGTGGACACCGGCGGGTACGACGCCGTCTTCGTGGACCCCGCCCGGCGCGGCGGCCGGGGCAGGATCTTCGACCCCGAGGCGTACTCACCCCCGCTGTCCTGGGCGATCGAGGCCGCCCGCGCCCGCCCGCACGCCGCGCTGAAGATCGCCCCCGGGATCCCCCACGAGCTGGTCCCCGATGACTTCGCCGCCGAGTGGATCTCCTGCGACGGCGATGTCAAGGAGGCCGTCCTCTGGCACGGCACCGAGCCCGGGACCGTCCGGGCCACCCTGCTCCCCGGCGGCCACACCCTCATCGGACGGGGGCTGCCCGACCCGGCCGTCCGCCCCGTCGGCCGCTATCTGTACGAGCCGGACGGCGCGGTCATCCGGGCCCATCTGGTCGCCGAGGTCGCCGAGGAGGTGGGCGGCGGGCTGATCGACGAGACCATCGCGTACATCACCTCCGACGAGCACCACCCCGGCACACCGTTCGCCACCGGCTACGAGATCACCGAGGTGCTTCCCTTCAATCTGAAGCGCCTCAAGGCACTCGTCCGCGAGCGGGGCATCGGCACCCTCACCGTCAAGAAGCGGGGATCGGCGGTGGAGCCCGAGGAGGTACGGCGCCGGGTCCGGCCGCAGGGGCCGAACGCGGCCACCGTCTTCCTCACCCGGGTCGCCGGAGCCCCCAGCATGCTCCTGTCCAGGTGACCTGCGGGCCCGGGCCCGGGCCCGGCCCGCGGGTCAGGGCTGTCCGGCTCAGGGCCGTTCGCCGCGCGGTCGGCTCAGGGCTGTTCGGCGCGGGCCAGGAGAAGGACCCGCTCACGGGCGTTACGGGTCAGGGCAGCGGCCCGGCGGAACTCCGAACGGGCCTCCGCCTCCCGGCCGAGCCGGGCCAGCAGATCGCCCCGGACGCTGGGCAGCAGGTGATAGCCGCTCAGCGCCGGGTCCGCCGCCAGCGCGTCCACCAGGGCCAGCCCCTCCTCGGCCCCGTACGCCATGGAGACGGCCACCGCGCGGTTCAGCTCCACCACCGGGGACGGCGCCGCCCGCGCCAGCAGCCCGTACAGGGTCGCGATGGTGGCCCAGTCCGTCTCCTCGTACCGCACCGCACGGGCGTGGCACGCGGCGATGGCCGCCTGGAGCAGATACGGCCCCGGGGTCCCGGCCAGCTCGCTCCCCCGGTCGAGCGCCGCGAACCCCCGGCGGATGAGCAGCGGGCTCCAGCGGGTGCGGTTCTGCTCCGCGAGCAGCACCGGCCGCCCGTCCGGACCGGTCCGTGCGGCGGTACGGGAGGCCTGGAGCTCCAGCAGCGCCACCAGCCCGTGTACCTCGGACTCCTTCGGCATCAGCGCCGCCAGCACCCGGCCCAGGCGCAGCGCGTCCTCGCAGAGCGCCGGGCGGAGCAGATCGTCGCCGGCCGTCGCCGCGTACCCCTCGTTGAAGATCAGATAGATGACCTCCAGGACCGAGCCCAGCCGGGCGGTACGGTCCGGTCCCTCCGGCACCTCGAACGGGACCCCCGCCCGGGCCAGGGACCGCTTGGCGCGGACGATCCGCTGGGCGACGGTCGCCTCGCCGGTCAGAAAGGCACGGGCGATCTCCGCCGTGGTCAGTCCGCCCACCAGCCGCAGGGTGAGCGCGATCCGGGCCTCCGTGGAGAGCACCGGATGACAGGCGGTGAAGATCAGCCGCAGCATGTCGTCATCGATGGAGTCGGGGTCGGGCGGCTCCGGCTCGGGGATGTCCTCCCGCGCCCGGCCGACCTCCGCGAGCTTGCGCGCGTAGGTCTCCTTGCGCCGTACGAGGTCGACGGCCCGGCGCCGGGCGGTGACCAGGAGCCAGCCGCCCGGGTTCTCCGGAACGCCTTCCCCGGGCCACTGTTCCAACGCCGCGACCAGCGCGTCCTGCGCGATCTCCTCCGCGATGCCCACATCGCGGACGATCCGGGTGACCCCGGCGATGATCCGCGCCCGCTCGATCCTGAAGACCGCCTCCACGGCGTCCTGTGCCGTCACCGGCCCATCAGAACACCCGCCCGGGCGCGGGGCAAAACCCTCCGGTGATCAGCCTGCGCACCCTGTGGCGATCAGCCCTCGGTGATCTGGCGGACCTCCGAGGTGATGGTCCAGTAGTCCTCGTGGACCTTCAGGAACCGCTTGGTCCACTCGATCGCCTCGGCCCGGTCCTTGGCCTGGAGGATGGCATAGCCGCCGATGACCTCCTTGGTCTCGGTGAACGGCCCGTCGGTGACGCTCAGCCGCCCCCCGGACCAGGTGACCCTGGTCCCCTCGGCGGTCGGGGTGAGTCCGGCGGTCTCCAGCAGGACGCCCGCCTTGGTCATCTCCTCGATGAGCGCCCCCATCCGCTCCATCAGCCCCTCGCTGATGCCCTCGGCGGGGACGTTCTGCTCGTCGATGCGGACCATCGTCAGAAAGCGGGGCATGGTGACTCCTCGGTCGGGGTCGAGCCGGGGCCTTTCCCCGTCTCTCACCCTGATGTCGAACGGGAGACCTCCGGATCGACATCTCCCCCGGAATTCTTCTGACTTTTTTCCGCCGCTGCCATCCGGGCCGCCGCCGACCGGCCCGGGATCAGCACACAGGCCAGCACCGTGCCCAGGGCGATCAGTACGGCGCTGACCCCGTACGCCGCCCGGTGGCCCGCCGCGAGCGCCGCCCGGCCCGTACCGTCGCCGGTGACCGAGGCGGCGACCGTCACCAGGGCCGCGAGCCCCAGCGAGCCGCCGAGCTGGCGGGAGCTGTTGAGCAGCCCGGAGGCCATACCCGCCTCACCGGGGGCGACCCCGGTCACCGCCGCCGTGGCCAGGGGGACGAAGCTCATCCCTATCCCCACACTGGCCAGCAGCGACGGCCCCAGGATCGAGGTCAGGAAGCTGCCGTCCGGGGTCGCGGTGACGGCGAAGAGGGCAAGCCCGGCGGCGCTCAGCAGCCCGCCCGGCACCAGCAGATCGCGGACACCGGTCCGGGCCACGACCCGGGAGGCGAAGAGCGCGCCCGCCACCACCCCCGCGCTGAACGGCAGAAAGGCGGCCCCGGTGGCGGTCGCCCCGTACCCCAGGACCTGCTGCATATAGAGCGAGCAGAAGTAGAACGACGAGAACTGGCCGGAGCAGAGCAGCAGGGTGAAGAGATTGGCACCCAGCACCGGCCGGATCCCGAAGAGCCCCAGCCGCAGCAGGGGCTGCGGAACGCGCCGCTCCACCAGGACGAACGCGATCAGCAGAACCACGGCGGCGCCCAGCGGCAGCAGGGTCGCGGCCGATCCCCAGGGGTGGCTCTCGGTCCGGACCACGCCGAGGACCAGCAGCGACATCCCGGCGGTGACCAGCAGCGCCCCGGCGGTGTCCAGCCGGGCCGCCGGCCGCTCCCGGGGGCCGGGGAGCCCGGCGCGGGCGGCGGCCAGCAGGGCGAGGAGCACGATGGGGACATTGACCAGCATCACCGCGCGCCATCCGGCGAGATCGGTGAGCACCCCGCCGGCGAGCACCCCGACCGCGCCGCCGACCGCGCCCGACATCCCCCACAGCCCCAGCGCCTTCGACCGGGCCGGGCCCTCCGCGAAGCTCAGCGTGATCAGCGCCAGGGCGACCGGTGAGACGGCCGCCGCGCCGGCCCCCTGGGCGGCCCGTGCGGCGATCAGCGCGCCCGGCTCCGAGACCAGCCCGCCGACCAGGCTCGCCAGACCGAAGAGGGTCAGCCCCGCCGGGAGCAGCCGCCGCCCGCCGATCAGGTCGGCCAGCCGCCCGCCGAGCATCATCAGACCGCCGAAGGCGAGTGCGTACGCCCCCACCACCCATTGCAGCCCGCCGGAGGTGAAACCGAGGTCGTCCCGCATGTCCGGCAGGGCCACATTGACCACCGACATGTCCAGCGCCACCAGGAACTGCACGACGAGCACCGCCGCCAGCAGCCAGCGCGGATTCTCCGTGCGGCTCTCCATCGGACCCCTCCCTCTTCTCCTGCTCCTGTCCCGTCCCCCGGTCCCGTGATCAGATTACTGTACGCGTATAGAAATAGATCCGGCCCGGCCGGAACCCGGTGGCCGGCGCAGCGCCGACCCCGGCCCCGTACCGGGCCGTACGTTCGATCCGATGGCGATCCGATGGAGAATGCGCAGGTGGCCGAAGGAGAGAAGCGGATGACCGAGGGAGAGAAGAAGAGGCGTACCCCAGGCCGTCCCCGCAGGCTGGACCCCGGGGCGATCGTCGCCGCCGCCCGCCGGATCATCGACGAGGAAGGGGTGGACGCCCTCTCGATGCGACGGGTGGCCAAGGAGGTCGGCAGCACCCCGATGGCCCTCTACCACCATGTCCGGGACAAGGACGAGCTGCTGCTGCTCACCCTCGCGGGCGCCTCGAACGCACTGCCCCGCCCGCCGCTGCCGGAGAGTCCCCGGGACCGGATCATCACGGTCGCGGCCCATATGCACGCCCTGCTGGAACGGGTGCCCTGGGTGCTGAAGGTGCTGGTACGCGGTGATCTCACCGACCGGCAGGCGCTGTGGATGGCCGAATCGATCATCGACTCGGCCATCGCCGGCGGGCTGGGCGAGGAGCAGGCCGTCCACGCGTACCGCACGATCTGGCACTTCGTGTACGGCGATCTGATATTCCGGGCCGCCCGCGAGCGGCGGGCGGCCGATCCGGACCACCGGCCCTCCTTCCCGGCCACCCTCACCGAGGAGGACGCGAAGGAGCTGCCCAGGCTGACCGCCCTGGCCGACCGCTGGGAGGGGATGCAGCGGTACGACATCGTGGAGCAGCTGACCGCCGTGGTCGACGGCCTGCTGAGCCGGGCCCACCGGTAATGGGTCAGCCGGTGACGGGCCCGCCGGCAGTGGATCAGCGGGTGACGGGCCAGCCGGGTGTCAGCCGGTGCCCAGTGACTCGAAACGCCAGCGGTGCACCGGTCGTACGATCAGCTCCGCCGCCGGCTCGGGCAGCTCGGGCGGCTCGGCGCCGGTCCCGTCCGCCCGCCACCAGGTGATGACCAGGACCCGGTCCTCCCCCGCCGCGAAGGACTCACGCCGCAGCGGCTCCCCGGGCAGCTCCCGGGTGCGGGCCCAGGCCAGCAGCTCCGCGCCCCGGCCCCGTACCGCACGCGCCTCCCACATCAGGGCGATCACCCGGTCCGTACCGCCCGTCACACCCGTCACGCTCGTCCCCCCGCTCATGAGTACAGATTGTCCTTGCTGATCTCATGAACATGGTCATGGCTGTGGCTGTGACTGTGGCTGTGGCTGTGGCTGTGGCCCATCGCATCAGGGTCACCGGGCACATGGGGATCCGTCACCGGCAGCGAGGAGTCCGCCGACAGCTCCAGATCGGACGGCGGCCGGTTCCGCGCCACCATCTCCGC
Source organism: Streptomyces sp. NPDC000594 (assembly GCF_040299965.1). NCBI lineage: Bacteria > Bacillati > Actinomycetota > Actinomycetes > Kitasatosporales > Streptomycetaceae > Streptomyces > Streptomyces sp. NPDC000594. The sequence continues at coordinate 86,732 of NZ_JBEPCY010000026.1, read as the reverse complement.
GCCCAGCGCCGCCACCATCGCCCCGTTGTCGGTGCAGAGCTTCGGCCGGGGCACCCGCAGCCGGATGCCCGCCCGCTCGCAGCGCTCCAGGGCCAGCGCCCGCAGCCGGGAGTTGGCCGCGACCCCGCCGCCGATCATCAGATGGTCGACCCCCTCGTCCACACAGGCGCGGACCGCCTTGCGGGTCAGCACATCCACCACCGCCTCCTGGAACGAGGCCGCCACATCGCGCACCGGCACCGGCTCGCCCGCCGCCTTCTTCGCCTCGATCCAGCGGGCCACGGCGGTCTTGAGGCCGGAGAAGGAGAAGTCGTACACGGGGTCCCGGGAGCCGGTGAGCCCGCGCGGGAAGGCGATGGCCGCCGGGTCGCCCTCCCGGGCCAGCCGGTCGATCACCGGACCGCCGGGAAAGCCCAGGTCGAGCACGCGCGCGATCTTGTCGAACGCCTCGCCCGCCGCATCGTCGATGGTCGCGCCCAGCGGCCGGACATCGCTGGTGATGTCCGGGGCGAGCAGCAGCGAGGAGTGTCCGCCGGAGACCAGCAGGGCCATGGTGGGCTCGGGCAGCTTCCCGTGCTCCAGCTGGTCCACACAGATGTGCGAGGCGAGGTGGTTCACCCCGTACAGGGGCTTGCCGAGGGCGTACGCGTAGGCCTTCGCCGCCGCCACCCCCACCAGCAGCGCGCCCGCGAGCCCCGGCCCGGCGGTGACCGCGATGCCGTCCAGGTCCCGGGGGGAGACCCCGGCCTCCTTCAGGGCGCGTTCGATCGTGGGGACCATCGCCTCCAGATGCGCCCGGGAGGCGATCTCGGGGACCACCCCGCCGAAGCGGGCATGGGAGTCCACGCTGGAGGCGACGGCGTCGGCGAGCAGCGTCGTGCCGCGCACCACGCCGACCCCGGTCTCGTCGCAGGAGGTCTCGATACCGAGTACGAGAGGTTCGTCAGCCATCGGAGAGCATTCCTTCGGTGTTTCCGTGCGGGTTTCCGTGCGGGTTTTCGTGCAGAGGGAGCCGCATGACGAGCGCGTCGACATTCCCGGGCTGGTAGTAGCCGCGCCGGAAGCCGACGGGCGCGAAGCCGAACCGCTCGTACAGCTTCTGCGCCCTGGTGTTGTCGACCCGCACTTCGAGGAAGACCTCGTCGCACTCGAAGGCGGTGGCGTGCCGCAGCAGATCGGTCAGGATCCGGGAGCCGAGGCCGGTGCCCTGTTGTCCGGGGGCGACGGCGATGGTCTGGACGTCCCCGAGGTCGCCCGCCGCCGCCAGACCGCCGTAGCCGACGATCCGCCCGCCGGACTCGGCGACGACATAGCGTCGGGTGGCGCGCGGCCCCCGGGCGTGGGCCAGCTCCGACCAGAACATCCCGGGTGACCAGGCGTCCTCCGGGAAGAGGGTGTGTTCGAGTTCGAGCACGGGCCCGATGTCCCACCAGCGCATCTCGCGCAGCTCGGGCTCCCCGCCCGGCTCCGGGTCCCCGCCCGCGCCCCGGACGGGGTCGGCGACGGTGCTCACTGGGGGGTGACCACCTTGTAGTTCTTCGGCACCTGGGCGTCCGGGCGGCGCAGATAGAGCGGCTGCGGCGGCAGGAAGTCCGCCCCGGAGGGGTCGGCGGCCAGCCGGGCCGCGGCGAGCGAGGCCAGCGCGGCGGCGGAGACATGCTCGGGGCCGCGGGCGTCGGGGAAGCTGTCGGGGTAGAGCAGCGCGCCGGCGCCCACCACGGGCAACCCGGCGAGCTGCTCGGCGATCTCGGCGGGGCGGTCCACGGCCGGGCCCGAGACCCGCTCGCCGGCGGCGTCGTACCTGGCCCAGTAGACCTCCTTGCGGCGGGCGTCGGTCGCCACCACGAAGGGCTCCGTGAGCCCGCTCGCATGGGCGAGCCCGTCCAGCGTGCACAGCCCGTACACCGGTACGCCGAGCGCGGAGCCGAAGGTGGCGGCGGTGACCAGGCCGACGCGCAGCCCGGTGTAGGGGCCGGGGCCGACACCGGTGACCACCGCGGTGACGGCGTCGAGCTTCACCCCCGCCTCGGCGAGGACCCGGTCGACGGCGGGCAGCAGGAGTTCGCCGTGGCGGCGCGCGTCCACCCTGCTGGACTCGGCGACGACGGACGAGCCGTCGTGCAGGGCGGCGGTGACGGCGGGGGTGGCGGTATCTACGGCGAGCAAGAGCACGCAAACAGCCTACGGCCCCCGCGCCCGGGGCATTGCGCCCCGCCGGGACCGGCCCCTGCTGCTACCGTCGCCCGAAGACATAACCATTCAAAAGGCCGCGAAAGGTGGACGTGGTGGCACCCAGCAGCGCGGGACTCGTGGCGGGGCTGTCGGCGGCCGCTCTCGTCACCATCGGTTTCCTCGGTTTCCACGCCTCGGCGAACGCCCCCTCGGGCCAGCGGGCGCGGGCGGCGGCGGCGCCCCAGCAGCTGCCGGAGCGCAAGCCGGGCAGCACGGAGCTGCCCCGGGGCTCGGGCTCCGGGATGCGGGTGGTGTACGACCTCTCGGACCGCCGGATCTGGCTGGTCAGCGGGGCGCGCAAGGTGCTGCGCACCTTTGAGGTGATGCCGTCGACCGTGCACCCCCGGGTGGGGAGCTATGCGGTGACCTCACGGTCGGGGCAGGTCACCGGGTCGGACGGGGTGGCGATCGAGCATGTGGTGCGGTTCGCGCACGCGGGGGATGTGGTGGTCGGCTTCAGCGCCGCGGTGAACGGCTCACTGGCCCAGCCCGACCGGCGCCGCAAGACCGGTGGCATCCGGATGATGCGGTCGGACGGGGACGCGATGTGGCGCTTCGCCACGATCGGCTCGAAGGTCGTCGTGGTGCCGTAGAACCCCCGTCGCACCCGGGGCCACCCCGGGACCGCCCCGGCGGGGAATTCGCCCGTACGAGGGACTGCGGCGACGGGTGGACGGCGGGGTACGGGGGTACGGGTGCCCGCGCGGGACAGCGTTACGGGTACGGGGTACGGGGCGGGGGTCAGGCGGCCTCGGGGGCCTCGGGGCGCACGGTGTCGGTCCGCACGGTGTAGCGCGGCGGGGTCGACAGGGCGCTGGCCGCCGCGCAGGAGGCCAGCAGATCGCGCATGGACAGCCCTCCCGAGGTCCCTGGGGTTCCCGAGGTCCCCGGGGTGGCGAACAGCGCTCGCGGGGCGGTGTGGACCGCCCGTACCGTCGACCGCTCCCCGGTGGCCGGACGCCGCCCGGCCTGGTGCTCGATGTCGCGCTCGGATGCCGGCATGGGGTCGCCTCCTGCGTTTCGGGGGCAGGTTAGTTAGGTATACCTAACCACGCCTCCGTACCATGTGACCACGGGCGGCACGGCGTGCGCAACATTTTCCCGACGACTTGTCGGAAAATCCAGGGTCCGGCGTTCCGCGTGTCCCCGGGATCGGTCGCGCGACCGGGCGCGGGCGGGGGCCCACCGGGCGCGGGCATGGCTGATCGCCGCACCGGGCGGAGGGCGCCGGTGCGGGCGGGAGGCGGTGCGGTGGCGGTGGCGGTGGTGTCGCGGGGAGGGAGAAAGCCGGTGCCGGGGTCAGACGGCCGGGAGGGCCACCCCGGCCCAGCGGGCGCCATAGCCGGTCAGGGTCACCGTGCGGCGGTCGTCGGTCTCCCCGATGCCGTCGGTGTCCTCGGAGGTACCCGGGGCGGCACCCGTGGCGGGTCCGTCGCCGATGACCCGGTGGATCACCACATGCAGCCGGTCGTCGGACAGCTCCTCGACCTTGCCGTCGCCCCACTCCACGACCACCACCGAGTCGGGCAGCGAGACATCGAGGTCCAGGTCCTCCATCTCGTCCAGCCCGCCGCCGAGACGGTAGGCGTCCACATGGACCAGGGCCGGACCACCCGTCAGTGTGGGGTGCACCCGGGCGATCACAAAGGTCGGCGAGGTCACGGCGCCGCGTACCCCGAGCCCCTCGCCGAGGCCCCGGGTGAGCGTGGTCTTGCCCGCGCCCAGCTCTCCGGTGAGCATCACCAGATCACCGGGGCGGAGCAGGGCGGCGAGCCGTCGTCCCAGCTCCCGCATCTCTTCGGCGGAGTCGACGGCGAGGCGGGCGGCGGCGATCTCAGCCGCCGGGCTGTGCGGTGCTTCCATACGGAACAACGTTAGCCGCTGCGGGTACGGCGCCGGCCCGCGCGAGCAGCTCCGTCAGCCGGTCGGTGACCACCTCCGGATGCTCCAGCATCACCAGATGACCCCCGTCCGGGACGATCACCAGCTCGGCGCCGGGCAGCAGATCGGCGATGGCCTCGCTGTGCGCGCTGGGGGTGACCAGATCCCGCTCCCCCGCGAGCACCAGCACCGGGAGATCCCCGAGCGCGGGCAGCGCGGCGGCCTTGTCGTGCTCGTCGAAGGCCGGATAGAACTCGGCGACCACATCGATCGGGGTGGACTCGATCATCCGCTCCGCGAAGCGGACCACCGCCGGGTCGACCTCCTTGGAGGAGAACGAGTACCGCTTGATCAGGCCGGCGAAGAGATCGGCGGTGGCCCTGCGGCCCCGCTCCACCAGCTCGGCCCGGGAGCCGAGGGCGCGCAGCACTCCGGGGAGCACCCGGCGGACCGCGTTGACCCCGGCGGCCGGCAGACCGTAACTGACCTCGCCGAGCCGTCCGCTGGAGGTGCCGACGAAGGCGATCCCGGCCACCCTCTCCCGTACCAGCTCCGGGAACTGGTCGACCAGGGCCATGATCGTCATCCCGCCCATGGAGTGCCCCACCAGCACCAGCGGCCCCTCGGGTGCGGCGGCGTCGAGGACGGCCCGCAGATCGCGGCCGAGCCGGTCGATGGTGACGGGGACGGGGTCGGGGCCGGTCTGGTCGGCGCCCCGGGCGGAGCGGCCATGGCTGCGCTGGTCCCAGTGGACGGTACGGACCAGGCCGCGCAGGGCCGCCCGCTGGAAGTGCCAGGCATCCTGGTTGAGGCAGTAGCCATGGCAGAACACCACGGTGACGGGGGTCGGCGGGCGACGGCCGAAGAGCCTGCGGCGGCGGGGCTGCGCCACCTCCGGGTCGACCTCGTCCACCTCGTAGTGGAGGGCGGTGCCGTCGTCCGCGCGGGCGGTGCCGGGGGTGCCGCGCAGGGCGCCGTAGGGGCCGGAGACATCCAGGGCGAGCCGGGCCTTGCGGCGGGTGGAGCGGCTGACGGTGAGCCGGTCCACGGCGACGGCCGCGGCGGCGCCCGCGGCGAGCACGCCGAGCGCTGCCCCAGCGATGCCCGCGCGGCTCCAGGTGCCGGCGGTGGAGGCGGCGGCGTCCACCGCGGCCACGACGGATTCCCCCGTGCTGGTCTCGCTCACCGTGCCGTCCGTTCTCCCGGGTGCGTGCCTGTGATGGGTGTCGGTGCCCTGGACGCCGCCCGGCGCCGCACCTCTGGGGGCGGACCGGGGCGGACCGGCGGTCAGCCCCCGGTGGTGGCGGCCGTTGCGCCGGGCACGGGCTCCTCGTGGAGGTGCACCCGGGGGACCCGCGCACCGATGCGGGTGACGATCTCGTAGGCGATGGTCCCCGCGGCCCGTGCCCAGTCCTCGGCGCTGGGCTCGCCCCGGGTGCCGGGGCCGAAGAGCAGCGCCTCGCTGCCCTCGGGGATCTCCTGCCCGCCGAGGTCCACGACGAACTGGTCCATCGCGATCCGTCCCACCGCCGTCCGGACCCGGCCGCCGACCAGGACCGGGCCCTGGCCGGAGGCATGGCGCGGCACCCCGTCGGCATAGCCGACCGGGATCAGGCCGAGGGTGGTCGCCTCCGGGGTGGTGTAGTGGTGGCCGTAGCTGACGCCATGGCCCGCGGGGACCCGCTTGACCAGGGCGACCGAGGCGGCGAGCGTCATCACCGGGCGCAGCCCCAGCTCCTGGTGGGTGCCGATCTCGGGGGCGGGCGAGACTCCGTACACGGCGATACCGGGGCGTACGAGGTCGAAGTGGGCCTCGGGGAGGGTCAGGGTCGCCGGGGAGTTGGCGATATGGCGGACCTCGGGGTCGACGCCCTCCTTCTCGGCGTGGCCGACCATCTCCCGGAAGGCGGTGAGCTGGTGCGCGATGGAGGGGTGGCCCGGCTCGTCGGCGCAGGCGAAGTGGGACCAGAGGCCGGTGATCCGGACGGCGCCCTCGGCCTCGGCGGCGCGCGCGGCACCCACCAGGTCGGCCCAGTCGGCGGGCTGGCAGCCGTTGCGGCCGAGGCCGGTGTCGGCCTTGAGCTGGATCCGGGCGGTGCGGCCGGTGGCGCGGGCGGCGGCGACCACCTCGTCCAGGGCCCAGCGCCCGCTGACGGACATGTCGAGATCCGCCTCGATCCCCTCCCGCCAGGGGCCGCCGGGGGTCCAGAGCCAGCACATGATCCGCCCGGGGATCCCGGCGGCCCGCAGCGCCAGCGCCTCCTGGGGGGTGGCGGTCCCGATCCAGCCGGCGCCCGCCGCGATGGCCGCACGGGCGCACGGAAGGGCGCCATGGCCGTAGCCGTCGGCCTTCACCACGGCCATCAGCGCGGACCGGGGGGCCCGGTCGCGCAGCGCGCGCACATTGGCGCGCAGGGCGGCGAGATCGATCTCGGCACGGGCTCGGATGTGCGGTGTTGTCTGGGTCATCGCGCACAGTCTCTCAGAGCCGCCGGACCGGCCCCCGGCGCCGACTCCCGCACCCCGCTGTGCCCTTCCTCACGCCCCCCACACCCGGAACCTCTCGTTCCGTGCGCCTGGCCCCGCCTCGCGCGACGAGGCCCCTCGGGAGGACGCGGATCCGCCGCCCCGGCCAATCGGGCGCACGGGATGCCACAGCCCCGCCCCGGGAGCCCGGCCACCACGCCCGGGCCCGGCCCGGAGCCATCCGAACCGCCCGCCGCCGGCGCCCTCGGCGAGGACCCGCCACGGCCCTGCCGCCCCAGCCCAGCGGGGCGCCCATCCGCGCACAGCCCGCCCCCGGCGGTGGCCCGGGCCGGCCGGAGGCCCGCGACGGGCCCGGCGCCCCGGGGCGGTCGGCCCCCGGACCGGGACGGGCGGGCTCAGGGCGCCGTACGGATGTCGTGCCAGGCCGCCGGCAGGGTGTCGGCGACGTCGAAGGAGGTGATGGGGGTACCCCGGGCCGCGGCGAGGCGGGCGGCGAGGCCATGGAGGTAGGCGGCGACGGCGGCGGCGTCGGGGGTGCGCAGTCCGGCCGCGAGCAGTGAGCCGGCCAGTCCGGCGAGGACATCGCCGCTGCCCGCGGTGGCCAGCCAGGGCGTGCCCAGGGCATTGGCGAGGACCGGTGTTCCGTCGGTGGCGGCGACCAGGGTGGTGGAGCCCTTGAGGAGCGCGGTCGCCCCGAAGCGCGCGGCGAGTTCCCGTACCGCGTCCAGACGGGCGCCCTCCACCGCCGCCCGGTCGCGGCCCAGCAGCGCCGCCGCCTCCCCGGCGTGCGGGGTGAGCAGGGTGGGGGCGCTGCGGGCCCGTACCGCCGCCGGGTCCAGCAGCCGCAGCCCGTCCGCGTCGACCAGGACCGGCACCTCCGACGCCAGGACCTCCCGTACCGCGTCGGCGTCCTCACCGAGCCCGGGGCCGACCACCCACGCCTGCACCCGTCCGGCCCGCGCGGGCGGCCCGCTGTGCACCAGGGCCTCGGGGAAGCGGGCGATCACGGCGTCGGCGGCGGGCCCCACGTACCGCACCGCGCCCGCTCCCCCGCGCAGCGCGCCCGCGACGGCGAGGACCGCGGCGCCGGGGTAGCGCGCGGAGCCGGCGACGACCCCGACCACACCGCGCCGGTACTTGTCGCTCTCGGCGGCCGGTTCGGGGAGCAGCCGGGCGACATCGGTGTGCTGGAACGCCGCCACCTCGGGCAGGGAGGGGAGCTGGGGGCCGATTCCGATGTCGACCAGGCGGACGGTCCCCGCGTACTCCCGCGCCGGGTCGATGAGCAGCCCCGGCTTCCAGGTGCCGAAGGTGACCGTGGCGTCCGCGCGCAGCGCCTCGCCGCGTACCTCGCCGGTGTCGGCCTCGACCCCGCTGGGGAGGTCGACGGCGACGACGACCGCGCCGGAGCCCCGGGCGGCGCGGGCGACGGGTACCGCGTCGGGCCGCAGCCCGCCGCTGCCGCCGATGCCGGTGATGCCGTCCAGCACCAGATCGGCCCCGGCGAGGACGGCGAAGGGGTCGTCGGCGACCCGCCCGCCCGCCGCGCGGAAGGCGGTGAGCCCGGCGGCGTGGGCGCGGTCGGGGGCGAGCAGGACGGCATGCACCCCGGCGCCCCGGCGGGCGAGGCGGGCCCCGGCCCAGAGCGCGTCGCCGCCGTTGGCGCCGCTGCCGACGAGCAGCACGACCCGGGCCCCGTAGACCCGTCCGAGCAGATCGGCGCAGGCGGCGGCGAGTCCGGCGGCGGCCCGCTGCATCAGCGCGCCCTCCGGCAGCCGTGCCATCAGTTCGGCCTCGGCTTGTCTGACCTTCTCCACACGGTGAGCGGTTCGCATGGCCCGAGTCTGCCCCCGGAGGACCGGGCCCGGCACCCCGTCAGGGGATCCGGCCGCCAGAGCGGGTCAAAAGCACCATTCCCAGACGGACTTGCCCGATGGGGCGACACGCGGGGAGGGTTGACGAACCCTTACTTCGAACTTAGGTTTGCCTTACCTAAGCGGACACCGGTCAGTGTCCGCGCCTAGAAAGGTGTACTTCCCATGCGCTCTGCCGCTCGCACCGTCAGCCGTGCCGCCGTGGCCGTCATCGGCGCCGGCGCCCTCACCCTGGGCCTCGCCTCCACCGCCTCCGCCGCCACCGTGAACCGCACGGTCACCGACGCGGGGGCGACCTACAACCTCTCCGTGACCGCGCCGAACACCGCCGCGGCCTCCGGCACCAACGTCACGGTGAGCGGCACCGGGTACAACAAGACCCAGGGCATCTACGTGGGCCTCTGTGCGGTCCCCGCGGGCGTGAACGTGAACAACCCGGCCACCTGGAACAGCAAGCCCACCCCCTGCCTGGGCGGCCAGGACCAGAACGGCACGACCGGCGCCTCGCACTGGATCAACAACGACTGGTCCTGGATGTCCCCGAGCAACTCCTCCAAGTACACCAACGCCCCGGGCAACCGCGGCAGCTTCTCGGTGAACATCCATGTGAAGGCGCAGATCTCCAGCACCGTCACCTGCGGCCAGGGCGGCGTCACCTGTGCCATCGTCACCCGCGCCGACCACTTCGACAGCAACGACCGCAAGTACGACGTGTACGTGCCGGTGACGTTCTCCTAATCCATGCCCAGACTCACCACAGGACCCCGGAGAACGCGGCGGGTCGTGGTGGCCACGCTGCTGCTCGCGGCGGGGCTCGCCGCCGCGGGCACGGCGCGGGCGGACGATCCCGGCGAGGCCACCGGGCCCTCGGGGCAGAAACTCACGGTCTCCGCGACCAAGGACATCGACCCCGCCGGGCAGAAGGTCACCATCACCGGCACCGGCTACGACCCGGGCCAGGGCGTCTATCTCGCCATCTGTGTGCTGCCCGAGCCGGGCAAGGCACCCAGCCCCTGCATCGGCGGCGCCGATATGACCGGCAAGTCGGGATCCTCGTACTGGATCACCAACAACCCGCCGACCGGTGCCGAGAAACTCGTCAAACCCTTCACCGTGAAGGACGGCAAGGGCGGCTTCACCCTGGACCTGAAGCTCAAGGCCCAGGACAAGAACGCCGACTGCACCCAGGCCGCCTGCGCGGTCGTCACCCGGGCGGACCACACCGCCTCGGCCGACCGGAGCGCCGATGTGATCGTGCCGATCACCTTCGGGACCGGCGGCGGCGTGCCGAAGCCCGAGGTCCCGCCGGGCACCGTCCGCCATGACGCGGTACGGACCATCAAACCGCCCTCCGGCGGCGCGCTGGACATCGAGGTCGACCCGAAGGCCAAGCGGCTCTACCTGAGCAGCAGCGACGGCACCGACCACCATCTGACGACGTACGACACCACCAACGGTGAGCGGATCGGCGACCCCGTCGCCCTGCCCGAAGTGGCCACCGCGCTGGCGCTGGACGCGGAGTCGAAGACCCTGCACCTCGGGCTCGGCACCCGGATCGCCACCTATGCCACGGACACCGGGGAGATCACCGACAACCGGACTCCGCTGTCGGAGGAGAACATCGCGCTGATCGCCGCCGACCCGGGCGCCGACCGGCTCTACTTCGCCACCTCGAACCACCAGAAGTCGGACCACCGGGTGACGGTCTACTCCACCACCACCTGGAAGCAGGTCGGCACCCACGCCGCACTGCCGATCCCGGCGGGCGGACTCGCCGTGGACACCAAGGAGAACCGGGCCTACGCCGTCGGCATCGGCTGGGTGACCGAACCCGGCACCGAGAAGAAGTACCTCAGCAATCAGCTCCACGGGATCGACGGGGACAGCGGCAGGCTCGTGAGCACCCTCGAACTCAGCCGGGACCCGCTCAACAGCCGGGGCGTCGCCGTCGACCCGGAGAAGGGCATCGGCTATGTCGCCAATATGGCGGAGGGCACGGTGTCCATCGTGGACCTCGAGGAGCAGAAGGTCACCGGTGCGATAGAGGTCGGGGGCGGCCCCAGGGAGCTGGCGTTCGACCCGGTCACCGGCACCCTCTACGCGGGGCAGACCTCGGCGGGCACCGTCGCCGTGGTGGACACCGCCAAGAAGGAGGTCGTCCAGAACCTGGAGACCGGCGAAGGGCCGGAGGCGCTCGCCCTGGACAGGACGGCCCACACCCTCTTCACGCTCTCCAACGGGACCGGAGAGGTCGTCCAGTCCCAGCGTCTGGTCTCCCCCAGTGTCACCACCGCGCCGAAGACGGTCTCCGTCGAGGCGGGCAAGCGGGCGGAGTTCACGGCCGCCGGCAAGGGCACCCCGGCCCCCCAGGTGATCTGGGAGGTCAGCTCCGACAACGGCGACACCTGGCGGGCGGTGGCGGGCGTCACCGGCGGGAAGCTGAGCTTCGCCGGCACGGTGGAGCACGACGGCAACCGCTACCGCGCGGTGCTCTCCAACCCGGTGGGGTCCGTCAGGACCGCCTCCGCCGGGCTGACGGTCACCGCACCGGAGGACCCCGAGGGTCCCGGTGACGGGGGCGACCCCGACCCCGGCGACCCGGACAAACCGGGTGACGGCGGCGACGGCGATACCCCCGGAGACGGTGACGGCGGAGATGGGGACGGCGGCTCCGACGGCGGTACGGGTGACGGCGGCACCGGCGACGGTTCGTCGGGCGGCTCCGGCGGCTCGGTCGGCGGCGGTACGGCCGGCGGCTCCGGAGACATCGGCGGCGGCGGAAGTCTCGCCTCCACCGGAATGTCCCTGATGCCCTTCACCATCGGCGCGGCGGTTCTCACCGCGCTGGGCGCGGCGGCGCTCTTCCTGCGCCGCAGGGTTCGCGCCTGACCCAGGGTCCCCAGGGACCCCTCAAGGACCTCGGTCCCTCCCGCTCATCGGCCGGGAGGGACCGAGCCATGTCCGGGGCCGTTCCGGGCCCTTCGGGGAGTCCGAGCCCTCCGGGGAGTCCGGGGACCCGTCACCCCTCGGCGATCACCACCGCCGAGGCCACCCCCGCGTCATGGCTCAGCGAGATATGCCAGGACCGGACCCCCAGCTCCGCCGCGCAGGCGGCCACCGTGCCGGTCACCCGCAGCCGGGGACGGCCGCCCTCCTCCACATAGATCTCCGCGTCCGTCCAGTGCAGCCCGGCGGGCGCGCCCAGCGCCTTCGCCACCGCCTCCTTCGCCGCGAACCGCGCCGCCAGCGAGGCATCGCCCCGCCGCTCACCGCTGGGCAGCAGCAGCTCCCGTTCCAGGAAGAGCCGCCCGGCCAGCCCCGGCGTCCGTCTCAACGACGCGGCGAACCGCTCGATCTCCGCCACATCGATCCCCACCCCAATGATCATCGCTCGCTCCACCGTCGTACTGGCCGCACCTGTCGCACCCGCCATCCTCACTCGCCCGCACCGGGCCGTCCCACTCGTATCGACCGTCCCGGCCCTCAGGAGTTCAGGACCCCGGTCCCGTACGGACGGACATCCACCGGCACCCCCTGCGGATCGGTCACCACCACCCCGTCCCGGCCCAGCTCCACCACCCGGTCCGGCCCCGGCTCCACCACCGAGAACACCCCGTCCACAAAGGCGGCCGGATCCGGGGCGAGGAAGGTCTCCCCGTCGCCCACCCCCACCACCAGCGGAATCCCCCGGCCCACCGCCACCACGGTGTCCGGCTCGTCCGCGTCCACCGCCGCCAGCGCGTACACCCCCCGCAGCAGCCCGTGCACCTGCCGCACCGCCTCCGCCAGATCCCCGCAGGAGGAGAAGGACCCGGCCAGCAGATGGGCCACCACCTCCGCCGGTGTCCCCGAGGAGAGGACCTGGCCGCGCCCCGCCAGCTCGGCCCGGAGCACGGCATGGTTCTCGATCACCCCGTCCTGGACGACCGCGACCCGGCCCGCGTGGTCCAGCTGCGGCGGGGCGTCCCGCTCCGGGACCCCGCCGGCCCCCTCCCCCGTACCCCCGGACGGTCCGTCTCCCGTACCCCCGGACCATCCGTCCCCCGCCGCCCGCAGCTGTCCGAGCCCCGCCGAGCCACTCGGCAGCGGCCTGCGGCGCAGCTCCTCCCCCAGATCGCCGACGGTCCCCACCGTCCGCGCGGTGGCGAGACCGCCGTCGGCGAGGATCGCCACCCCGGCCGCGTCGTACGGCTGTTCCGCCCGCCGCTCCCACCGCTCCAGACCCGCCATGACCACATCGAGCGCCGAACGGCCACCGACATACCCCACGAGTGCGCACATGGCCGCAGCCTACGGCGACGCCACCGCGTGACCGAGCACACCACCCGTGGAGGTCCCCCACCCCCGACAATATGCGGGTGATCCCTTCGTCTCTCCCGAGCACATCAGCGGACGCCCCCCGGGCCACCGGCGCGGGCACCCCCCGCCGCACCGGCCAGCCGGCGACGACGCCGTATGTCGACCTCAGCCGGGAGGAGTGGAGCGCCCTGCGCGACCGGACGCCGCTGCCGCTCTCGGCCGAGGAGGTGGAACGGCTGCGCGGGCTCGGCGACGTCATCGACCTGGACGAGGTACGGGACGTCTATCTCCCGCTCTCCCGGCTGCTCAACCTCTATGTCCGGGCCACCGGGGAGCTGCGGGGCGCCCTCAACACCTTCCTCGGGGACGCCGGGGGCGGCCAGGGCGAGCAGCACGGCACCCCCTTCGTCATAGGGGTGGCGGGCTCGGTCGCGGTGGGCAAGTCCACCGTCGCCCGGCTGCTCCAGGCGCTGCTGGCGCGCTGGCCCGAGCACCCCCGGGTGGAGCTGGTCACCACGGACGGCTTCCTGTATCCGATGAAGGAGCTGACCCGCCGGGGGCTGATGTCCCGCAAGGGCTTCCCCGAGTCCTACGACCGGCGGGCGCTCACCCGTTTCGTCGCGGACATCAAGTCCGGCAAGGACGAGGTCACCGCCCCCGTCTACTCGCATCTGATCTACGACATCGTGCCCGGGGAGCGGCTGACCGTCCGCCGCCCCGACATCCTCATCGTGGAGGGGCTGAACGTCCTCCAGCCCGCGCAGCCCGGCAAGGACGGCCGCACCCGGATGGGTCTCGCGGACTACTTCGACTTCTCGGTCTATGTCGACGCCCGGCCCGAGGACATCGAGAGCTGGTACCTCAGCCGCTTCCGCAAGCTGCGGGCGACCGCCTTCCAGGACCCGTCCTCGTACTTCCGCAAGTACACCCAGGTCTCCGAGGAGGAGGCGCTGGAGTACGCCCGCACGATGTGGCGGACCATCAACAAGCCGAACCTGCTGGAGAATGTGGCGCCCACCCGGGGCCGGGCCACGCTGGTGCTGCGCAAGGGCGCCGACCACAAGGTGCGGCGGCTCTCGCTGCGCAAGCTCTGAACGCCTGCGCAAGCTCTGAACCCGCCGCCCCGGGAGGCCCGGTAACCCGGGAGGCTCGGTAACCCGGGAGGCTCGGTAACCCGGGAGGCCCGGTACGGACGAGGCCCCGCCGGCGGACCGGCGGGGCCTCCAACAGCGCGTACGCCCGGGGATCAGCCCAGGGCGGACTTCACCACATCCGCGAGACGCTCCGCCACCGCGCGCGCCTGATCGATGTCGGCCGCCTCGACCATGACCCGGACCAGCGGCTCCGTACCGGAGGGGCGCAGCAGCACCCGGCCGCTGGTGCCCAGCTCCCGCGCGGCCTCGGCGACCGCGGCCGCCAGCTCGCCGGAGGTGTGCACCCGGGCCTTGTCGACATCGGGAACGTTGATCAGGACCTGCGGCAGCCGCTCCATCACCGCGGCCAGCTCGGCCAGCGAACGGCCGGTGGCGGCCACCCGGGACGCCAGCAGCAGACCGGTGAGGGTGCCGTCGCCGGTGGTGGCGTGGTCCAGGGCGATGACATGGCCGGACTGCTCGCCGCCGAGGGCGTAGCCGTGCTCCTTCATCGCCTCCAGGACATAGCGGTCGCCGACCGCGGTCTGCACCACCTCGATGCCCTCGCGCTCCATCGCCAGCTTGAAGCCGAGGTTGGACATCACGGTGCCGACGACGGTGTTGCCGCGCAGCGCGCCCGCCTCGTGCAGCGCCAGCGCCAGGACGGCCATGATCTGGTCGCCGTCGACCTCGGTGCCGGTGGCGTCGACGGCGAGGCAGCGGTCGGCGTCGCCGTCGTGGGCGATGCCGAAGTGGGCGCCGTGCGCCACGACCGCGGCCTTGAGCGGGTCGAGGTGGGTGGAGCCACAGCCGTCGTTGATGTTGAGCCCGTCCGGCTCGGCGCCGATGGTGACCACCTCGGCCCCGGCCCGCGCGAAGGCCTCCGGGGAGACCCGGGAGGCGGCGCCGTGCGCCTCGTCCAGGACGACCTTCAGTCCGTCGAGGCGGTTGGGCAGTACGGACACCAGATGGGCGACATAGGTGTCGAAGCCCTGGTCGTAGTCGTGGACCCGGCCGACCCCGGCACCGGTGGGGCGGTTCCAGGGCTCGCCCGCGCGATGCTGCTCGTACACCGACTCGATACGGTCCTCCAGCTCGTCGGCGAGCTTGTGACCGCCGCGGGCGAGGAACTTGATGCCGTTGTCGGGCATGGCGTTGTGGCTCGCGGAGAGCATCACCCCGAGGTCGGCGCCGAGCGCCCCGGTGAGGTGGGCCACCGCGGGAGTGGGCAGGACACCCACGCGCAGGACGTCCACGCCCGCGCTGGCGAGCCCGGCGACCACGGCGGCCTCCAGGAACTCACCCGAGGCCCGTGGATCACGGCCGACCACGGCGGTCGGGCGGTGCCCGGCAAAGCTTCCCGCTTCGGCGAGCACATGCGCGGCGGCGACCGAGAGGCCCAGCGCCAGCTCAGCCGTCAGGTCCGCGTTGGCGACACCGCGTACCCCGTCCGTGCCGAAGAGTCGTCCCACAGCTGTCCTCCGGAATCTCCGTGAATCTCCAAAAAGGCAAGCCTATGAACGCTTCCTGTTCGTTCTATGCCCCAGGTGGGCCGAGTATGCCCAGACTGGGCCGAAAGGGGGCGCTCCGGCCGATGCGGCTGGCCCGGTCGGGGAAAGACGTACGCCCCGGCAGCACGGAGTGCCGCCGGGGCGTATGTACAAGCAGACCGAGCGAGCGATTAACGCTTGCTGTACTGCGGGGCCTTACGGGCCTTCTTCAGACCGGCCTTCTTGCGCTCGACCGCACGGTCGTCGCGGCTCAGGAAGCCGGCCTTCTTCAGCGGGCCGCGGTTGTTGTCCACGTCCGCCTCGTTCAGCGCACGGGCCACGCCGAGGCGCAGGGCACCGGCCTGGCCGGAGACGCCGCCACCGGAGATACGGGCGACAACGTCGTACCGGTCGTCGAGCTCGAGCACCTTGAAGGGCTCGTTGACTTCCTGCTGGTGCACCTTGTTGGGGAAGTAGTCCTCAAGGGTGCGACCGTTGATCTTCCACTTGCCGGAGCCCGGAACGATCCGGACACGGGCGATGGCGTTCTTGCGACGGCCCAGGCCGGCGGCCGGCTGCGGGTCGCCGAAGCGCGAGGCGAGGGACTCGGAGGTGTACTCACCCTCCAGCGGCACCTCGGACTCGAAGGTGGTGACCTCAGCGTAGGTCTCTTCGCCCTCGACGGGGATTTCAGCGGTGGTCTCGGCCACGATGCTCCTCAGATTCTTTTCGTCTTAGGGGGTGGCCGGAACTACTGCGCGACCTGGGTGATCTCGAACGGGACCGGCTGCTGAGCAGCGTGCGGGTGGTTCTCACCCGCGTAGACCTTCAGCTTCGAGAGCATCTGACGGCCCAGGGTGTTCTTGGGGAGCATGCCCTTGATGGCCTTCTCCACGGCCTTCTCCGGGCTCTTCGCCAGCAGCTCGTCGTAGCGGACGGAGCGCAGACCACCCGGGTAACCCGAGTGGCGGTACGCCATCTTCTGGGTCCGCTTGTTGCCGGAGAGGTGCACCTTGTCCGCGTTGATGATGATGACGAAGTCACCAGCGTCGACGTGGGGGGCGTAGATCGGCTTGTGCTTGCCGCGCAGCAGGGTGGCGGCGGTGGTCGCCAGACGGCCCAGGACAACGTCCTGCGCGTCGATGACGTGCCACTGACGCGTCACATCGCCGGGCTTGGGGCTGTACGTACGCACGGTCGTAGCCTTCGCTTCTTCAGTGAGTGGGACTCCCCGGACCCAAGGGTCCCGGGAGCGGGTCCTGACAAGGCCACCCGAACGATGCACGACAGCTGTGGTGGATCCCGGGGACGCAACCCGATCGCCTACCGCTGGTCATCGGTCCGGTGGACCGGCGTAAGGGCCCCTCACGTGAGATAGAGCAAGCCAATACGCATAACGAAGCAGAAGACTACCCGCGCACCGCCGGACGGGTCAAAACGATCTGCCCGAGGGGGTCGGACGGGACCTCCGGACCCGCCCGGAAGGCCCCGGTGCCGGTGGCCGAAAGTGACGGACGGGCCACCCGTGGCCACCATCACCCGGATCATCCTACCGCCGGCCACCGCTCATCACCGCCGATCACTGTCGGTCACCGCCGAGCGGCCACTGCCCAGCGGCGGCTACCGGTCACTATCGGCCGCTACGGGCGTCTGCCCCCACTCACCGCGCCCGCCGCACCCGGCGCTCGTCCCAGACCGGGCCGGGCGTCTCGCGCACCACCCCGTCCGAGCCGAAGACCAGATAGCGGTCGAAGGACCGGGCGAACCAGCGGTCGTGGGTGACGGCGAGAACCGTCCCGTCGTACGCCTCCAGCCCCTCCTGGAGCGCCTCCGCCGACTCCAGGTCGAGGTTGTCGGTCGGCTCGTCCAGCAGCAGCGCCGTGGTCCCCGCCAGCTCCAGCAGCAGGATCTGGAAACGCGCCTGCTGACCGCCGGAGAGCCGGTCGAAGGTCTGGTCCCCCTGTCGCTCCAGCTCGTACCGGCGCAGCGCGGACATCGACGCCCCCCGGTCCTTGGCGTACTCGGTCCACAGGATGTCCACCAGGGTGCGGCCCAGCAGCTCCGGATGGGCATGGGTCTGGGCGAAGTGGCCGGGCACCACCCGGGCGCCCAGCTTCCACTCACCGGTGTGCGCCACCGAGGTGTCCCCCGCGAGCAGCCGCAGGAAGTGGGACTTCCCCGAGCCGTTCGACCCCAGGACCGCGACCCGCTCGCCGTAGAAGACCTCCAGGTCGAACGGTTTCATCAGCCCGGTCAGCTCCAGCTGCCGGCAGGTCACCGCGCGCACCCCGGTCCGGCCGCCCCGCAGCCGCATCCGGATCTCCTGCTTCCGGGGCGGCTCGGGCGGCGGCCCGGCCTCGTCGAACTTGCGCAGCCGGGTCTTGGCCGCCTGATAGCGGGAGGCCATCTCGTCGCTCCGGGACGCGTACTGCTGCATGTCCAGCACCAGCCGCTTCAGCTGCGCCCGCTTCTCGTCCCACCGCCGGCGCAGCTCCTCGAAGCGCTCGAAGCGCTCGGCGCGTGCCTCGTGATAGGTGTCGAAGCCACCGCCGTGCACCCAGACGTCCGACCCGGCGGGGCCGGGCTCCACACTGGCGATCTTCTGCGCGGCGCGCGACAGCAGCTCCCGGTCGTGGGAGACGAAGAGGACCGTCTTACGGGTCTCCTTCAGCCGCTCCTCCAGCCAGCGCTTGCCCGGGACGTCCAGATAGTTGTCCGGCTCGTCCAGCAGCAGCACCTCGTCGGGGCCGCGCAGCAGCGCCTCCAGGGCCAGCCGCTTCTGCTCACCGCCGCTGAGGGTCCTCAGCTCGCGCCACTGGGCCCGCTCATAGGGGACACCGAGCGCCGCCATGGTGCACATGTCCCAGAGGGTCTCGGCCTCGTAGCCGCGCGCCTCCGCCCAGTCGCTCAGCGCCTGGGCGTACCGCATCTGCGCGGCCTCGTCGTCCACCGTCATGATCAGGTGCTCGGCCTCGTCCACGGCCCGCGCGGCCTCCCGTACCCGGGGCTGGGCGAGCGAGACCAGCAGATCCCGTACGGTGCGCTCGTCCCGTACCGAGCCGATGAACTGGCGCATCACCCCGAGGCCGCCACTGACGGCGACGGAGCCGCCATGGGGTTGCAGCTCCCCCGCGATCAATCGCAGCAGAGTGGTCTTGCCGGCGCCGTTCGCCCCGACGAGGGCGACCACCGCGCCCTCGCCCACCCGGAACGACACATCACCGAGCAGCACCCGCCCGTCCGGCAGGTAGTACTCCAGGTGTCCGGCTTCGAGATGTCCCATGCCCCTGATTCTGTCCTCCCGCGCCACCGGCACCCAACCGGTTTAGGATGCGCGGCATGAGCATCGGTCAGGGGGGACCTCAGTGGGGGTCCGGCGGACAGGACGGAAATCCGTACGGATCCGGTCAGCAGAACCCTCAGCAGAGTCCGTACGGTGGTCAGCAGGGCACCCCGGGGCCGTACCAGCAGCCCGGCCCGTACAGCCAGGGCCAGGGGCAGGGATCGAGCCAAGGGCAGGGACCGGGACGAGGCCAGGGGCAGGGACAGGGGCAGGGCGCCGGGCCCGGGGGGCAGCAGCCCAACCCGTACCAGCAGGGGCAGCCGTATCCGCACCCTCAGCAGCCCCCGTACCAGCAGCAGCCCCCACAGACACCTCAGGCCCCGCAGGCCCCGCAGCAGGGGTACCAGCAGCCCCAGCGGCTCCCCGCGGCCAGTGCCACCCCCGACTGGGCCGCGCTGGCCGACGCCTCCGCCGCCCGCAACCGCCGCAAGCGGCTGATGACGATCGTCGGCGCCGCCGTGGCCGCCACCGCCGTCGCGGTCGTCACCACGGTGGTGCTGCTGTCCGGCGATGACCCCCAGGACTCCAAGAACGCCAAGAACAACGAGGCCAAGCCCACCGGCGGCGCCTCCGCCTCCGGCACCCCCGGCGAGCAGAAGCCCCCGCCCACCGCCAAGGAGATCGTCTCCGACGAGAAGCTGGACACCGCGCCGCTCACCGTCGACACCGTCTTCCCCGGCCGCAAGCTGACCATGGGCGACCGCGTCTACACCAAGTCCACGGTGGCCCGCGCCGACGCCTGCTCCGAGGTCACCCAGAGCGGTCTCGGCGATGTCCTCGAACGCAACGGCTGCGACCAGGTCCTCCGCGCCACCTACGGCAAGGACAAGATCGCCGTCACCGTCGGTGTCGCCGTCTTCGGCAATGAGCGCGAGGCCAAGAAGGCCGTGCAGGACTCCCGGGGCAATATCGCCCCGCTCAAGGCCAAGGGCGGCCCCGAGTTCTGCAAGGGCGGCCCGGTCTGCCGCTTCACGGCCAACTCCTACGGCCGCTACGCCTACTTCACCACCACCGGCCTGACCAACGACAAGTCGGTCGAGAAGGGCGACGAGGCCGCCTTCAAGGCCGGTGACGACGTGGCCGAATTCGTCTTCCGCGAGATCGTGCGGCGCGGCGAGGACAGGGCGTCAGCAGCAGCCGGCTGACCCCGGCAGCGACCGCTTGTTGCGGGCCTCCCGGTTCCGGGCGGCCAGCAGCTCGTCGGCGGGGTAGCCGACCTCCTCCAGGGTGAGACCGTGGGGGCGTACGACATGGACCGCCGAGTCCCGTACCCCCGCGGCCAGCACCTTCCCCGGCCACTCGACCGGCCGGTGACCGTCGCCGACGAAGAGCAGCGCGCCCACCAGCGAACGCACCATGTTGTGGCAGAACGCGTCGGCCCGCACGGTGGCCGTGATCACCCCGGAGGCGTCCCGCACCCAGGACAGCTCCTGGAGGGTACGGATCGTCGTCGCGCCCTCGCGCTTCTTGCAGTACGCGGCGAAGTCGTGCTCCCCGAGGAGCCGCTCGGCGGCGGCGTTCATGGCCGCCACATCCAGCGGCCAGTCGTGCCAGAGCACATGGCCGCGCAGCAGCGGGTCGACCCCGCCCGGGTGGTCGCTCACCCGGTACGCATAGCGGCGCCAGATGGCCGAGAAACGTGCGTTGAACCCCGCCGGGGCCTCCTCGGCCCGCCAGATCCGCACATCCCGGGAGAGCCGCCCGGCCAGCCGCTTCAGCAGCTTCTCCCGGTGCTCGGCCCACAGCTCGACGGGGAGGTCCACATGGGCCACCTGGCCCCGGGAGTGCACCCCGGCGTCGGTCCGCCCGGCGACGGTCAGCTCATACGTCCGGGACGACCGGGTCACGGTCCGCAGCGCGTCCTCGATGTCCCCCTGGACGGTCCGCCGGCCACCCGCCTGCTTGGCCCAGCCGGAGAACCCGGCGCCGTCGTAGGAAAGGTCCAGCCGTACCCGGACGAAACCGGGCTCCACCTCATCACTCACCCCTAGATCCTCTCAGAGCGCGCCGGGTGCCCGGCACATGCGGAACGGGCCCGCTCCCCGGAGGGAACGGACCCGTTCGGCGATCACCCGGAGGCGATCAGGCGTCCTTGGACTCCTCGGACGGCTTGGCGTCCTCGACGACCTCGGCGGCGGGGGCGTCCTCGGCGGGCGCCTCCTCCTTCTTGAGGGCGTCTTCCTTGACCGCGCGCTGCGTGGCGGCCTCGGCCTCGGCGACGGTCGCCTTCTTGGCGATCTCGCCCTCGACCAGCTCGATCACGGCCATGGGCGCGTTGTCACCACGGCGGTTGCCGATCTTGGTGATACGGGTGTAGCCACCCGGGCGCTCGGCGTAACGCGGGGCGATCTCGGTGAAGAGGGCGTGGACGATGCCCTTGTCCGTGATCGTCTGCAGGACCAGGCGACGGTTGTGGATGTCGCCCTTCTTGGCCTTGGTGATCAGACGCTCGGCGACCGGACGCAGGCGACGGGCCTTGGCCTCGGTCGTGGTGATGCGACCGTGCTCGAACAGCGACTTCGCGAGGTTCGCGAGAAGCAGACGCTCGTGCGCGGCGCTGCCGCCCAGACGGGCACCCTTTGCGGGACGCGGCATGGTGTTTCTCCTTGTGTGCTGCACCGGCCGTACCAGGTACCGGTGTCAGGACCCCGCAGGCGGGTGCCTACGGGCAGTTTTTGAGGGGCGCGGGGAACTGCGCGATCAGCCACCGCGTGCACGCGGCCGAAAACGCGGCTCAAGCCCCATCAGGGGCGCGGGGAACTGCGCGACAGGCCACTACGGCGCCGCACCGTCCCCGCTCCCCGGGAAGCCTCAGTACTGCTCAGTCTCCACGAACCCGGCATCCGCGTCGTCGTCCGCGCCAAACGCGTCCGCCGCAGCCGTCGGGTCGAATCCGGGCGGGCTGTCCTTGAGCGCCAGGCCCATGCCGGCCAGCTTCGCCTTGACCTCGTCGATCGACTTCGCACCGAA
Organism: Streptomyces sp. NPDC000594; assembly: GCF_040299965.1. Lineage (NCBI taxonomy): Bacteria > Bacillati > Actinomycetota > Actinomycetes > Kitasatosporales > Streptomycetaceae > Streptomyces > Streptomyces sp. NPDC000594. The sequence goes on along the minus strand of NZ_JBEPCY010000026.1, from coordinate 65,023 downwards.
GTTGCGGATGTCGAGCAGATCGGCCTCGGAGCGGGCGACCAGCTCACCCACGGAGTGGATGCCCTCGCGCTTGAGGCAGTTGTAGGAGCGGACCGTCAGCTCCAGCTCCTCGATCGGCAGCGCCAGATCCGCGGCGAGCGCGGCGTCCGTCGGGGACGGACCCATGTCGATGCCCTCGGCGTCGATGTTCAGCTCGCGGGCGAGACCGAACAGCTCGACCAGGGTCTTACCGGCCGACGCCATGGCGTCACGCGGGCGCATGGCCTGCTTGGTCTCGACATCGACGATCAGCTTGTCGAAGTCGGTGCGCTGCTCGACTCGGGTGGCCTCGACCTTGTACGTGACCTTGAGCACCGGGGAGTAGATGGAGTCGACCGGCACACGGCCGATCTCCTGGCCCACCTGCTTGTTCTGCACGGCGGAGACATAGCCGCGACCGCGCTCGACGGTCAGCTCCATCTCCAGCTTGCCCTTGCCGTTCAGGGTGGCGAGGACCAGGTCGGGGTTGTGCACCTCGACACCGGCCGGGGGCGCGATGTCGGCGGCGGTGACCAGACCCGGGCCCTGCTTGCGCAGGTACATCACGACCGGCTCGTCGTGCTCCGAGGAGACGACCAGCTGCTTGATGTTGAGGATCATGTCCGTGACGTCCTCCTTGACGCCCGGCACGGTGGTGAACTCGTGCAGCACGCCATCGACACGGATGGACGTGACCGCCGCACCCGGGATCGAGGAGAGGAGGGTACGGCGGAGGGAGTTGCCGAGTGTGTAGCCGAAGCCCGGCTCCAGCGGCTCGATCACGAACCGCGAGCGGTACTCGTCGACGACCTCTTCGGTCAGCGAGGGACGCTGAGCGATCAGCATGTGCATCGGTCCTTCAGTCAGGGGCACCCGCTATTTGATGCCCGGCATGCATGGTGCAAGGGTACGGGCGGCACGTCCCGGAAGGGGTCGTACCGCCCGAACACTCAGAGTGAAGCGTGTCCGGGGACAGCGCTTCGGCCTACGGCCGTGCGTCAGACGCGGCGGCGCTTCGGCGGACGGCAGCCGTACTGCGGTATGAGGGGGATAACCCCCACACCCCCAGTCGACAACCGGCCGGGCCGAGCCCGTGCGTCAGACGCGGCGGCGCTTCGGCGGACGGCAGCCGTTGTGCGGCGTGGGGGTGACGTCCTGGATCGAGCCGACCTCGAGGCCAGTGGCCTGGAGGGAGCGGATCGCGGTCTCACGGCCGGAGCCGGGACCCTTGACGAAGACGTCGACCTTGCGCATGCCGTGCTCCTGCGCGCGGCGGGCGGCCGACTCGGCGGCCATCTGCGCGGCGAAGGGGGTGGACTTGCGCGAGCCCTTGAAGCCGACGTGGCCGGCGGAGGCCCAGGAGATCACGTTGCCGGACGGGTCCGTGATCGAGACGATCGTGTTGTTGAACGTGCTCTTGATGTGCGCGTGGCCGTGAGCGACGTTCTTCTTTTCCTTGCGGCGCACCTTCTTGGCAGCGCCCTGACGTCCCTTGGGGGGCATCTCTTACTCCTACGGGAGGTGGTCGGTCCTGCAGCGAAGACCGCTGGATATCGCGGCGCCCGGGGGTCTCCCCCCGGAACATCCGCCGTGTCCGCTGAGGACTACTTCTTGCCCGGCTTCTTCTTGCCGGCGATGGCGCGACGCGGGCCCTTGCGGGTACGGGCGTTCGTGCTGGTGCGCTGGCCGTGGACCGGCAGACCGCGGCGGTGGCGCAGACCCTGGTAGCAGCCGATCTCGACCTTGCGGCGGATGTCGGCCTGGATCTCGCGACGGAGGTCACCCTCGGTCTTGATGTTGTTGTCCACGTACTCGCGGATCTTGACCAGGTCCTCTTCGGACAGGTCACGAACGCGGGTGTTCGGGTTCACACCGGTGGCGGCGAGGGTCTCCTGCGCCAGGGTGCGGCCGATGCCGAAGACGTAGGTGAGTGCGATCTCCACCCGCTTCTCGCGAGGGATGTCAACACCGGAAACGCGTGCCATGCAATGGCTCCTGTGTGTTCGGGGGTCTTCCGCAGAACCACTCCCGCCCGCCGACTCCCTGACGATGCAGAGGAGTGGTACGAACCGGGTCTCCGGCCCCCGCCGGAGGTGTCGTCAGCCGCCGATGAGCGGCCGGACGTGTTCTGCGTATGTACGTTTTATGCTCGCGTCGCGCGAAGAACTGCGGAAAGTGCAGGTCGGCGTGCGTCAGCCCTGGCGCTGCTTGTGGCGCAGGTTGTCGCAGATGACCATGACCCGACCGTGACGGCGGATCACCTTGCACTTGTCGCAGATCTTCTTGACGCTCGGCTTGACCTTCATGGGGTGAGGTTCTCCGGGTCAGTGCCGACGCCCCCGGAAGGGGCTCGACAAGATCTACTTGTAGCGGTAGACGATCCGGCCACGCGTCAGGTCGTACGGAGACAGCTCCACGACGACCCGGTCGTCCGGGAGGATTCGGATGTAGTGCATCCGCATCTTGCCGGAGATGTGCGCGAGGACCTTGTGACCGTTCTGAAGCTCCACCTTGAACATCGCGTTCGGGAGGGACTCGATCACGGTGCCCTCGATTTCGATGGCACCTTGCTTCTTGGCCACGCTTCGCCCTTCGAATCGGCTACCTTGATCGACTCCCGTCGCCATGTGCGGACACACGGGTACACGAGAGCCGACGCATCAGTCTACGTCAGGCCCTGGGAAAAGACGAATCCAGGGAGTGTGCCCAGGGATCGTGATCCTTACGCGGGGCCGCGTCCGGGAGTGGCCGGGTCCGGCCGGTCCCGGGATCAGCCCAGCGGGTCCGGGGCGGCGGTGACGCCCAGGACGGCCAGCTTGGCCCGGCCGCAGTCCGGGGAGGTGAGCACCAGCGGCCCCTCCTCGGTCAGCGCCACCGAGTGCTCCCAGTGCGAGGACCAGGTGCCGTCGGTGGTGATCACCGTCCAGTCGTCGGCCAGCACCTCGGTCCGCGGGGTGCCCAGCGACACCATCGGCTCGATCGCCAGACAGAAGCCGGGGACCAGCTTGGGGCCCTTGCCGCGCTTGCGGGCCACATAGTTCAGCAGATGCGGGTCCATGTGCATCTCGGTGCCGATGCCATGGCCGCCGTAGTCCTCGACGATGCCGTACCGACCGCCGCCGATCTTGGGCTGGCGGCGGATGTAGGTCTCGATCGCCCGGGAGATGTCCACCAGGCGGTTGCCCGCCTTCATGGCGGCGATCCCGGCCCACATCGACTCCTCGGTCACCCGGGACAGCTCGACCAGCTCCGGTGCGTGACCGCTGCCGACGAAGGCGGTGTACGCGGCGTCGCCGTGCCAGCCGTCCACGATGGCGCCGGCGTCGATGGAGATGATGTCGCCGTCCCGCAGGACCGTCTTGTCGTCCGGGATGCCATGGACCACGACCTCGTTCACCGAGGTGCAGATGGTGGCGGGGAAGCCCCCGTACCCCAGGAAGTTCGACTTCGCCCCGTGCTCGGCGATCACCTTGCGGGCGACCTCGTCCAGGTCCCTGGTGGTGGCGCCGGGCACGGCGGCCTCACGGGTCGCGGCGTGGATCGCCGCGACGACCAGCCCCGCCTCACGCATCTTCGCGATCTGCTCCGGGGTCTTGATCTGCACCATGGCCTTGCCTTCCACCTCTGTCGTCTCGGATGGGCCGTGTCGCCCGCGGGCCCGCGCCGTCGCGGCCCCCGCTCAACAGTACGGCCGCGGTGCCCATCGGACACCGCGGCCGGCTGTCATGCACTGCTGCACTGCTCTACCACTGCACTGCTCTACCGCTGGAGCTACGCGGCGTCCCCGGTCTGGCCCTTCAGCGCGGTCATCGCCCGCTCTGTCACCTCGGTGACCTTGCCCAGCGCCGAGATCGTCACCACGAGGCCCTGGCCCCGGTAGTAGTCGATGATCGGCTCGGTCTGGGTGTGGTAGACCTCCAGACGCTTGCGGACGGTCTCCTCGGAGTCGTCGTCGCGCTGGTACAGCTCGCCGCCGCAGACGTCGCAGACGCCCTCCTGGGCCGGCGGCGAGTAGGTGACATGGAAGACATGGCTGGAGTCGTTGCGGCAGATGCGCCGACCGGCGATCCGCTTCACGACCTCGTCCTCGGGGACCTCCAGGTCCAGCACCGCGTCGAGGGTCATGCCCTCGGACTTCAGCATCGCGTCCAGCGCCTCGGCCTGCGAGACATTCCGCGGGAAGCCGTCGAGCAGAAAGCCCCCGGCGGCGTCCGGCCGCTCCATCCGGTCCTTGGCCATGCCGATGGTGACCTCATCGGGCACCAGCTCTCCCGCGTCCATGTAGGACTTGGCCTTCCGCCCGAGGTCTGTCCCCTGGCTGATGTTGGCCCGGAAGAGATCGCCCGTTGAGATGTGCGGGATCGACAGGTTCTGAGCGAGGTACGCGGCCTGCGTTCCCTTGCCCGCACCGGGTGGTCCGACGAGGACGATTCGCATTAGCGGAGGAACCCTTCGTAATTGCGCTGCTGGAGCTGGCTCTCGATCTGCTTCACGGTCTCCAGACCCACACCCACGATGATGAGGATGCTCGTCCCGCCGAACGGGAAGTTCTGGTTCGCGCCACCGAAGCTCGCCAACGCCATCGTCGGGACAAGAGCGATCAGGCCCAGATACAGCGAGCCCGGCCAAGTGATCCTGTTGAGCACATAGCTCAGATACTCGGCAGTAGGTCGACCAGCCCGGATACCCGGGATGAAGCCACCATACTTCTTCATGTTGTCCGCGACTTCTTCGGGGTTGAACGAGATGGCTACATAGAAGAAGGCGAAGAAAACGATGAGAAGGAAGTAAGCGGTGATGTAGTAGGGATGGTCACCTGTGACGAAGTATGACTCGATCCAGGTCTTCCACTCTGAAGTCCCGCTGGAGAACTGCGCCACCAGGGCCGGAATGTAGAGAAGCGACGAGGCGAAGATGACCGGGATCACACCGGCCTGGTTCACCTTGAGCGGAATGTACGTGGACGTTCCGCCGTAGGAACGCCGGCCGATCATGCGCTTGGCGTACTGGACCGGAACTCGGCGCTGAGCCTGCTCCACGAAGACGACCAGGGCCACCATCACAAAGCCGATCACGATGACCGTGCCGAACTCGATCCAGCCCTTGGCGAGCGTGCCGCTCTCCTTGATGGCCCAGAGCGAGCCGGGGAATCCGGCCGCGATGGAGATGAACATCAGGATGGACATGCCATTACCGATGCCCCGGTCGGTGATCAGCTCACCGAGCCACATGACTGCGGCGGTACCGGCGGTCATGGTGATGACCATCGTGATGGTGGTGAACATGGACCGGTCTGGAACGATCTCATTGGCGACTCGACAGCCGCTGAAGAGAGCGCCACTACGGGCGGTCGCCACCAGGCCGGTGCCCTGCAACACCGCCAGCGCGACGGTCAGATAACGGGTGTACTGCGTAATCTTCGCGGTTCCGGACTGACCCTCCTTCTTGAGGGCTTCCAGCCGTGGAATGACCACGGTCAGCAGCTGGAGGATGATGCTCGCCGTGATGTACGGCATGATGCCCAGAGCGAAGATGGTGATCTGCAGCAGCGCACCGCCACTGAACATATTCACCAGGCCGAACAGGCTGTTGTTGTTCTCCTGGGCCTGGGCGACGCAGATCTGTACGTTCTGGTAATCGACGCCTGGTACCGGGACATGTGACCCGAGCCGGTACAGCACGATGATGCCGAGCGTGAACAGCAGCTTCTTGCGCAGGTCGGGCGTCTTGAACGCCCGGGCGAACGCGGTGAGCACGGTGCCTCCTGCGACCCCCGCGCAAGTGCGTCAGAGGTGACGGTCTTGAGGATCGACGAATACGATTCAGGCAATCCCGTACGGTCCCGATGAAAGCGGACCTTACGGGTACGAGGACAGAGCCCCCGCATCTTTACAGCAACAGTGCACGCCACCTTACCGGCGACGGTGCCCCCCTTGGAACGACCAACCGGGGATGCCCCATTTGAGAGGGCATCCCCGGTCGGGTGTTTCAGCTGTCAGCCACGCTGAGCCCGTCTCAGACGAGCTCGGTGACCGTACCGCCAGCGGCGGTGATCTTCTCCTTGGCGGAGCCGGAGACGGCGTCAACCGTCACCGCCAGCGCCACGGAGATCTCGCCCTGGCCCAGGACCTTGACGAGCTGGTTCTTGCGCACCGCACCCTTGGCGACCAGATCGGCCACCGTGACCTCGCCACCCTGCGGGTAGAGCGCGGCCAGCTTGTCCAGGTTCACGACCTGGTACTCGGTGCGGAACGGGTTCTTGAACCCACGCAGCTTCGGAAGACGCATGTGGAGGGGCATCTGCCCACCCTCGAAGCGCTCCGGAACCTGGTAGCGGGCCTTGGTGCCCTTGGTTCCACGACCTGCGGTCTTACCCTTGGACGCCTCACCACGACCCACACGGGTCTTGGCGGTCTTGGCGCCCGGGGCGGGGGCGAGGTTGTGGAGGCGCAGCGGGTTGTTGTCCGCCATGTCAGTCGACCTCCTCGACCGTCACGAGGTGGCGGACGGTGTGCACCATGCCGCGGAACTCGGGACGATCCTCCTTGACAACCACGTCGTTGAGCCGCTTGAGGCCCAGCGAACGGAGGGTGTCGCGGTGGTTCTGCTTGCTGCCGATGTACGACTTCTTCTGCGTGATCTTGAGGCGGGCCATCAGACACCCGCCCCCGCACGCGCACGGAGCAGGGCCGCCGGGGCCACGTCCTCCAGAGGCAGACCGCGGCGGGCCGCGATCTCCTCGGGACGCTGGAGGCCCTTCAGGGCCGCCACAGTCGCGTGCACGATGTTGATCGCGTTGTCGGAGCCGAGCGACTTCGACAGGATGTCGTGGATACCGGCGCACTCCAGAACGGCGCGCACCGGACCACCGGCGATAACACCGGTACCGGGGGAAGCAGGCTTCAGCAGGACGACGCCCGCCGCCTTCTCACCCTGGATCGGGTGGGGGATGGTGCCCTGGATACGGGGAACCTTGAAGAAGTGCTTCTTGGCCTCCTCCACACCCTTGGCGATGGCGGCCGGCACCTCCTTGGCCTTGCCGTAACCGACACCAACGGTGCCGTCACCGTCGCCCACCACGACCAGCGCGGTGAAGCTGAAGCGACGACCACCCTTCACAACCTTGGCGACGCGGTTGATCGCGACGACGCGCTCAACATAAGCGGTCTTCTCGGCGGCAGCTGCGCCGCCGTCACGGCCCTTCCGGTCCCGCCGCTCGCCGCCACCGGCACCGCTTCCGCGGCGCTGGGGTCCAGCCATTGGAATTACCTCTCTCTATTTCCGCTAGCTACGCAACGACTCGTAAGTCGCATGCGCGAACGGCGGCTCAGAACTTGAGCCCGGCCTCACGAGCGGCGTCCGCCAGGGCGGCGATGCGCCCGGCGTACTGGTTGCCACCACGGTCGAACACGACGGACTCGACACCGGCGGCCTTGGCACGCTCGGCGACCAGGGAGCCGACCTGCTTGGCCAGGGCGCTCTTGTCGCCCTCACCGTTGCGGATCGAGCTGTCCAGGGTCGACGCCGAGGCCACCGTGTGGCCCGCGATGTCGTCGATGACCTGCGCGACGATGTGACGGTTGGAACGCGTCACGACCAGGCGCGGACGCTCCGCCGTGCCAGAGACACGCTTGCGGATGCGAATGTGGCGGCGCTTGATGGCGGCGCGCTTGTACGCGTCACCCTTGGCGATCTTCACACCGTATGCCATGGCTTACTTACCCGCCTTTCCGACCTTGCGGCGGATAACCTCGCCCGCGTACTTCACGCCCTTGGCCTTGTAGGGGTCGGGCTTGCGCAGCTTGCGGATGTTCGCGGCGACCTCGCCGACCTTCTGCTTGTCGATGCCCTCGACCGAGAACTTGGTCGGCGACTCGACCTTGAAGGAGATCCCCTCGGGGGCCTCCACCAGGATCGAGTGGCTGTAACCGAGCTGGAACTCCAGGTTGGAGCCCTTCGCGGCGACGCGGTAACCGACACCGCTGATTTCGAGCGCCTTCGTGTACCCCTTGGTCACACCGGTGATCATGTTCGCCACCAGCGTGCGGGACAGGCCGTGCAGGGCCTTGTTCTGACGCTCGTCGTTGGGGCGGGTGACGTTCAGAACGCCGTCCTCACCCTTGGCGATCTCGATCGGCGCGGCAACGGTGTGGGTCAGGGTGCCCTTCGGGCCCTTCACCTCGACCGTGCGGCCGTCGATGGAGACATCCACACCGGCGGGAACCTGGATGGGGAGCTTGCCGATACGCGACATTGCTTTTCCTCCGTTCCCGACTACCAGACGTAGGCGAGGACTTCCCCACCCACGCCCTTCTTCTGCGCCTGCTGGCCGGTGAGCAGCCCGTGGGACGTGGAGATGATCGCCACGCCGAGGCCACCGAGCACCTTGGGCAGGTTGGTGGACTTCGCGTACACGCGGAGACCCGGCTTCGAGATCCGCTTGATGCCCGCGATGGAGCGCTCACGGTTCGGGCCGAACTTGAGCTCGAGGACGAGGTTCTTGCCGACCTCGGCGTCCTCGACCTTCCAGCCCGTGATGAAGCCCTCCTGCTGGAGGATCTCTGCGATGTGCGACTTGATCTTGCTGTGCGGCATCGTCACGGAGTCGTGGTATGCCGAGTTCGCGTTACGCAGACGGGTCAGCATGTCTGCGATCGGATCAGTCATGGTCATGAATTGGCCTTCGGCCTCTCTCGCCGGGGTTTCCTGTATGCGCCATCCCTCTCCCCACACAGAGGCGGGACGGGTGCGGTGCGGGGACCTACGGCGTAGTAAGTCGTACGGGCGGCGGACGCCCAACCCTCCTAGCCTAAGCCATGGAGCGCTGGGCCTCCGCCGACCCTCTGCTTACCGAGAGCGTCTGGTAATCCCTAAAAGGTGGGACTACCAGGAGCTCTTGGTCACGCCCGGCAGCTCGCCACGGTGAGCCATCTCACGAAGGCACACGCGGCAGAGGCCGAACTTGCGGTACACGGAGTGGGGACGACCGCAACGCTGGCAGCGCGTGTAGGCACGCACAGCAAACTTGGGCTTGCGGGCGGCCTTGGCAATGAGAGCCTTCTTCGCCACGGCTCACGCCTCCTTGAACGGGAAGCCGAGGTGACGGAGGAGCGCGCGGCCCTCAGCGTCGTTGGTCGCCGTGGTGACCACGGTGATGTCCATACCCCGGACGCGGTCGATCTTGTCCTGGTCGATCTCGTGGAACATGACCTGCTCGGTGAGACCGAAGGTGTAGTTGCCACGGCCGTCGAACTGCTTGGGGGACAGACCACGGAAGTCGCGGATGCGCGGAAGCGCCAGCGACAGGGTGCGGTCCAGGAACTCCCACATGCGGTCGCCACGGAGGGTGACGTGTGCACCGATCGGCTGGCCCTCACGCAGCTTGAACTGCGCGATGGACTTACGGGCCTTGGTGACGGCCGGCTTCTGGCCGGTGATCGTGGTGAGGTCCTTGATGGCACCCTCGATCAGCTTGGAGTCGCGGGCGGCGTCGCCCACACCCATGTTGACCACGATCTTGACGAGGCCCGGGACCTGCATGACGTTCTCGTACGAGAACTCCTCAAGCAGCTTGCCCTTGATGTCCTCGCGGTACTTCGTCTTGAGACGCGGAGTGGTGGTGGTAGCCATCAGATGTCCTCACCCGTCCGCTTGGCAACGCGGATCTTGTTGCCCTCGTCGTCGAAGCGGAAACCGACACGGGTCACGACCTTGTTGCCGTCCTTCTCCACGATGAGCTGAACGTTGCTCACGTGGATGGGGGCCTCGGTGGTGATGATCCCGCCGGCCTGGGAACCGCGAGCGGTCGGGCCGGCCTTGGTGTGCTTCTTGACCCGGTTGACACCCTCGACGAGAACACGGTCCTCACGGGGGAAGGCCGCGATGACCTTGCCCTGCTTGCCCTTGTCCTTACCGGTGATGACCTGGACCAGGTCGCCCTTCTTGATCTTCATGCTTACAGCACCTCCGGCGCGAGCGAGATGATCTTCATGAACTTCTTCTCGCGCAGCTCACGGCCGACGGGGCCGAAGATACGGGTGCCGCGAGGGTCGCCGTCGTTCTTCAGAATGACGGCGGCGTTCTCGTCGAAGCGGATGTACGAGCCGTCCTGGCGGCGGCGCTCCTTGACGGTGCGAACGATGACCGCCTTGACGACGTCACCCTTCTTCACGTTGCCACCGGGGATCGCGTCCTTGACGGTGGCGACGATGACGTCACCGATGCCCGCGTAGCGGCGACCGGAGCCACCGAGAACACGGATGCAAAGGATCTCCTTGGCACCAGTGTTGTCGGCGACACGCAGCCGCGACTCCTGCTGGATCACGTCTATCTCCTGTTTGTCTGCCGGTTCCCCGGGGGCCGCGATGCGGCCCCCGGAGCCTGGCGGAACTGACTCGAAGGGTCAGCCCTTCGAGTGATTACTTGGCCTTCTCGAGGATCTCGACGACGCGCCAGCGCTTCGTCGCGGACAGCGGCCGGGTCTCCATGAGGAGGACACGGTCGCCGATGCCCGCGGCGTTCTGCTCGTCGTGAGCCTTGAGCTTGCTCGTACGGCGGATGACCTTGCCGTACAGAGCGTGCTTCACGCGGTCCTCGACGGCGACGACGACGGTCTTGTCCATCTTGTCGCTGACGACCAGACCCTCGCGAGTCTTGCGGAAGCCGCGCTCGGCCTTGGTCTCTTCAGTCACGTTGTTCTCGCTCATCAGGCGCTCTCCACCGTCTCGATGCCCAGCTCGCGCTCGCGCATCAGGGTGTAGATCCGGGCGATGTCCTTACGGACGGCCTTGAGCCGACCGTGGTTTTCGAGCTGGCCCGTCGCCGCCTGGAAGCGGAGGTTGAACAGCTCTTCCTTGGCCTCGCGGAGCTTGTTGACAAGCTCCTCGTTGCCCAGCTCGCGCAGCTCCGACGCCTTGGTACCGGTCGACATCACGCTTCACCTGCCTCGCGCTTGACGATCCGGCACTTCATCGGCAGCTTGTGGGCTGCGCGAGTGAGGGCCTCACGCGCAATCTTCTCGTTCGGGTAGGACAGCTCGAACATCACGCGACCGGGCTTGACGTTCGCGATCCACCACTCCGGGGAACCCTTACCAGAACCCATGCGGGTCTCGGCAGGCTTCTTGGTCAGCGGACGGTCCGGGTAGATGTTGATCCAGACCTTGCCGCCACGCTTGATGTGGCGGGTCATCGCGATACGGGCCGCCTCGATCTGGCGGTTGGTCACGTACGCCGGAGTGATGGCCTGAATGCCGTACTCGCCGAACGCGACCTGAGTACCACCCTTGGACATACCGTTCCGCTTGGGGTGGTGCTGCTTACGGTGCTTGACCCTACGGGGGATCAGCATGTCGGTCAGGCCTCCGTTCCGGTGCTCTCAGCCGGAGCAGCGGCAGCGGCCTCGGCCTTGGGGGCCTCGGCGCCGGCGCTCTGCTGCGGCTTGCGACCGCGACCGCCACGCTCGCCACCACGGCCACCGCGGCCGGCCGGGCGGTCGGAACCACCACGGGCCGGACGGTTGCCGGCACGGGCGGCGGCGTTCTCGGCGCGGACCTCGGCGATGTTCTTGACATCGCCCTTGTAGATCCAGACCTTCACGCCGATGCGGCCGAAGGTCGTCTTGGCCTCGAAGAAGCCGTACTCGACGTTCGCGCGGAGCGTGTGCAGCGGCACACGGCCCTCGCGGTAGAACTCCGAGCGGGACATCTCGGCGCCGCCGAGACGGCCACCACACTGGATCTTGATGCCCTTGGCGCCCGCCTTCATCGCCGACTGCATGCTCTTACGCATGGCGCGACGGAAGGAGACACGGGAGGACAGCTGCTCGGCGACGGCCTGGGCCACCAGCTGAGCGTCCACCTCGGGGTTCTTGACCTCGAGGATGTTCAGCTGGACCTGCTTGCCGGTCAGCTTCTCCAGCTGGCCGCGGATCTTGTCGGCCTCGGCGCCACGGCGACCGATGACAATGCCCGGGCGAGCGGTGTGGATGTCCACGCGGACACGGTCACGGGTGCGCTCGATCTCAACCTTCGAGATGCCGGCGCGCTCCATGCCGGACGTCAGCATCCGCCGGATGGCGACGTCTTCCTTGACGTAGTCCTTGTACAGCTTGTCGGCGTACCAGCGGGACTTGAAGTCCGTGGTGATGCCGAGCCGGAACCCATGCGGGTTAACCTTCTGGCCCATTACCGGGTTCCTTCCTTGCTGCTGACGACCACGGTGATGTGGCTGGTCCGCTTACGGATCCGGTAGGCACGGCCCTGGGCACGCGGACGGAACCGCTTCAGGGTCGGGCCCTCGTCCACGTACGCCTCGCTGATGACCAGCGAAGAGGCGTCCGTGTGGTCGTAGTTGTGCGCGGCATTGGCAATGGCGCTGTCCAGCACCTTGCCAACCGGCACGCTCGCGGCCTGCGGGGCGAAACGCAGGACCGCCTGAGCCTCCGCGGCATCCATGCCACGGATGAGGTCCACCACGCGGCGGGCCTTCATGGGCGTGACGCGGATGTACCGCGCCTGGGCCCTGGCTTCCATGGTTGTCCCTTCAGTGTCTGACACGTTCGTCATAGTCGTTCCACCCCGCTATTAGCGGCGCTTCGACTTCCGGTCGTCCTTGACGTGGCCTCGGAAGGTGCGAGTCGGCGAGAACTCACCGAGCTTGTGGCCGACCATCGACTCGGTGACGAACACCGGGACGTGGATCTTGCCGTTGTGCACCGCGATCGTGTGGCCCAGCATCGCCGGGACGATCATCGAGCGACGGGACCAGGTCTTGATGACGTTCTTGGTTCCAGCTTCGTTCTGTACGTCCACCTTCTTGATCAGGTGGTCGTCGACGAAGGGCCCCTTCTTGAGACTGCGCGGCATCTAAACCCGCTCCTAGCGCTTCTTGTTCGTCTTGCGGCGGCGGACGATGTACTTGCTGCTCGCCTTCTTGGGAGAACGAGTACGACCCTCCTTCTGACCCCACGGGCTGACCGGGTGGCGACCACCGGAGGTCTTGCCCTCACCACCACCGTGCGGGTGGTCAACCGGGTTCATCGCGACACCGCGGACGGTCGGGCGGACGCCCTTCCAGCGCAGGCGGCCGGCCTTACCCCAGTTGATGTTCGACTGCTCGGCGTTGCCGACCTCGCCGATGGTGGCGCGGCAGCGGACGTCGACCAGGCGGATCTCACCGGACGGCATACGAAGGTGGGCCATGGAGCCCTCCTTCGCCAGCAGCTGCACGGAGGCACCCGCGGAGCGGGCGAACTTCGCGCCGCCGCCGGGCCGCAGCTCGATGGCGTGGATGGTCGTACCGACCGGGATGTTGCGCAGCGCCAGGTTGTTGCCGGGCTTGATGTCGGCGGCGGGGCCGTTCTCGACACGGTCGCCCTGCGACAGGCCACGCGGCGCGATGATGTAGCGCTTCTCGCCGTCCGCGTAGTGCAGGAGCGCGATGCGCGCGGTGCGGTTCGGGTCGTACTCGATGTGAGCGACCTTCGCCGGAACGCCGTCCTTGTCGTGACGACGGAAGTCGATCACACGGTAGGCGCGCTTGTGGCCACCACCCTGGTGACGGACGGTCACACGACCGGTGTTGTTACGGCCGCCCTTGCTGTGCAGGGGGCGGACCAGCGACTTCTCCGGCGTGGACCGCGTGATCTCGACGAAGTCGGCGACGCTGGAGCCACGACGGCCCGGAGTCGTCGGCTTGTACTTGCGGATACCCATTTCTCAGTCCTCGTCCGATATTCGGACCAGGGCGCTCCGTTAGGAGGCCTGGCCGAAGATGTCGATACGGTCGCCCTCGGCGAGGGTCACGATGGCGCGCTTGGTGTTGGCGCGCTTGCCGAAACCGGTGCGGGTGCGCTTGCGCTTGCCCTGGCGGTTGATCGTGTTGACCCCGGTGACCTTGACCGAGAAGACCTTCTCAATGGCCTGCTTGATCTGGGTCTTGTTGGCACGCGGGTCGACGATGAACGTGTACTTGTTCTCGTCCAGCAGCGCGTAGCTCTTCTCGGAAACCACCGGCTTGACGAGGAGGTCGTGCGGGTCCGCGAAGGTCTTGCTGGTTACGGTCGTCTCAGCCATCAGGCGTCGCTCCCTTCGGTCTCGTTGGCCTCGGGGCCAGACACGAAGGTCTCGAAGGCGGCCTGGGTGAAGACCACGTCCTCGGAGCGGATCACGTCGTACGTGTTCAGCTGGCCCGGCTCCAGGATGTGCACCTGGGGCAGGTTGCGGGCGGACAGCCACGCGGCCTCGTCGGAGCGCTCGACGATCAGGAGCAGGTTCTTGCGCTCCGAGATCTTGCCGAACAGCGTCCGGGCGGCCTTGGTGGACACGCCACCCTCGACCACGCCGCTGACGACGTGGATACGCGCGTTGCGGGCCCGGTCGGTGAGGGCACCGCGCAGGGCGGCGGCCTTCATCTTCTTGGGGGTGCGCTGCGAGTAGTCGCGCGGCACGGGGCCGTGCACGACGCCACCGCCGGCGAACTGCGGAGCGCGGGTCGAACCCTGACGGGCGCGGCCGGTGCCCTTCTGGCGGTAGGGCTTCTTGCCACCACCACGGACCTCGCCACGCGTCTTGACCTTGTGCGTGCCCTGACGGGCGGCGGCCAGCTGCGCGACGACGACCTGGTGGATCAGCGGAACGCTGACCTTGGCGTCGAAGATCTCGGCCGGGAGCTCGACGGTCCCGGTCTTGTCGCCCGCGGGCGACAGAATGTCAATGGTGCTCATAGTCCTCAGGCCCCCTTGGCCGCAGTGCGGACCAGGACCAGGCCGCCGTTCGGACCAGGAACCGCACCCTTGATGAGGAGCAGGCCCTTCTCCGCGTCAACGGCGTGAACGGTCAGGTTCTGGGTGGTGACCCGCTCGTTGCCCATGCGGCCCGCCATGCGGAGGCCCTTGAACACACGGCCCGGGGTGGCGCAGCCACCGATGGAGCCGGGAGAGCGGTGCTTGCGCTGGGTGCCGTGACCGGCGCCGAGGCCCTTGAAGTTGTGACGCTTCATGACACCGGCGAAGCCCTTGCCCTTGCTCTTGCCCGTGACGTCAACCTTGACGCCGGACTCGAACACCGCGGCAGTGACCTCCTGGCCGAGCGTGTACTCGCTGGCGTCGGAGGTGCGGATTTCCACCAGGTGGCGGCGGGGGGTCACGTCGGCCTTGGCGAAGTGACCCTTGAGGGGCCTGTTCACCTTGCGCGGGTCGATCTCGCCGAAGGCGATCTGGACCGACTCGTAGCCGTCGATGTCATTCGTACGGACCTGGGTGACGATGCACGGCCCGGCCTTGACGACGGTCACCGGGACGACACGGTTGTTGTCGTCCCAGACCTGGGTCATGCCGAGCTTCTCGCCCAGGACGCCCTTGATCTGCTTTGCCATCTCTTCCGCGCCTCTCAGAGCTTGATCTCGATGTCAACGCCGGCCGGAAGGTCCAGGCGCATCAGCGAGTCAACGGTCTTGGGCGTCGGGTCGAGGATGTCGATCAGGCGCTTGTGCGTGCGCATCTCGAAGTGCTCGCGCGAGTCCTTGTACTTGTGCGGCGACTTGATGACGCAGTACACGTTCTTCTCAGTGGGCAGCGGCACCGGGCCCGCGACCGACGCACCAGTGCGGGTCACCGTCTCGACGATCTTCTTCGCCGAGGAATCGATGACCTCGTGGTCGTAGGCCTTGAGCCGGATGCGGATCTTCTGTCCCGCCATGGCTACTAGTAGTCCTGTCTCTAGTGAATGCTCCGGAACCCGGTGAGTCCTGCGTTTTCTCCGACCCACGCGGTCGGGCGTGTCGCGCTCCCTCTACGCAGATGTCCCACAGAGGACATCCCAACCAAGGGGGCGCGGGCCCAGACCCGCGATCGGGGGAAAACACCCACCGAGTGCCTGGTCTGCACCCCGCTGACACTTCCCGAAAGATTCCCGTACGTCCGCACCAGCGCTGCCTCACGGCAGATGGAGCGACGAGTACTGTGGGACTCGCTTCCGGTCCTCCCGGCGGGAGGCGCGCAGCATCGGCACTCAACCGAGCAACCCGGACAGTCTGCCATACCAGGCGGCGGCCTGGCCAATCGAGCCTTAGAGACTACCCCAGGTCACGAATGCCCACGCAGACGGCAGGGCCGTTTTCCGGCGGAGGACCATCGCTCCCGGCCCGCGGACCGGCCGCCGACGGCCCGGTGCGCCCGATGGGGCCCCGCCGGGCCGATGCGCCCGGCTCACCCCCGTACAGCGGCTCCCGGGGCCCCGGCGGGGGCACGGAGGGCCACCCGAAAGCAGCAGAGGCCCCGCACCGGATGAACGGTGCGGGGCCTCCGCCTCAACAGCTCGTGGCGAGCTGCCAGGTCAGAACGTCGAAACTACTTGACGATCTCGGTGACCTGGCCGGCGCCCACGGTCCGGCCACCCTCACGGATGGCGAACTTCAGGCCCTCCTCCATGGCGATCGGCTGGATCAGCTGAACCGACATGGCGGTGTTGTCGCCCGGCATGACCATCTCGGTGCCCTCGGGGAGGGTCACGACGCCGGTCACGTCCGTGGTACGGAAGTAGAACTGCGGGCGGTAGTTGTTGAAGAACGGGGTGTGACGGCCACCCTCGTCCTTCGACAGGATGTAGGCCTGCGCGAGGAACTCGGTGTGCGGGGTGACCGAGCCCGGCTTGATGATGACCTGGCCGCGCTCGACGTCCTCGCGCTTGATGCCACGGAGGAGCAGACCGACGTTCTCACCGGCCTGGCCCTCGTCGAGCAGCTTGCGGAACATCTCGATGCCGGTGACCGTGGTGGTGGTCTTCTCGGTCTTGATGCCGATGATGTCGACGGTCTCGTTGACCTTGAGGACACCACGCTCGATACGACCGGTGACGACGGTGCCACGACCGGTGATCGTGAAGACGTCCTCGATCGGCATCAGGAACGGCTTGTCGACGTCACGCTCGGGCTGCGGGATGGCCTCGTCCACGGCCTTCATCAGGCCGAGGAGCTTCTCGCCCCACTCCTTGTCGCCCTCCAGCGCCTTCAGCGCGGAGACGCGGACGACCGGCAGGTCGTCGCCCGGGAACTCGTACTCGGTGAGGAGCTCACGGACCTCGAGCTCGACGAGCTCCAGGATCTCCTCGTCGTCCACCATGTCGGCCTTGTTCAGGGCGACGACGATGTACGGAACGCCGACCTGGCGGGCCAGGAGCACGTGCTCCTTGGTCTGCGGCATCGGGCCGTCGGTGGCGGCGACCACGAGGATGGCGCCGTCCATCTGCGCGGCACCCGTGATCATGTTCTTGATGTAGTCGGCGTGACCCGGGCAGTCGACGTGCGCGTAGTGACGCGACTCGGTCTGGTACTCGACGTGCGCGATGGAGATGGTGATACCGCGCTGGCGCTCCTCAGGAGCCTTGTCGATCTGGTCGAACGCCGAAGCCTCGTTCAGGTTCGGGTACGCGTCGTGCAGCACCTTGGTAATGGCGGCCGTGAGGGTCGTCTTACCGTGGTCGATGTGACCGATGGTGCCGATGTTGACGTGCGGCTTAGTCCGCTCGAACTTCGCCTTCGCCACTGGGGTCCTCCTGGGGAGTGGTTCTGTACGCCTTACTCATCGGCGCCAGGTGATCTTTGCTGGGATGCCGGGGCCCGGGGGCATTCCGTCCCGGTCTGGAACGGAATGCCCCGGCAGGCTCCGGTGACAAGCCTAAAGCGTGTACTCGGGTGAGTTACTCGCCCTTGGCCTTCGCGATGATCTCCTCGGCGACGTTCCGGGGAACCTCGGCGTAGGAGTCGAACTGCATCGAGTAGCTTGCGCGACCCGAGGTCTTGCTGCGGAGGTCGCCGACGTAGCCGAACATCTCCGAGAGCGGCACCAGGCCCTTGACGACCCGGGCGCCGGCCCGCTCCTCCATGGCCTGGATCTGGCCACGGCGGGAGTTGATGTCACCGATGACATCGCCCATGTAGTCCTCGGGCGTGGTGACCTCGACGGCCATCATCGGCTCGAGGAGCACGGGGCTGGCCTTGCGAGCGGCCTCCTTGAACGCCTGCGAACCGGCGATCTTGAAGGCGAGCTCGGAGGAGTCGACCTCGTGGAAGGCGCCGTCGAGGAGCGTGACGCGCACGCCCGTCATCTCGTAGCCCGCCAGGATGCCGAACTGCATGGCCTCCTGCGCACCCGCGTCCACGGAGGGGATGTACTCCTTGGGAACGCGGCCACCGGTGACCTTGTTCACGAACTCGTAGGACGCGTCGCCGCCCTCGATGGGCTCGATCGCGATCTGCACCTTGGCGAACTGACCGGTACCACCGGTCTGCTTCTTGTGGGTGTAGTCCACGCGGTCGACGGCCTTGCGGATCGTCTCCCGGTACGCGACCTGCGGCTTGCCGACGTTGGCCTCGACCTTGAACTCGCGCCGCATCCGGTCGACCAGCACCTCGAGGTGAAGCTCGCCCATACCGCCGATGACGGTCTGGCCGGTCTCCTCGTTGGTGTGCACCTGGAAGGAGGGGTCCTCCTCCGCGAGACGCTGGATGGCGACACCCAGCTTCTCCTGGTCGCCCTTGGACTTGGGCTCGATCGCGACCTCGATGACCGGCGCCGGGAAGTCCATGGACTCCAGGATCACCGGGTTCTTCTCGTCCGCGAGCGTCTCACCGGTGGTGGTCTGCTTCAGGCCCATGACGGCGACGATGTCACCGGCGCCCACCGACTCGATCTCCTCACGCTTGTTGGCGTGCATACGGTAGATCTTGCCGATGCGCTCCTTGCGGCCCTTCACGGAGTTCAGCACCGCGGTGCCGGACTCCAGACGGCCGGAGTAGACGCGCACGAAGGTGAGCTTGCCGAGGTGCGGGTCGCTCATGATCTTGAACGCCAGCGCCGACAGCGGCTCGTCGTCGGACGGCCTGCGCTTGACGACCAGCTCCGCGTCCTTGACGTCGTGGCCCTCGATGGCCTCGACGTCCAGGGGGGAGGGCAGGAAGCGCACAACCGCGTCGAGCAGGGGCTGGACGCCCTTGTTCTTGAACGCGGTGCCACAGAACACGGGCGTGACGGTGACGCCGTCGCCCTTGCCGGAGGCGATGGTGATACGGCGGACGGCCGCGTACAGCTGCTCGACGGTGGGCTCCTGGCCCTCCAGGAACAGCTCCATCATCTCGTCGTCGTTCTCGGCGACGGTCTCCAGCAGCTTGCCGCGCCACTCGTCGGCGGCCTCGGTGTGCGTGGCCGGGATGTCGACGATGTCGTACATCTCGCCCTTGGTCGCCTCGGCGGACCAGACGAACGCCTTCATGGTGACGAGGTCGACGACACCCTTGAAGTCGGCCTCGGCACCGATCGGCAGCTGCATCACGATCGGCGTCGCGCCCAGGCGGTCGCTGATCATGTCGACACAGCGGTGGAACTCGGCACCGGTGCGGTCGAGCTTGTTGACGAAGCAGATACGCGGAACGCCGTAGCGGTCCGCCTGGCGCCAGACGGTCTCGGACTGCGGCTCAACACCGGCGACACCGTCGAACACGGTGACGGCGCCGTCGAGGACGCGGAGCGAACGCTCCACCTCGACGGTGAAGTCCACGTGGCCCGGGGTGTCGATGATGTTGATCGTGTGATCGACATCCTCGAGCGGCCAGTGACAGGTCGTCGCGGCGGACGTGATCGTGATGCCGCGCTCCTGCTCCTGCTCCATCCAGTCCATCGTGGCAGCGCCGTCGTGGACCTCACCGATCTTGTAGCTCACACCGGTGTAGAACAGGATGCGCTCGGTGGTCGTCGTCTTGCCCGCGTCGATGTGGGCCATGATCCCAATGTTGCGGACCTTGGCCAGGTCAAGCGAAGTGGTGGCCATATGGCTCAGTCTTCTCTCGGTCTCGATGGGGGTAGCGACTACCAGCGGTAGTGCGCGAAGGCCTTGTTGGACTCGGCCATCTTGTGCGTGTCCTCACGCTTCTTGACCGAAGCGCCGAGGCCGTTCGAGGCGTCGAGCAGTTCGTTCATGAGGCGCTCGGTCATGGTCTTCTCGCGACGGGCGCGGGAGTAACCCACGATCCAGCGCAGCGAGAGGGTGGCGGCGCGGCCGGGCTTGACCTCAATCGGCACCTGGTAGGTCGCGCCACCGACACGGCGGGACTTGACCTCGAGGGACGGCTTGACGTTCTCCAGCGCACGCTTCAGCGTGATGACCGGGTCGGCGCCGGTCTTCTCACGAAGACCCTCCATGGCGCCGTAGACGATCCGCTCGGCGGTGGAACGCTTGCCGTTCAGCAGGATCTTGTTGATGAGCGACGTCACCAGAGGAGAACCGTAGACCGGGTCGATGATGACCGGGCGCTTCGGGGCGGGGCCCTTACGAGGCATTCTTACTTCTCCTTCTTGGCGCCGTAGCGGCTGCGGGCCTGCTTACGGTTCTTGACGCCCTGGGTGTCCAGGGAACCGCGGATGATCTTGTAGCGAACACCCGGCAGGTCCTTCACACGGCCACCACGCACGAGCACGATGGAGTGCTCCTGCAGGTTGTGTCCCTCACCCGGGATGTAGGCCGTGACCTCGATGCCAGAGGTCAGACGCACACGCGCGACCTTACGCAGGGCCGAGTTCGGCTTCTTCGGGGTGGTCGTGAACACACGCGTGCAGACGCCGCGGCGCTGGGGCGAACCCTCCAGTGCGGGCGTCTTGTTCTTCTCGACCTTGTCCTGCCGGCCCTTACGGACCAGCTGCTGGATCGTAGGCACTACTTCTCCGGTTTCTGTGTGCCGTTCAGTACAACTAACCTGGAACATCTCCGACCCACGCGGTCGGGTGTGTCGCGGCTGCGGGACTCCCGCCGTAACGGCGGAAGAGGGTGCAGACAACGGCGGCCGAGATCGGACTCTCACGCGGTTGAGGACACGCGCAGGAGCCCAGGCACACCCCAGGCACAAGGTCAGAGCGTACCTACCGCATGGGCTGCGGTCAAAACAAATGCGCGTACCCCCCACGGCTCGGCCGATATCGGGAGTCGGCGCGTTCGGCGGGCGGGGCACGCGTGCGGGGGCAGTGTACGCCCGGCCGGGCGACGGCGCAGGTCACCGGGGCCGGGCGGGTCGCCGCCCGGCCGCCGGACGCCCGCCGGGGCCCCACCGGGCCTCCCCGCGGGCCCTCGGGCGCCCTCCCGGCGCCCGAGGGCACCCTGGAGCGCCTCCCGCCAACCACCCGGACGGTCGACCCGGCCGCACCCCCGCCGGCCCGGTGGACGACCCGCTGAACGACCGAGAGGGCGGTCACCCCGTGTGTACGGGGTGACCGCCCTCTCGTCGTTCTCGCTACCGCTTACTGGTTGTACGGACCGTAGTCGTAGTCCTCCAGCGGGACGGCCTGGCCGGAGCCGGAGCCGAACGGCGAGTAGTCGATGTCGTCGTAGCCGACGGCCGAGTACATCGCGGCCTTGGCCTCCTCGGTGGGCTCCACCCGGATGTTGCGGTAACGGGCGAGGCCCGTACCGGCCGGGATGAGCTTACCGATGATGACGTTCTCCTTGAGGCCGATCAGGGAGTCCGACTTGGCGTTGATCGCCGCGTCGGTCAGAACCCTGGTCGTCTCCTGGAAGGACGCCGCCGACAGCCACGACTCGGTGGCCAGCGACGCCTTGGTGATACCCATCAGCTGCGGACGACCGGAGGCGGGGTGACCACCCTCGGTGACCACACGACGGTTCTCCGTCTCGAACTTCGAGCGCTCGACCAGCTCGCCCGGCAGCAGCTCCGCGTCGCCGGACTCGATGATCGTCACCCGGCGGAGCATCTGCCGGATGATGATCTCGATGTGCTTGTCGTGGATCGACACACCCTGCGAGTTGTAGACCTTCTGGACCTCGCCGACCAGGTGCACCTGAACGGCGCGCTGGCCGAGGATGCGCAGCACATCGTGCGGGTTGGTCGCACCGAAGGTGAGCTTCTGGCCCACCTCGACGTGATCGCCCTCGTGCACCATGAGCTTGGCACGCTTCGAGATCGGGTAAGCGGTCTCTTCGCTGCCGTCGTCCGGGGTGACGACGATCTTCTTGGTCTTCTCGGTCTCCTCGATACGGACGCGGCCGGCCGCCTCCGAGATCGGGGAGACACCCTTGGGCGTACGGGCCTCGAAGAGCTCGACGACTCGGGGCAGACCCTGGGTGATGTCGTCACCGGCCACACCACCGGTGTGGAAGGTACGCATCGTCAGCTGGGTACCGGGCTCACCGATGGACTGGGCGGCGATGATGCCGACCGCCTCACCGATGTCGACCAGCTTGCCGGTGGCCAGCGAGCGGCCGTAGCAGAAGGCACAGGTACCGACCGCGGACTCACAGGTCAGGACCGAGCGGGTCTTGACCTCCTCCACGCCGGCGCCGACCAGGGCGTCGATCAGGACATCGCCCAGGTCGACATTGGCGGGCGCGATGACCTTGCCGTCGATGACGACGTCCTCGGCGAGCATCCGCGCGTACACCGACGTCTCGACGTCGTCGGTCTTGCGGAGCACACCGTCGGCGCCCTTCGCCGCGATCCGCAGCTTGAGACCGCGCTCGGTGCCGCAGTCCTCCTCGCGGATGATGACGTCCTGCGAGACATCCACCAGACGACGGGTGAGGTAACCCGAGTCGGCGGTACGCAGGGCGGTGTCGGCCAGACCCTTACGGGCACCGTGGGTGGAGATGAAGTACTCCAGCACGGACAGGCCCTCGCGGAAGGACGCCTTGATCGGACGCGGGATGGTCTCGTTCTTGGCGTTCGACACCAGACCACGCATACCGGCGATCTGACGCATCTGCATCATGTTTCCACGAGCACCCGAGTCCACCATCATGAAGATGGGGTTGGTCTTCGGGAAGTTCGCGTTCATCGCCTCGGCGACCTCATTGGTCGCGCGGGTCCAGTTCTCGATCAGCTCGTTCGTGCGCTCCTGCTTGGTGATCAGGCCGCGCTCGTACTGCTTCTGGATCTTCTCGTCCTTGGCCTCGTACGAGGCGACGATCGCCTTCTTCGCCTCCGGGACGACGATGTCCGAGACGGCGACGGTGACGCCGGAACGAGTGGCCCAGTGGAAGCCCGCCGCCTTCAGGTTGTCGAGCGTCGCCGCCACGATGACCTTGGGGTAGCGCTCGGCGAGGTCGTTGACGATCTCGGAGAGCTGCTTCTTGCCGACCGAGTAGTCGACGAAGGGGTAGTCCTCGGGCAGCAGCTCATTGAAGAGCGCGCGGCCCAGGGTGGTACGCAGCCGGAAGCTGTCGCCCTGCTGCCACTCGGGCTCGCCCTCCTCGCGGACCGGCGGGGTCCAGCCGCGCGGCGGGATGGTGCCCACCGGGAAGCGGATGTCGACCTTGGCCTGGAGGGAGAGCTCACGGGCGTCGAACGCCATGATCGCCTCGGCGGTGGAGCCGAAGGACCGGCCCTCGCCACGCACCTCGCGCTCCGCCTCGTCCGTGGTGAGGAAGAAGAGGCCGAGCACCATGTCCTGGGTGGGCATGGTGACCGGACGGCCGTCGGCCGGCTTGAGGATGTTGTTCGAGGACAGCATCAGGATGCGGGCCTCGGCCTGCGCCTCCGCGGAGAGCGGCAGGTGGACGGCCATCTGGTCACCGTCGAAGTCCGCGTTGAACGCGGTACAGACGAGCGGGTGGATCTGGATGGCCTTGCCCTCGACCAGCTGCGGCTCGAAGGCCTGGATGCCGAGGCGGTGCAGGGTGGGCGCACGGTTCAGCAGCACCGGGTGCTCGGCGATGACCTCTTCGAGGACGTCGTAGACCACGGTGCGACCGCGCTCGACCATGCGCTTGGCCGACTTGATGTTCTGCGCGTGGTTCAGGTCGACCAGGCGCTTCATCACGAACGGCTTGAAGAGCTCCAGCGCCATGGCCTTCGGCAGACCGCACTGGTGCAGCTTGAGCTGCGGACCGACGACGATCACGGAACGCGCGGAGTAGTCCACACGCTTGCCGAGGAGGTTCTGACGGAAACGGCCCTGCTTGCCCTTGAGCATGTCGCTCAGGGACTTCAGCGGGCGGTTGCCCGGACCGGTGACCGGACGGCCGCGGCGGCCGTTGTCGAACAGCGCGTCGACGGCCTCCTGGAGCATCCGCTTCTCGTTGTTCACGATGATCTCGGGGGCACCGAGGTCGAGAAGACGCTTGAGGCGGTTGTTCCGGTTGATCACACGGCGGTACAGGTCGTTGAGGTCGGAGGTCGCGAAGCGGCCACCGTCCAGCTGCACCATCGGACGCAGGTCCGGCGGGATGACCGGGACGCAGTCCAGCACCATGCCCTTGGGGCTGTTGCTGGTCTGCAGGAAGGCGGAGACGACCTTGAGGCGCTTGAGCGCACGGGTCTTCTTCTGGCCCTTGCCGGTACGGATGATCTCGCGGAGGCGCTCGGCCTCCTCGTCGAGGTCGAAGGACTCCAGGCGCTTCTGGAGCGCGGCGGCGCCCATCGAACCGTCGAAGTAGGTGCCGAAGCGGTCGCGCAGCTCGCGGTAGAGCAGCTCGTCGCCCTCCAGGTCCTGGACCTTGAGGTTCTTGAAGCGGCTCCACACCTCGTCGAGGCGGTCGATCTCGCGCTGGGCGCGGTCGCGCAGCTGCTTCATCTCGCGGTCGGCGCCCTCGCGCACCTTGCGGCGCACGTCCGCCTTGGCGCCCTCGGCCTCCAGCTCGGCGAGGTCCGTCTCCAGCTTCTTGGCACGGGCCTCGACGTCCGCGTCACGGCGGTTCTCGATCTGCTGACGCTCGACGGAGACATGCGCCTCCAGCGAGGGCAGGTCGCGGGTCCGGCGCTCGTCGTCCACGTACGTGATCATGTACGCGGCGAAGTAGATGACCTTTTCCAGGTCCTTCGGCGCGAGGTCCAGCAGGTAGCCCAGGCGGGACGGCACGCCCTTGAAGTACCAGATGTGGGTGACGGGGGCGGCCAGCTCGATGTGGCCCATCCGCTCACGGCGCACCTTGGCGCGGGTGACCTCGACGCCACAGCGCTCGCAGATGATGCCCTTGAAGCGGACACGCTTGTACTTGCCGCAGTAGCACTCCCAGTCCCGGGTGGGGCCGAAGATCTTCTCGCAGAAGAGCCCGTCCTTTTCCGGCTTGAGCGTGCGGTAGTTGATCGTCTCGGGCTTCTTGACCTCGCCGTGCGACCACTGGCGAATGTCGTCAGCGGTGGCAAGGCCGATCCGAAGCTCGTCGAAGAAGTTGACGTCGAGCACTATGCGTCAATCCCTCTCAGGGTTGTGTCTCAAGGTGGTCTGTACGGGGTCCGGGGCAGCGGCCGGGATCACCTGGAGGTGATCCCGGCCGGACCCGTCAGACCTCTTCGACGCTGCTCGGCTCGCGCCGGGACAGGTCGATGCCGAGCTCTTCCGCAGCGCGGAAGACGTCCTCGTCGGTGTCGCGCATCTCGATGGACATACCGTCCGAGGACAGCACCTCCACGTTGAGGCACAGGGACTGCATCTCCTTGATGAGCACCTTGAAGGACTCGGGGATGCCGGGCTCGGGGATGTTCTCGCCCTTGACGATGGCCTCGTAGACCTTCACACGGCCGGTGACGTCGTCGGACTTGATGGTCAGCAGCTCCTGGAGGGCGTAGGCGGCGCCATAAGCCTCCAGCGCCCACACCTCCATCTCTCCGAAGCGCTGGCCACCGAACTGGGCCTTACCACCCAGCGGCTGCTGGGTGATCATCGAGTAGGGGCCGGTCGACCGGGCGTGCAGCTTGTCGTCGACCAGGTGGTGGAGCTTGAGGATGTACATGTACCCGACGGAGATCGGGTCCGGGAACGGCTCGCCGGAGCGGCCGTCGAACATCCTCGCCTTGCCGGACGGGAGGACCATGCGGTCGCCGTCGCGGTTGGGGATCGTGGACTCGAAGAGACCGGCGATCTCGTCCTCGCGGGCACCGTCGAAGACCGGGGTCGCGACATTGGTGCCGGGCTGGACGTCATCGGCGCCGATGACCCGCAGCCGCTCCATCCACTCCTCGTTGCCCTCGACCTTCCAGCCCTGGCTGGCGAGCCAGCCGAGGTGGATCTCCAGGACCTGTCCCGGGTTCATTCGGGACGGGACACCCAGCGGGTTGAGGATGATGTCGACCGGGGTGCCGTCCTCCAGGAACGGCATGTCCTCGATCGGGAGGATCTTGGAGATGACGCCCTTGTTGCCGTGACGGCCGGCGAGCTTGTCACCATCGGTGATCTTGCGCTTCTGGGCCACGTACACCCGGACCAGCTGGTTGACGCCGGGCGGCAGCTCGTCGCCCTCCTCGCGGTCGAAGACGCGGACGCCGATGACCTTGCCGGTCTCGCCGTGCGGGACCTTCAGCGAGGTGTCACGGACCTCACGGGCCTTCTCACCGAAGATCGCGCGGAGCAGGCGCTCCTCCGGGGTCAGCTCGGTCTCACCCTTCGGGGTGACCTTGCCGACCAGGATGTCGCCGGCGATGACCTCGGCACCGATGCGGATGATGCCGCGCTCGTCCAAGTCGGCCAGGACCTCCTCGGAGACATTCGGGATGTCCCGGGTGATCTCCTCGGGGCCGAGCTTGGTGTCACGGGCGTCGACCTCGTGCTCCTCGATGTGGATCGAGGAGAGGACGTCGTCCTGGACGAGGCGCTGCGACAGGATGATCGCGTCCTCGTAGTTGTGACCCTCCCACGGCATGAAGGCCACGAGGAGGTTCTTGCCGAGGGCCATCTCACCGTTCTCGGTGGCGGGGCCGTCGGCGAGGACCTGGGTCTCGATGACCCGGTCGCCCTCGGAGACGATGACCTTCTGGTTGACCGAGGTTCCCTGGTTGGAACGGGAGAACTTGGCCACCCGGTAGGTGGTGAAGGTGCCGTCGTCGTTGGCGACGGTGATGTAGTCCGCGGAGACCTCCTGGACCACACCGTCCTTCTCGGCCTTGATCACGTCACCGGCGTCGACCGCGCAGCGGTACTCCATGCCGGTACCGACCAGCGGCGCCTCGGCCGTGATCAGCGGAACGGCCTGACGCATCATGTTCGCGCCCATGAGGGCACGGTTGGCGTCGTCGTGCTCAAGGAAGGGGATCATGGCCGTCGCGACCGACACCATCTGGCGCGGCGAGACGTCCATGTAGTCGACCTCGGTCGGCGGGACGTAGTCGACCTCGCCGCCACGGCGGCGGACCAGGACACGCGGCTCGGTGAAGTGCAGATCGTCCGAGATGGTCGCGTTGGCCTGGGCGATGACGAAGCGGTCCTCCTCGTCGGCGGTCAGGTAGTCGACCTCGTCGGTGACCTGGCCGTCGACGACCTTGCGGTACGGGGTCTCCACGAAGCCGAAGGCGTTGACCCGGCCGTAGGAGGCGAGCGAGCCGATCAGACCGATGTTCGGGCCTTCGGGGGTCTCGATCGGGCACATGCGGCCGTAGTGCGAGGGGTGCACGTCACGGACCTCGAAGCCGGCCCGCTCACGGGAGAGACCACCGGGGCCGAGCGCCGACAGACGGCGCTTGTGGGTGAGCCCCGACAGCGGGTTGTTCTGGTCCATGAACTGGGACAGCTGGCTGGTGCCGAAGAACTCCTTGATGGAGGCGACGACCGGCCGGATGTTGATCAGGGTCTGCGGCGTGATCGCCTCGACGTCCTGCGTGGTCATGCGCTCACGCACGACGCGCTCCATACGGGCGAGACCCGTACGGACCTGGTTCTGGATCAGCTCACCGACATTGCGCAGACGACGGTTGCCGAAGTGGTCGATGTCGTCGGTCTCGACAACGATCTGGGTGCCGTTCTCACCGATGGTCTCGGTCTCGCCGGCGTGCAGCTTGACCAGGTACTTGATCGTCGCGATGACGTCATCGGTGGTGAGCACGCCGGCGTCCAGCGGCTCATCGGCGCCAAGCTTCTTGTTGACCTTGTAACGGCCGACCTTGGCCAGGTCATAGCGCTTGGGGTTGAAGTAGAGGTTCTCCAGCAGCGTCTGGGCGGCCTCACGGGTCGGCGGCTCGCCCGGACGGAGCTTGCGGTAGATGTCGAGGAGCGCGTCGTCCTGGCCCTGGGTGTGGTCCTTCTCCAGGGTGGCGCGCATCGACTCGTACTCGCCGAACTCCTCAAGGATCTGCTCGGTCGTCCAGCCGAGGGCCTTGAGCAGCACGGTGACGGACTGCTTGCGCTTGCGGTCGATGCGGACACCGACCATGTCGCGCTTGTCGATCTCCATCTCCAGCCAGGCACCCCGGGACGGGATGATCTTGGCGGTGTAGATGTCCTTGTCGGACGTCTTGTCGATGGAGGAGTCGAAGTAGACACCGGGCGAGCGGACCAGCTGCGAGACCACGACACGCTCGGTGCCGTTGATCACGAAGGTGCCCTTGTTGGTCATGAGCGGGAAGTCGCCCATGAAGACCGTCTGGGACTTGATCTCGCCGGTCTCGTTGTTGGTGAACTCGGCCGTGACGAAGAGCGGCGCGGCGAAGGTGAAGTCGCGGTCCTTGCACTCGTCGATGGAGTTCTTCGGAGGCTCGAAGCGGTGGTCGCGGAAGGTCAGCGACATCGAACCGCTGAAGTCCTCGATCGGCGAGATCTCCTCGAAGATCTCTTCCAGACCGGACTTCCTGGGGACGTCCTGTCCACTCTCCAGAGCCGCCTCGACCCGAGCCTTCCACGCGGCATTGCCGAGCAGCCAGTCAAAGCTCTCGGTCTGGAGCGCGAGGAGGTTCGGAACCTCAAGAGGCTCCTTGATCTTTGCAAAGGAGATGCGCAGCGGGGCAGTGCTGGCGCCGTTGTTCATATTCGCGGTCGAGGCGTTGCGCGAGGCGGCCAAGAGGGGGTCCTTCCGAGGGCTCGGACTCACTACGCGCGTACCGTTCCCAAGCCCGGCACAGAGAAAGAAGTCCCAGGTCAGGGATGGATCAATCCGCTGTGCTCATGCGAGGGGATGCCCCTGGTGACGGGCAGGGGGCAGCTAACAGGCAGCGCAAAGGGTCAGTGTAGCCACATGGCACACTGATGTCCAGTGCGGGTTTCGATCACCCTCGTTGTTCTCATCTCCGCGTTTGCCTCGCGCCATGAGGCGCACCTCGATACTGCCCGCTCGGTCGCCGATCCATGCCTCGGATCCGGATCGTTGTGACGACGCGTCCTGAGAATTGCGCGCTGCGTGCGGTTCGTCAAGGCCCCCCGGTCCCCGCCTGCGGCCGGGAGCGGCGCTGACAAGGGATGACCCGGTCGGGATCAGGGATGACCCGATCGGGATCGGCGCGGCGATGATCACCATACTCCCCGGCCGGGGAAGTGCAACGCACCCGTCGCCCAACGCCAAAGGCGACCACCCTGATGGGTGATCGCCTTTGGCTGGGTCCGGCGGGGGGCCCGCAGGGGCCGCGAGGGCTCCTGGCGGGCCTCACCGGGCCCGGAGAGTCACTGGGGACTCCGTGGGGTCACTTGACCTCGACGGAGGCGCCGGCGGCCTTGAGGGACTCGGCAGCCTTCTCGGCGGCCTCCTTGGCAACCTTCTCCAGGACCGGCTTCGGGGTGCCGTCCACGAGGTCCTTGGCCTCCTTCAGACCCAGGGAGGTCAGCTCACGCACGACCTTGATGACCTGGATCTTCTTGTCGCCGGCACCGGTGAGGATGACGTCGAACTCGTCCTGCTCCTCGACGGCCTCGGCAGCGCCACCGGCAGCACCGGCGACGACGACCGGCGCGGCAGCGGCGGCGGTGACGTCGAACTTCTCCTCGAACGCCTTCACGAACGCGGCGAGGTCGATGAGGGTCATGTCCTCGAACTGCGCGAGCAGGTCGTCCTGGCTGAGCTTCGCCATGATGGGCGATCCTTCCACTAAATCGGCTGGTGCCGGATGTATATGACGGCGGGCGTGCGGCCCGCTGAGATCAGCGCCCCCGAGGGGCCCCGATCAATGCGCGAGCCGAATTACTCGGCACCGCCCTGCTCGTCGCGCTGGGCGCGAAGCGCGTCCACGGTGCGGACGAGCTTCGTCGGGAGCGCCTGGAACAGCGAGGCAGCCTGGGACTGCTTGCCCTTCATGGCGCCCGCCAGCTTGGCGAGCAGAACCTCGCGGGACTCGAGGTCCGCGAGCTTCTTGATCTCATCGGCGGACAGCGCCTTGCCATCAAGGACACCGCCCTTGATGATCAGGTTCGGGTTGTCCTTGGCGAAGTCACGAAGACCCTTCGCCGACTCCACCGGGTCACCGGTGATGAAGGCGACCGCCGTCGGACCAGAGAACTGGTCGTCCAGCGAAGTGATCCCGGCCTCGTTGGCCGCAATCTTGGTCAGCGTGTTCTTCACCACGGCGTACTGGGCGTTCTCACCGAGCGAACGACGCAGCGTCTTGAGCTGCGCCACGGTGAGACCCCGGTACTCGGTCAGCACGGCGGCGTTCGAGCTGCGGAACTGGTCCGCCAGCTCGGCTACCGCGGCAGCCTTGTCGGGCCTAGCCATGAGCGTCGGCCTCCTTCCGGGTGATGAGGACCGCGCGGACCCGAAGGAGGGGACTGAACAAACAAAACGCCCCGGCGCAGGCGCACGGGGCGTAGCTCGACCGGATGGGAATCCAGGAACTTTCCACAGTCACCTGCGCGGGTCGTCCGCAGTCAGCGGATCCTTCGGTCGCCACACTCTCTGAATGAGGACGCGGCAACGACCAGCGGTCTTTGGCTTCCTCGGAAGAGTACGGGACCCTGCCGCGACGACGCAAATCGGGTGCGGCGCCCTGTCAAGAGCCCGGCACCGGACAACCTGCGGGTCGGGATCCCGGCACCGGACCACCCGCGGGCCACGACCCCGCGGCGGGCAGTCGGCGGGCAGCCGGGCGCCCCCGGACCGGGGTACCCCCGTAACCCCGGCCCGGGGGTGCCGGGCGCCGTCTCCGGCCGGGTCTCCCCCGCCGTGACGGCTCCCGGGCCTTCCCGGTGCCCACGGGGAGCCGGCCGGGGCCCAGAGGGCCCCACGGCGCCCCGTGGAGGCGGGAGGGTCCGGGAAACGACGGAACCGGCCCGCTTGTCTCTGGTGAGACGAGCGAGCCGGTCCTGAGGTTGTACCGCGCCCGGCATTTACCGAAGATCACTGTGGGTGATCGACATGCCGCCCGGAACCGTCGTCATTCTCAGACGGCGGCCGGGTCCTCCTCGACGAGGAGGTTACGGGTGCGGTTGCCGTCCAGCGGGATGCCGGCGCCCATCGTGGTGGTCAGGGTCGCCTTCTTGATGTAGCGGCCCTTCGCGGCGGAGGGCTTGATCCGCAGGATCTCGTCCAGCGCCGCGGCGTAGTTCTCCACCAGCTTGGTCTCGTCGAAGGAGACCTTGCCGATGATGAAGTGCAGGTTCGAGTGCTTGTCGACGCGGAACTCGATCTTGCCGCCCTTGATGTCGGTGACAGCCTTGGCGACATCGGGGGTGACGGTGCCGGTCTTGGGGTTCGGCATCAGACCACGCGGACCGAGCACCCGGCCGAGGCGGCCGACCTTGCCCATGAGGTCCGGGGTGGCGACGACGGCGTCGAAGTCCAGACGGCCCTTCGCGACCTCGTCGATCAGCTCGTCGGCGCCGATGATGTCGGCGCCCGCGGCACGCGCGGCCTCGGCACGGTCGCCGGTCGCGAAGACCAGGACCCGGGCGGTCTTACCGGTGCCGTGCGGGAGGTTCACGGTGCCACGGACCATCTGGTCGGCCTTGCGCGGGTCGACACCCAGACGCAGGGCGACCTCAACGGTGCCGTCGAACTTGGTGGACGCGGTGTCCTTGGCGATACGGACGGCCTCGAGCGGGGCGTACACGCGCTCCCGGTCGATCTTGGCGTCCGCAGCGCGGAGATTCTTGCTGCGCTTCACTTCTGCTCCTGCTGTTGCTCAGGTGGGGAGATGTGGTCCGGACCAGCGCCTGGTCCTACCACGGAGGTCACGGGGCGGATGCCCGTCGCCTCGGGGGATTCTCGTACGCACGGCGTACGGCCTGGGCCGGCCGCCGGGCGGAACGGGAAATCAGCCCTCGACCGTGATGCCCATGGAACGGGCGGTGCCGGCGATGATCTTCTCGGCGGCGTCCAGGTCGTTGGCGTTGAGGTCGGGCATCTTGGTGGTGGCGATGTCGCGGACCTGGTCGCGCGTGAGCTTCGCGACCTTCGTCTTGTGCGGCTCGCCGGAGCCCTTGTCCACACCCGCGGCCTTGAGGATCAGCTTGGCGGCCGGCGGAGTCTTGGTCACGAAGGTGAAGGAACGGTCGTCGTAGACCGTGATCTCCACCGGCACGACCATGCCACGCTGCGACTCGGTCGCGGCGTTGTAGGCCTTGCAGAACTCCATGATGTTGACGCCGTGCTGACCCAGGGCGGGGCCGACCGGCGGAGCCGGGTTGGCCGCGCCGGCCTGGATCTGGAGCTTGATAAGCCCCGTGACCTTCTTCTTCTTGGGAGGCATGTGCTCTCTCCGGGTCCTAGTGAGAGTGTTCGCCCTCCATCCGTCATCCGGATGGAGGCATACCGCACCACGATAACGGGTATGGGCGCGGGGTTAAAAACCGAAAGGTCAGAACCGCTCCGGAGAGGGGTTCCGACCTGTCGGAAGAATGGGTGTCCGGCGGGTGGCCGGATCGGTCCGTACCGCTCGGTTCCCGCTGGATCCGAGCGGCGTGGATCAGTTCTTCTGGATCTGGTCGAAGCTCAGCTCGACCGGGGTCTCGCGGCCGAAGATCTCGACCAGACCCTTGACCTTCTTCGAGTCGGCGTTGATCTCGTTGATCGTGGCCTGGAGGGTGGCGAACGGGCCGTCGGTGACGGTGACCGAGTCGCCGACCTCGAAGTCGAGCACCTGGACCTCGACCTTGCGCGCCGGGGCGGGCTTGCCCTCGGCCTCGGCCGCCTCGCGGGCCGCCTTCTCCTCCGCCTCCGGGGCGAGCATCTTGACGATCTCGTCCAGGGTCAGCGGGTACGGGTCGTAGGCGTTGCCGACGAAGCCGGTCACGCCGGGGGTGTTGCGGACAACGCCCCAGGACTCGTTGGTGAGGTCCATCCGGACCAGGACATAGCCGGGAAGCTTGTTCTGGCGGACGTTCTTGCGCTCGCCGTTCTTGATCTGGACGATCTCTTCCTCGGGCACCTCGGCCTGGTAGATGAACTCCTCGACGTTGAGCGAGACGGCGCGCTGCTCCAGGTTGGCCTTGACCCGCTTCTCGTACCCGGCGTAGGTGTGGATCACGTACCACTCGCCGGGCAGGGTGCGCAGCTCCTCGCGGAGCGCGGTGATGGGGTCGACGGTCTCCTCGGCCTCGGCAGGCTCCTCGGAGTCGCTGTCCTCGTCCTCGTCGTCGGAGTCGCCCGCCTCGTCGGCGTCCTCGACATCGTCCGTGTCGGAGCCCTCGGCGTCAGCGGCGTCGTCGGCGTCGACGATCTCGGAGTCGTCGGCCTCGGCGTCCTCGACATCGTCCGTGTCGGACTCCGTGTGGAGGGCCGCCTCCTCGGCGGGCTCGCCGGCCTCGGCGTCAGCAGCGTCCGCCTGGTCCGGGTCGATGGAATCCGCGGCCTCAACGATGTCGAGCGCGTCCTCAGCGGCCTCGGCCGACTCGAAGCGCTCGTCACCGGGCTCAACGGCATCGTTCAGGTTCGGGTCAGACACGGTGGCTGCTTCTTCCTGGCTACAGATGGGTGGAACATACGGAAGGCGCCGTCATGCCGATGGGCCCTTGGCGGCACCCTCCGCGGGATCAGCCAAAGACGTACTTGACGACGTCCTGGAATCCATAGTCAATCACGGTCACCAGACCGATCATGATGACGACGAAGATAATCACCACTGTGGTGTACGTCGACAGCTGGTTGCGCGTCGGCCAGACGACCTTGCGGAGCTCGGCGACGATCTGCCGGTAGAAGAGCGCGAGACGGCCCAGGGGGCCCTTCTTGCCGCGCTTACCGCCCTTGCGGGACTTCCGGGGAGCCTCGTCCTCGGCATCAGGCGTGTCGATGGAGCCCACGGCGTCCGTCACTTTCTTTCACCTGATCCCGGGTCGTGGCCGTGCCGCGCCCGGTGACGCCGCACGGCGGTTCCATTGAATCTACGTACATGCGCACACAGCCTGGCGAAGGTGTGTGTAGCAGGGCCGGAGGGACTTGAACCCCCAACCGCTGGTTTTGGAGACCAGTGCTCTACCAATTGAGCTACGACCCTTGGTGGTGTCCACAACCTACATCATCCGGTGAAGATCCGTGGATGCGGTCGGTGTGGGCCAACGACGAGTGAGTGTACGTGCTCAGCGGCCTCGCGTCGAACAGACAACTCCGGGGCGGTTCTTGCCGGCACCCGCCCGGCCTGCCGGAAGACCCCGGGTGCCCCGGGGAGAGGGGGCCCGGGGCCCGGTGTCCGGGGGCCGGAACACCTGTGCCGGGCCCCTGCCGCGTCTGGGACGATGGACGGTATGAGCGCTGCTACCTCTCCCGCCGAGCGCCGGGTCTCCGCCCGCGTCGGCGCGATCTCCGAGTCCGCCACCCTCGCCGTCGATGCCAAGGCCAAGGCCCTCAAGGCCGCCGGCCGCCCGGTGATCGGCTTCGGTGCGGGCGAGCCCGACTTCCCGACTCCGGAGTACATCGTCGAAGCGGCGGTCGACGCCTGCCGCACCCCCAAGTACCACCGCTACACCCCGGCGGGCGGGCTGCCCGAGCTGAAGAAGGCCATCGCCGAGAAGACCCTGCGCGACTCCGGCTACGCGGTCGACCCGGCGCAGGTCCTGGTGACCAACGGCGGCAAGCAGGCGATCTACGAGGCGTTCGCGGCGATCGTGGACCCGGGCGACGAGGTGATCGTCCCGGCGCCGTACTGGACCACCTACCCGGAGTCGATCCGGCTCGCGGGCGGTGTCCCCGTCGATGTGGTGGCGGACGAGACCACCGGTTACCGGGTCTCCGTCGAGCAGCTGGAGGCGGCCCGCACCGAGCGCACCAAGGTCGTGGTCTTCGTCTCCCCGTCCAACCCGACCGGCGCGGTCTACAGCCGGGAGGAGACCGAGGCGATCGGCCGCTGGGCCGCCGAGCACGGTCTCTGGGTGCTGACCGACGAGATCTACGAGCACCTGGTCTACGGGGACACCACCTTCACCTCGATCGCCGCGGTCGTGCCCGAGCTGCGCGACCGCTGTGTCGTGGTGAACGGCGTGGCCAAGACCTATGCCATGACCGGCTGGCGGGTCGGGTGGGTCATCGGCCCCAAGGACGTGGTGAAGGCGGCGACCAACCTCCAGTCGCACGCCACCTCCAATGTCTCCAACGTCGCCCAGGTGGCGGCGCTCGCCGCGGTCTCCGGGAACCTGGACGCGGTGGCCGAGATGCGGGAGGCGTTCGACCGCCGCCGCCGCACGATCGTGCGGATGCTCAACGAGATCGACGGTGTGGTCTGCCCCGAGCCGGAGGGCGCGTTCTACGTCTACCCGTCGGTCAAGGAGCTGCTGGGCCGGGAGATCCGCGGGAAGCGCCCCGCGACCTCGGTGGAGCTGGCCGCGCTGATCCTGGACGAGGTCGAGGTGGCCGTGGTCCCGGGTGAGGCCTTCGGCACCCCGGGCTATCTGCGGCTGTCCTACGCACTGGGCGACGAGGACCTGGTGGAGGGCGTGGCGCGGGTACAGAAGCTGCTCGCCGAGGCCACCGCCTGATCGTTCCCTCGGCGGCCTCCCACGGCCCCGGCTCCGCCCCCGTACCGGGGTGGGGCCGGGGCCGTAGCCGTATCCCGTGCACCCCTTGTTCCCCGTACCCCCTCTGTTCCTCGTACCCCCTGTTCCCCGTACCCCCCATCTCGCACACACGTTCGAGCAAGTGAACCGATCGGGGAATCCGCTTACCTCCCGGCCCGAGGATGCGGCAAGATCCTGGAATGGAGCACGTACGTGATGTCACCCGGCTGCCCAAGGCCCATCTGCATCTGCACTTCACCGGATCGATGCGCCCCGCCACCCTGCTCGAACTGGCCGACAAGTACGGCGTCCGGCTCCCCGACGCGCTGACCGGCGGGGAGCCCCCGAAGCTGCGGGCCACCGATGAACGCGGCTGGTTCCGCTTCCAGCGGCTCTATGACATCGCCCGGTCCTGCCTCCGCTCCCCCGACGACATCCGCCGGCTGGTGCGGGAAGCGGCCGAGGAGGACGTCCGGGACGGTTCCGGCTGGCTGGAGATACAGGTCGACCCGACCTCGTACGCCCCCCTGCTGGGCGGGCTGACCCCGGCGCTGGAGATCATCCTGGACGCGGTGGAGAGCGCCTCGCGCGCGACCGGCCTCGGGATGCGGCTGCTGGTGGCCGCCAACCGGATGAAGCACCCGCTGGAGGCCCGGACCCTGGCCCGGCTGGCGGTCCGCTACGCCGACCGGGGCATCGTCGGCTTCGGACTCTCCAACGACGAACGCCGCGGCATGGCCAGGGACTTCGACCGCGCCTTCGCCATCGCCCGGGAGGGCGGGCTGCTGGCGGTCCCGCACGGCGGCGAGCTGAACGGCCCGGCCTCGGTCCGGGACTGCCTGGACGATCTGCGCGCCTCCCGGGTCGGCCACGGCGTCCGGGCGGCCGAGGACCCCCGGCTGCTGAGCAAGCTCGCCGAACGCCAGGTGACCTGCGAGGTGTGCCCGGCGTCGAATGTGGCGCTCGGGGTGTACGAGAAGCCGGGCGACGTGCCCCTGCGGACGCTGTACGAGGCGGGGGTGCCGATGGCGCTGGGCGCGGACGACCCGCTGCTCTTCGGCTCCCGGCTGGCCGCGCAGTACGAGTTCGCCCGCCGCCACCACGCCTTCACCGACCATGAGCTGGCGGAGCTGGCCCGCCAGTCGGTCCGGGGCTCCGCGGCCCCCCAGGATGTGCGCGCCCGGCTGCTGGCGGGGGTCGACGACTGGCTCGCCGAGGAGCCGGCGGCACCCACGGCCTGACGGACCGGCCTGACCGGTACGGGCGGCGCGGTACGGGTCAGGAGCGGTACGGGCCGGAGGCGGTACGGGCCAGGGGCTGTACGGGCCAGGGGCTGTACGGGCCAGGGGCTGTACGGGCTAGGGGCTGTACGGGCTAGGGGCGCAATCCGGCCAGCAGGGTGCGGGCGATCCCCTCGGCGAACGCGTCCAGCGGCGGCGCGGGCGTGCCCCCCTCGCTCTCGTCATAGGCGAAGGCCCGGTGCGCACAGGCACCCAGCAGCAGGGAGGCCGCCGCATAGGTGTCGGCCCCGGCGGCGACCCGGCCCGCCTCCCGCTCGGCACGGAGATAGCCGTCGAGCCACTGGATCGGCTTGTGCGGCCCGGTGCCCAGGGCGCGCAGGGCCGTCTCATGGCGGGCCTTGAGCCCGGGGTCGGCGTAGAGCGAGGCGGCGATCGGGAAGGTCTGGGCGTAGAACCGCGCCGCCCGGCGGGCCACCTCGGTCAGATTCTCCTCCAGGTCCCCCTCCCCCGGCCGGGCGGTCAGCTCGCCCAGCAGGGGGCCCAGCCGGGGCAGCCGTTCGTCGAGTACCGCGATGAACAGCTCCTCCTTGCTGGTGAAGCTCTTGTAGAGCGCCGCCTCCGAACACTCCGCGGCCCGGGCGATCTCCTTGGTGGTGGTCCGGGCGAGACCGATGCCGAGCATCAGCTCATGGGCGGCGTCCAGGATGCGGGCGCGGGCCGGTTTCCGCATGACTGCTCCTCCGAACCGGTCCGAGCGATGGCCGGATTCCGATTGACGACGGGGTGGTGAGTACCCACCCTAGAGGTGAGTGAATACTCACCAACCTGTCGACCGCACGACCGGCCCACAGGGTCGGCCGCCGCGCCCCGAGGAGAAGCGATGAGACTCACCGTGTTCGGATCCACCGGAGGAGTGGGCCGTCAGATCGTCCGGCAGGCGCTGGCCGCGGGCCACGAGGTGACGGCGGTGGTACGCGGCCCTGCGGGCCCGGCCCCCGGTGTCCTCCCCGACGACGCCCGGCTGACGGTGTTCCCCGCCGATCTGACCCGGCCCGAGAGCCTGCGGGAAGCGGTCGCGGGGCGGGACGCGGTGCTCTCGGGACTGGGCGCGCGCAAGGCCGCGGACGCCACCGCCGGTCTGGTGGCGCGGCTGACCGCTTCGGTGCTCACCGCCATGGAGGCGGAGGGGACCCGCAGGCTGCTGGTGGTCTCGGCCACCCCGCTCGGTGCCCCGCCCCCCGGGGAGCCGCTGGTCGACCGGGTCTCGGCCGCCCTGGTGAGCCGCGTGTTCCGGCGGTTCTACGAGGATCTGGAGGTCATGGAGCGGGAGCTGGCGGCCGGCTCGGCCGAGTGGACCTCCGTACGCCCTCCACGGCTGCTGGACACCCCGCTGACCGGGGTCTACCGCACGGCGGTCGGCGGGAACCCGCGCAGCGCGCGGACGATCTCCCGGGCCGATGTGGCCCATGCGATGCTCGCCCTGATCGACGACCCGGCGGCGGTCCGGCGGCCCGTCGGGGTCGCGTACTGACCCGACCCGGCGCACTCGGTCCGGCCCCGCGTACGCGGTCCAGTCCTGGGTACCGTACCGGCCCGGCGGCCGGCTCCGGCCCTCGCGGTCAGAGCCGGACGCCGACCGTCACCGGCTCATTGACCAGGGTGATCCCGAAGGCGTCCCGGACCCCGGTCACGACCTCGCGGGCGAGGGCGAGCAGATCCTCGGTGGTGGCCCCGCCCCGGTTGGTGAGCGCGAGCGTGTGCTTGGTGGAGATACGGGCCGGACCCGCGCCGTACCCCTTGGTGAAGCCCGCCCGGTCGATCAGCCAGGCGGCGGAGGTCTTGGTGAGCCCCTCCCCCGCCGGGTACGCGGGGGGCACGGCCTCCGCGCCGAGCCGGTCCCGCACCCGGTCGGTGAAGGCCGCGTACTCCCCCTCGGTGAGGACGGGGTTGGTGAAGAACGACCCCGCCGACCAGGTGTCGTGGTCGGCCGGGTCCAGGACCATGCCCTTGCCCGCGCGCAGCGCGAGGACGGTGGAGCGGGTCGCGGCGAGATCCGCCCGCTCCCCCGGCCGGACACCGAGGGCGCGCGCCGCCTCCGCGTACCGCACCGGCGCGGAGAGCCCGCCCGCGTCCTCCAGCCGGAAGCGGACCCGCAGGACGACATGGCCGTCCGGGTCCTCCTTGAAACGGCTGTGGCGGTACGCGAAACCGCACTCGGCGGCGGGGAGGGTGACGACCCGTCCGGCGCGCCGGTCGTAGGCGACGACCTCGGTGATGGTGGAGGCGACCTCCTGGCCGTACGCCCCGACGTTCTGGATCGGGGTGGCCCCGGCCGAGCCGGGGATGCCGGCCAGGCACTCGATCCCCGCGAGACCGGCGTCGACGGCGTGCGCCACCGCGTCGGTCCACACCTCGCCGGCGGCCAGCTCCAGCGCGGTGCCGTCGAGCCGCAGCCCGCGGGTGGCGATCCGCAGCGCGGTGCCGTCGAAGCCCCGGTCCCCGATGACGAGATTGCTGCCGCCGCCGACGATCAGCAGCGGGGTCCCGGCGGCGTCCGCCGCACGGACGGCCGCGATCACCTCGTCGTCGGTGGTGGCGGTGATCAGCCGGGTGGCCGGGCCGCCGAGCCGGAAGGTGGTCAGGGGGGCGAGGGGGGCGTCGTGGAGTTCCTGCACGGGCACCAGGGTACGGTCAGCGCCCCGGCGGGGGGCACGGCGCCCGCGCGGGTCGCGTGGCCACCGCGCCGCGCGCACGGGGCCGGGCGGACCGCCCGGCCCCGGAAGCGAGCCCCTCCAGAGGACCCCAGGGCCCCCAGGGACCCCAGAGGCATCCGGGACCTCAGAGGGCCTCAGGCGTCCTCAGGGGGCCTTGAAGGGTCTCAGGGGCCTCATGTACCGGCTCAGGCGAGGCGGACCACGGCCCGCGCCATGCCGAGCACCTTCTCGCCGGCGCTGGTCGCGGTCAGATCGACCCGTACCAGACCGTCGTCGAGCAGGGCCGCGACCTTGCCGCTGACCTCGATGACCGCGCCCTTGTCGTCATTGGGCACCACGACCGGCTTGGTGAAGCGGACCCCGTACTCGACCACGGCGGACGGGTCCCCGGTCCAGTCGGTGACCACCCGGGCGGCCTCGGCCATGGTGAACATGCCGTGCGCGATCACATCCGGCAGCCCGACCCCGACGGCGAACTTCTCGTTCCAGTGGATCGGGTTGAAGTCGCCCGAGGCCCCGGCGTAACGGACCAGGGTGTCCCGTATCACAGGAAAACTCTGGGCCGGAAGCTCGGTGCCAACCTCGACATCCGCGTAGGAGACCTTCGTCATCACGCCTCCTCGGCGGCGCGCGCCACCAGCTTGGTCCATGCGGTCACCACGGGAGCGCCGGTCTCGTCGTGGACCTCGCCCCGGATCTCGACCACGTCATTGCCCGCGAGGTGCTTGATGCTCTCGATCGTGGAGACCACGCTCAGCCGGTCGCCCGCGCGGACCGGGCGGGTGTACGCGAACTTCTGCTCGCGGTGGACCACCCGGCTGTAGTCCAGACCCAGCGCGGGGTCCTGGATGGCCACACCGGCGGCACGGAAGGTGATCGCGAAGGCGAAGGTGGGCGGAGCGATCACATCGGGGTGACCGAGCGCCTGGGCGGCCGCCCGGTCCGTGTACGCGGGGTGACCGTCCCCGATCGCCTCGGCGAACTCCCGGATCTTCTCCCGGCCGACCTCGTAGGTCTCCGTGGGCGGATAGCTCCGCCCCACGAAGGTCTGGTCGAGCGCCATGAACGACTCCCTCCTGCCGGGCGGTCCCGGATGGGCCGCGCCCGGGTCTTCGATGGTTCCCACGGTCCCCGTGGTCTCACGATCCTCGCCGACCGGGCGCGAGGCGGGCCGGGGAGCCACCGGAGCGGCGGACCCGGGGCCGCTCGGCGGGCCGGACAAACGACACGAGGCCGCCCCCAGGGAAGGGGACGGCCTCGTGTACGAGCCTGTTTTAGCGCGTCTCGCGATGCGCGGTGTGCGCGTTGCAGCGCGGGCAGTGCTTCTTCATCTCCAGTCGGTCCGGGTTGTTACGCCGGTTCTTCTTGGTGATGTAGTTCCGCTCCTTGCACTCCACGCAGGCCAGCGTGATCTTCGGGCGGACGTCGGTGGCAGCCACGTGAGTGCTCCTTGGACGGACGGTTACAACTATGAACGCATAAGAGAGTAGCCGACCGGAGGACCGACCCCACAATCGGCTACTGTGTGTAGCGGTGACCGGACTTGAACCGGTGACACAGCGATTATGAGCCGCTTGCTCTACCGACTGAGCTACACCGCTTTGATACCGGATCCCCTCACCCGAGGGTGAGGATCACCGACACCAGAGCCCCAATACGGAATCGAACCGTAGACCTTCTCCTTACCATGGAGACGCTCTACCGACTGAGCTATTGGGGCGAGCGAGGAAGACATTACACGGTCCGTCGCCGATCGCCCAAATCCGTTTCCTGCGGTCCTGTCCGGCATGGTCCGCCGGGCCCGTTCCGGGCCGTTCCCGGCGCCTTCCCCGGGGCCGCGCAGGGCGGAACGGACGGGTCCGGCGGGGCCCCCGGGGCAGGTCGGCCGAGACCCCCGGCTCACCGGTACGACTATTTCGCTCTTCCCCGAAGCGCGGCCGGAGCGCCCCTAGGCTCGGCCCAGGCTGTGTGATCTTCCTCCTCCGCCCACGCGGCCCGAGGCCGAGACCCAGCGAAGCCCAAGAGCCAGAGAGCCCGAGACCGAGCCCGAGACCCAGCGAGCCCGAGACCGATCCGGAGCCCGAACCCGCCCCGCAGGGGCAGGGGCAGGAGCAGGAGCGCGATGCCCGACAGTCAGCCGCAGCCGTCCGACGGCGAGGCCCAGCGAGAGGTAGACACCACCGCGCTGCTGCTCTGCGGCGCCCGGCTCACCGACGGCCGCACCGTCGACGTCCGGCTGGGCGGCGGACGGATCGAGGCGGTCGGCACCGCGGGCAGCCTCCCCGCCCCCTCCGCCCGGGTGGACCTCAGCGGCTATCTGCTGCTGCCCGCGCCGGCCGAGCCCCACGCCCATGGCGACACCGCGCTCACGGCGGACACCCCCGGGCCCGTCTCGTACGCCTCCGACGATGTGCAGCGCAGGGCCACCGAGGCCGCCCTCCTCCAGCTCGGACACGGGGCCACCGCGCTCCGCTCGCATGTGCGGATCGGCCCGGTCCAGGGACTCGGCCCGCTGGAGGCGGTGCTCCAGGCCCGGCGCTCGCTGCGCGGGCTCGCCGATCTGACGACCGTGGCCGTGCCCCGGCTGCTCACCGGGATCGCGGGCGCGGACGGGCTGGCGATGCTGCGGGACGCGGTGAAGATGGGCGCGGCGGTCGTCGGCGGCTGCCCGGACGCCGACCCCGACCCCATCGGCTATGCCGAGACCGTGCTGGA
Organism: Streptomyces sp. NPDC000594; assembly: GCF_040299965.1. NCBI lineage: Bacteria > Bacillati > Actinomycetota > Actinomycetes > Kitasatosporales > Streptomycetaceae > Streptomyces > Streptomyces sp. NPDC000594. The sequence goes on along the minus strand of NZ_JBEPCY010000026.1, from coordinate 22,725 downwards.
GGTGGCGGCCGAGCACGGCTGCCCGGTCGATCTGCACACCCACGGCGACGACCCGGCGCGGCTGACCCGGCTGGCGGCGATGGCGGGCGGGCTGCGGCCCCGGGTCTCCATCGGCCCCTGCGCGGGGCTCTCCGCGCTCCCCCGCGAGACGGCCTCCCGCGCCGCCGACCGGCTCGCGGCGGCCGGGGTGACGGTGATCTGTCTGCCCCAGGGCGGCTGCGGGACGCTGGAGCACCGGGGCAGCACCCCCGTACGGCTGCTGCGCGCGGCCGGGGTCCGGGTCGCGGCGGGCGGCGGGGCGCTGCGGGACGTCTCCAACCCGGTGGGCCGGGGCGACCCCCTGGAGGCGGCCTATCTGCTGGCGTCGCAGGCGGGGCTGCGCCCCCAGGACGCCTATGACGCGGTCGGCCCGGCCGCCCGGGAGGCGATGGGGCTGCCGGAGGTCCGGGTGGAGGCGGGTTTCCCGGCGGAGTTGCTGGCGGTGCGCGGGGAGCGGATCGCGGGGGTGCTCTCCCTCGCGTACAGCCGCATCGTGATCCACCGGGGGCGGGTGGTGGCCCGTACCAGTGCGGTACGGGAGTACTGCGACTCGGCCGTCGCGGTGGCGCTGGAGCTGCCCCGCCAGGGGCGTCCCTGACGGCCCGCCACGGCCGTGACCTCCCCGGGCGGTGGCCGTGACCTCCCCGGCCGGCCGGCGGGCCTCCGGAGCGGCCCCGGGACACGGGCGGAGTGTGAGGCGGGAGCGGCGCATTGGACGTACGGTCGGAGGCATGCGCATTGTCATCGCTGGAGGACATGGTCAGATCGCCCTGCGTCTGGAGCGGCTGCTCTCGGCGGGCGGGCATGAGGCGGTAGGGATCGTCCGCAACCCGGATCACGGGGCGGACCTGCGGGAGGCCGGGGCCGAACCGGTCGTGCTGGACCTGGAGTCGGCCTCGGTGGACGAGGTCGCCGAGGTGCTGCGCGGGGCGGACGCGGCGGTCTTCGCCGCCGGTGCGGGGCCGGGCAGCGGCGCGGAGCGGAAGGACACCGTGGACCGGGCCGCCGCCGTGCTCTTCGCGGACGCCGCCGAGCGGGCGGGGGTGCGCCGCTTCGTGGTGGTCTCCTCGATGGGCGCCGACGCCGGGCGCGCGGGCGAAGAGGTGCTCGACGCCTATCAGCGGGCCAAGGGCGAGGCGGACGACGCCGTACGGGCCCGTACGGCGCTGGACTGGACGATCCTGCGGCCGGGGATGCTCGTGGACGACGCCGGTACGGGGCTGGTCCGGCTGGAGGCGTCGACGGGCCGGGGGCCGGTGCCGCGCGACGATGTGGCGGCGGTGCTGGCGGAGTTGGTGGAGACCCCCGCCACCGCCGGGCTGACCCTGGAGCTGATCTCCGGCTCGGTGCCGGTGGCCGTCGCCGTCCGGGACATCGTGGGCAACTGACCCGCCGGTTCCCTCCCTTGCCCACCCCGGCTTCCGGGTACGGGGCCTGACGTGCCGTCGGATCCGTTCCGGCGGCCGTACGGGACCGGCCGGTGCCCCGTACCCCGATGTGCCTCCCGTACACCCCGTACACCCCGTATCCGAGGAACCTCATGAGCGAGATCGCACCCGTGGTCGTGGAGCACGGCGAGCGCCCGTACGCGTACATCCGCGCCTCGGTCCGCATGGACGGGTTCGCCGTCATCGCGGACCGGCTCGGCGAGCTGATCGGCTGGGTCATCGGCCAGGGCGCCGGGCCCGCCGGGGCGCCCTTCTTCCGTTTCAACACGGTCGACCTGGCGGGGGAATCGGATGTGGAGGCGGGCGTCCCGGTCATCTCCCTCCCGGAGCCCGAGGGCGACATCCGGGTGGGCGTGCTGCCCCGGGGCCGCTATGCCACGGTCCGCTTCACCGGCCACCCCGACCACCTCTTCGGCGTCGCCGCCGACCTCCGCGCCTGGGCCGAGGGGCAGGGGCTGTCATGGGACATGATCCGCTCGGAGGACGGGGTGGAGCGCTGGGGCTGCCGTATCGAGTCCTATCTCACCGACCCCCGGGTCGAACCCGATCCTCACCAGTGGGAGATGGAACTCGCTTTCCGCCTGGCGGACTGACGGGCATGGGGCGGACGGTGCCAGGTGTGCCGCACATCACGGGGCGGGGTCGCTTTCCGTGACGATCGGGGCGAGGATCCCGCCCGTCCGCCGGGGTGCGCCGGCCGCCGTATGAGGTTCATCACCCGACTGCTCCGACTTCTCCGCCGACCGCTCGGCCGCGCCTCCGGATGTCGGGTACCGACCTCGGGTACGGGCCTCGCGGTTACGGGGGCGCGCTCGGCCGGACGGACTCACCGGCGGGTGCCACCGAGGAGGAGGAAGCGGACCGTCCCCCGCCCCGGGCGGCCGACGGGACCCCGGCCCCCCGGGCACGGCGGATGGCCCGGCCCCCGCACGGCGGCAGGGGAAAACACAAGGACCCCTGATCGCGTCTCCGCAGATCAGGGGTCCTCTCTATCGCGTGGCGGCGCCAGGATTCGAACCTGGGTAGGCTAAGCCGACGGATTTACAGTCCGCTCCCATTGGCCACTCGGGCACACCGCCATGGGATGTGTCTCCGGGGGCGTTTCCCGCTGTGCGGTGGCGCTCCCTGGCGACGACGTAAACGATACCCGATGTCCGGGGGTGCTCCGCCACCGGATTGATCAGCCGTCGGAAGCGGCGCGGGTGGCTAGGCTTGGCCGAGCGGTTCGGGGACTCCGGCCGCCCTCCACGCACCCGATTCAAGGAGCCACAGGACATGGCCGACTCCAGTTTCGACATCGTCTCGAAGGTCGAGCGGCAGGAGGTCGACAACGCCCTCAACCAGACCTCGAAGGAGATCTCGCAGCGGTACGACTTCAAGAACGTCGGAGCGTCGATCTCCTGGTCCGGCGAGAAGATCCTGATGCAGGCGAACTCCGAGGACCGGGTCACCGCGATCCTCGATGTGTTCCAGTCCAAGCTGATCAAGCGGGGCATCTCGCTGAAGGCGCTGGACACGGGTGAGCCCCAGATCTCCGGCAAGGAGTACAAGATCTTCGCCTCGATCACCGAGGGCATCTCCCAGGAGAACGCCAAGAAGGTCGCGAAGATCATCCGGGACGAGGGCCCGAAGGGCGTCAAGGCCCAGGTCCAGGGCGATGAGCTGCGGGTCAGCTCCAAGAGCCGGGACGACCTCCAGGCGGTGCAGACGCTGCTGAAGTCCCAGGACCTGGACTTCGCGATCCAGTTCGTGAACTACCGCTGATCGAGTGATGTGAGGCGCGGAGCCGGGGCCGTGGCGCGTCGCCATGGCCCCGGCTCCCCTCCGTGAACCCCTTCCGTGAACCCTCCCGGACCCGTGAACCCTCCGGATCCGCGAGCCCCCCGGAGGGGCCCTGTCCGATTTCCGCCAGCGCGAGACGGGTGCGGGGGCGGAGACTCGAAGCGTGGGGTGCTGGGTGACGGTGCCCCGGGTGGAAGAGAGGGACGGACCATGACCGCCGTGAACGCCAGGACCGCAGGGGTCGCTTCGGACACCGGGAGCGCCACGGGCGCCGGGAGGACCGGGAGCGCCCCGGACCGGGTGACCCTGTATGCGACCGCCGACAGCCCGCTGGGCGTGTTGCTGCTGGTCGGCGTGGCATCCCCGACGGCGCCCGGTGGCACCGCGCTGGTGTCGCTCTCCCTGCCGGAGCAGAAGGGCGGCGCGGTCGTCCAGGACTCCTGGCGGCTCGCCCCCGACGCCTTCACCGAGATCACCGGCCAGCTCGCGGCGTACTTCGCCGGGGAGCGGACCGGCTTCACGATCGAGTACGCGGACGGGGAGCGCGGGGCCACCCCGTTCCAGCGGCGGGTCTGGGAGGCGCTGGAGGGGATCGCGTACGGGACGACGGTGAGCTACGGGGAGATCGCCCGCCGGGTCGGCGCCTCCCGGGCCGGGGTACGGGCGGTGGGGACGGCCATCGGCCGGAACCCGCTGCTGGTGGTCCGCCCCTGCCATCGGGTGGTCGGCGCCGACGGGGCGCTGCGGGGCTACGCGGGCGGGCTGGAGCGCAAGGAGCGGCTGCTGACCCTGGAGGGGGCCCCGGCGGGCGGACCGACGTCATGACCGAGGGGCTCTTCCCCCTGCCGGGACCTGTCCCGGAACCAGGGGTTCCGGTGCAGATCGCCCCGGGTGCGGTCCATGTGCCGGGGTGGCTCTCGGCCGAACGTCAGCGGCGGCTGGTGGAGGCGTGCCGGGAGTGGGCGCGCGGCCCCGTGCCCCTGCGGCATACGGTGCTGCCGGGCGGCGGGGTGATGTCGGTACGGACGGTGTGCCTGGGCTGGCACTGGCAGCCGTACCGCTACTCCCGTACGGCGGACGATGTGAACGGCGCCCGGGTGGCCGCACTGCCGGAGTGGCTGGTCCGCTGGGGGCGGGAGGCGCTGACGGCCGCGTACAACACCCAGGGGCGGGATCGGGCGCTCCTGGACGGCGACGGGGGTCCGGCGGGAACCGCCGGTGAGTACACGCCCGACACCGCGCTGATCAACTTCTATGACGGCCCGGCGCGGATGGGCATGCACCAGGACCGCGAGGAGCGGTCCCCGGCGCCCGTGGTCTCGCTGAGCGTCGGTGACTCCTGTGTCTTCCGCTTCGGCACCACCCGCACCCGGGGGCGCCCGTACACCGATGTGGAGCTGGCCTCGGGCGATCTCTTCGTCTTCGGCGGGCCGGCCAGGCAGGCGTACCACGGGGTGCCGAAGGTGCTCCCCGGGAGCGCGCCGCCCGGGACGGGGATGCGGGGCGGGCGGCTGAACGTCACCCTGCGGGAGACCGGGCTGCGGGGCTGACAGCCCCCGGGAAGGTCAGGGGGACTGGGGAGCGGCGGTCAGCGGCCGGCGAACGGCTGGTCCGTGGGGACGATCTCCTTGCCGAGGGGCAGCAGCGAGACGGGTATCAGCTTGAAGTTGGCGATGCCCAGCGGGATACCGATGATCGTGATGCAGAGGACCACACCGGTGACGATGTGTCCCAGCGCCAGCCACCAGCCCGCGAGGACCAGCCAGAGCACATTGCCGACACAGGAGGGGGCGCCGGCGTCGGCGCGGTCCACCACGGTGTACCCGAAGGGCCACAGGGCGTAGACGCCGATACGGAAGGCGGCGAGGCCGAAGGGTATGCCGATGATCGTGATGCAGAGCAGTGCACCCGCGAACATATAGCCCAGGAACATCCAGAAGCCGCAGAGGATGAGCCATATGACATTCAGGACGGTCTTCATGAGCGGGGACCTGCCATCTGTTCGAGCCGGGCGATGCGTTCCGCCATCGGCGGGTGGGTGGAGAACATCCTGGACAGCCCCTTTCCCGGCCTGAAGGGGTTCGCAATCATCATGTGGCTCGCCGTTTCCAGCCGGGGCTCCGGGGGGAGGGGCAGCTGTTTGGTGCCCGCGTCGAGTTTCCGCAGGGCGCTGGCGAGGGCGAGGGGGTCCCCGGTGATCCGGGCTCCGGAGGCGTCCGCCTCGTACTCCCGGGAGCGGCTGACGGCGAGCTGGATGATCGAGGCGGCCACCGGCCCCAGGATCATGATCAGCAGCAGTCCGAGGATGCCGGGGCCGTCGTCGTCGGAGCGGCCGACCGGGATCAGCCAGGCGAAGTTCACCAGGAACAGCACCACGGAGGCGAGGGCTCCGGCGACGGAGGAGATCAGGATGTCGCGGTTGTAGACATGGCTCAGCTCATGGCCGAGGACTCCGCGCAGCTCCCGCTCGTCCAGGAGCTGGAGGATGCCCTCGGTGCAGCAGACCGCCGCGTTCCTCGGATTGCGGCCGGTGGCGAAGGCGTTGGGGGCCTGGGTGGGCGAGATGTAGAGCCGGGGCATGGGCTGCCGGACGGAGGTCGACAGCTCACGGACGATCCGGTAGAGCCCGGGGGCCTCGAACTCGCTCACGGGGCGGGCGCGCATCGCCCGCAGCGCCAGCTTGTCGCTGTTCCAGTAGGCGTACGCGTTGGTGCCGAGGGCGACGACGAACGCCACGATCAGCCCCGTACGGCCGAAGAAGCTGCCGATGACGAGGATGAGAGCGGACAGTCCGCCGAGGAGTGCGGCGGTCTTCAGTCCATTGTGCCGGCGGTGCACGGTACGCCCTCCTGGTGGTGCGGCAGGGGAACCCTTTGCGATGGTGCTCCACTCTCCAGTGGACCCTTCCGTACTGGTCAACGCCAGGCGAGGGGCACCAGTTCCCCGCCGCCCCCGGGGCCGGGGCGGCCGTTCGGGTGATCCGGGTCAGAAGAGCCCGGTGGCCGCCAGCCGCAGGACGAGTTCCGGATAGCCGGAGAGGGCCACCGCCACCACGGTGGTCAGGCCGATCGCCAGGGTGAGGGCGGGGGCGGCGACGGCTCCCGCCGAACCGGTGACCGGGTCGGCGGCCACGGTCGTGGTTCCGCCGGACCCGGTCGCGGTTCCGCCGGAGGCGGCTACGGCCCCGCTGGCCACGGGTGCGGCGTTCTCCTCCGGTGCCCGGAAGAGCACCGCCGTCCACTTCAGGTAGTAGTACAGCGCGATCACGACATTGGCGGCCATGACCACGGCCAGCCAGCCCAGCCCCGCGTCGACGGCCGTGGAGAAGACCGTGACCTTGGCGAAGAGCCCGATGATCCCCGGCGGCAGACCGGCGAGGCAGAGCAGGAAGAAGGCGAGGGCGAGGGCGGCCAGGGGGCTGCGGGCGTACAGGCCCCGGTAGTCGGAGATCCGGTTGAGCGGGCTGCTGCGGGCCACCAGGGCCACCACGGCGAAGGCGCCGAGGTTCACCACCGCGTACATCAGGGCGTACGCGACGGCCGCGCCGATCTCCACGTCGTCGGAGTACGCGGCGGCGGCGATGGGCACCAGGATGTACCCGGCCTGCCCCACCGAGGACCAGGCGAGCAGCCGGACGGCACTGCGCGGGAGGTCGGGGTCCTGGCGGACGGCCGCCGCGTTGCCCAGCGTCATGGTCAGGGCGGCGAGCACGGCGACCACCGGGCCCCAGACCTCGGCATGGTCGGGGAAGGCGACCACGGTGACCAGGATCAGACCGGAGAAGCCGACCGCCTTGCCGACCACCGAGAGGAAGGCCGCCACGGGCAGCGGCGCGCCCACATAGGTGTCGGGGACCCAGAAGTGGAAGGGGACGGCCGCGGTCTTGAAGGCGAAGCCGATCAGGGTCAGGACGACACCGGTCGTGACCAGGGTGTCGAGCTGGTCGGGGGCGTTGTCCAGCTCGGCGGCGATCCGGGTGAGGTGGAGGCTGCCGCTGGCGGCGTACACAAAGCTCGCGCCGAGCAGGGTGACGGCGGTCGCGGTGACGGAGGAGAGGAAGAACTTGAGCGCGGCCTCGCTGGAGAGCCGGTCGCCGCGGCGCAGGCCGACCAGGGCGAAGGCGGGCAGCGAGGCCACCTCCAGGGCGACCACCAGGGTGGCGAGGTCACGGGCGGCGGGCAGCAGGGCGGCGCCCGCGGCGGAGGCGAGCAGCAGGAACCAGTACTCCCCCACCGGGTGTTCCCGGTGGGCGCTGTGGAGCGAGATCAGCGCGGTGAGCAGCGCTCCGCCGAGGACCAGCAGCTGGATGGAGAGGGCGAAGGGGTCGGCGGCGTAGCTACAGGTGTCGGTGTCGGCGGTGAGGCAGAAGGTGCTGCGGTCGCCGTCGCGGAGCGGGATGAGGGTGAGCAGGGCGGCGGCGAGTCCGGCGACCGCTCCGGCGCCCAGCCAGCGCTTGTGGGCCTCGGGGACGAAGAGGTCGGCGACGAGCAGGGCCAGCGCGACGGCGGCGGTGATGGTGGGCGGGGCGATGGCGAGCCAGTCGACGGACTGGACCAGGCTCGCGGAGGCCGTGGTGGTGGGGGCGGCGGCTTCGCCGACGGTGGTGATCACGGCTTTCCTCCTGCGAGCAGCTGCTGCACGGCCGGGTCGGTGAGGCCGAGGAGGACCGCGGGCCAGAGTCCGGCGAGGACGGTGAGGGCGACGAGGGGGGACCAGGCGGCCAGCTCGTAGGGGCGTACGTCGGCGGGCTCGGCCGGTGCGGTGGCTTCGGCGGGCCCGGCGGATGCGGCGGATGCGCTCCCGGTGCCCGCGGGCGTGGCCGGGGTGGTGGACTTCGCCGGGAGGGCGGCCGGGGCGGGGCGGTGGGCGCCCATGCAGACCCGGCGGACCACGATCAGCAGATACGCGGCGGTGAGGAAGGTGCCGAAGCCGCCGATGGCCATGAAGGTGAGGAAGGCGGGGCGGCTGAGCCCGTCCGCCGGGTCGAAGGCGCCGAAGAGGGCGAGCATCTCGCCCCAGAAGCCGGCGAGGCCGGGCAGTCCCAGCGAGGCGGCGGCGGCGAAGGCGACCAGGCCGCCGAGGCGGGGGGCGCGGCCGTAGAGGGCGGCGCCGGTGGCCCCGGCGAGGGTGTCCAGGTCCGCTGTGCCGTAGCGCTCCTTGACCGCTCCGACCAGGAAGAAGAGCAGGGCGGTGATCAGTCCGTGGGCGATGTTGGCGAAGAGCGCGCCATTGACCCCGGTGGGGGTCATGGTCGCGATGCCGAGCAGGACGAAGCCCATATGGCCGACGGAGGAGTACGCGATGAGCCGCTTGAGGTCGCCGCCCGCGCCCTCCCGGGCGAGGGCGAGGCAGGCGAGGGAGCCGTAGATGATGCCGACGACGGCGAAGGCGGCCAGATAGGGCGCGAGGGTCCGCATGCCGTCGGGGGCGATCGGCAGGACGATCCGGACGAATCCATAAGTGCCCATTTTGAGCATGACGCCCGCCAGCAGGACCGAGCCCACGGTGGGGGCGGCGGTGTGGGCGTCGGGGAGCCAGCTGTGCAGCGGCCACATCGGGGTCTTCACGGCGAGCCCGATCCCGATCGCCAGAACGGCGATGAGCTGGGTGGACGCGGTGAGGCCCCGGCCGTTGTCAGTGGCGAGTGCCACCATGTCGAAAGTGCCGCTCTTCAGCCCGATGAGGAGCAGCCCGAGGAGCATGACCACGGAGCCGAGCAGGGTGTAGAGGATGAATTTGAGGGCGGCGGGCCCCCGGCCTTCCCCGCCCCAGCGCCCGATGAGGAAGTACATCGGGATGAGCACCATCTCGAAGGCGAGGAAGAAGAGCAGCAGGTCGAGGACGGCGAAAGTGGCCAGGGTCCCCGACTCCAGCAGGAGCAGCAGGGCGACGAACGCCTTCGGGGACGGGCCCGCGGGCATCCGGTAGTAGCTGTAGAGCGCGCAGAGGAAGGTCAGCAGCGCGGTCAGGAGCAGAAGGGGGAGGGAGATGCCGTCGACTCCGAGGTGGATCCGGACGTCGAGCGCCGGGATCCAGCTGATGTCGGTCGTGGCCTGCATCCTCGACGGCTGGTCATGGTCGAAGCCGATGGCCAGGACGATCGCGGCGAGCAGGACCGCGCCGGTGATCGTGACCCCGTGGCGCAGTACCGCCTGGTCGGGGTTCTTTCCGCGCAGGCCCGGCGGGGCGGGCAGCAGCGCCGCCGCGGCCCCGGCGAGCGGGCCGACGATGAGGAACGCGAGGAGGAGCTGCATCACGGACTCGCTGATATCGATCACGGCTCACGATCCGGCGTTGACATGGGAGAGGACGACGGCGGCGACCGCCAGGACGACGGTGCCCGCGAGCAGCACGCTGACATAGGTCTGGAGATTGCCGGTCTGGGCCCGCCGTACGAGGGTGCCGAGCCAGCGGGTGCCGGTTCCGGCGCCGCGTACATAGGTGTCGACGACCTCGCGGTCGAGGAAGCGGACCAGTTCGGCGGCGGCCAGGACCGGGCGGACGAAGAGCGCGTGGTAGACGGCGTCGAGGTGGAAGCCGGAGGCGGCGGGGGCGTGCAGGGGGCCGAGGAGCAGCCGCCCGGGGTCGGTGGGGTCGGGGGCCGAGGAGATCGACCCGTACGCCGGGATGTGGGCCTCGACGGCTTCGGCCTCGACCGCCGAGGGGGAGGCGTCCGGGTGGGCGACGGTGGCGCCGAGGGGGAAGCGGGCGCCGTCGCGGGCGCGCAGGGTGCGCCAGGCGGCATAGGTGACGACCGCGCCGGTGAGGGCGGTGCCGGTGCCGAGGACGGCGGTGACGAGGGTGGGTGCGAGGGGGTGGCTGTCGAACCAGTCGTCCAGATAGCCGTAGGTCAGTCCGAAGCCGAGGGAGGGGATGGCGAGCACCCAGAGCACACCGGTCATGGCGCGGGGTTCGCGGCCGTGGTCGGGGGCGTCGGCACCATGGCCCCGGAAGGCGAGCAGCCAGAGCCGGGTGGCATAGGCGGCGGTGAGCAGGGCGGCCAGCAGTCCGGCGATCAGGATGGTCCAGCCGGCGGCGGTGGGTGCGGCGGTGGAGTCGCCGAGGGCGGTGTGCTCGGCGGCGACCAGGACGGCTTCCTTGGAGAAGAAGCCGGCGAAGGGGGGGATCGCGACCAGCGCGAGCAGCGCGATGGTCATCGTCCAGTAGGCGTCGGGGATGCGGCGGGGCAGTGCGCCCATCCGGGACATGGCGGCGAGTGAGTTGGTTCCGGCGGCGTGGATGACCACACCGGCGGCGAGGAAGAGCAGGGCCTTGAAGGCGCCGTGGCTCAGGAGGTGGAAGACGGCCGCGCCCCGGTCGGCGACGGCGAGCGCGCCCGCCATGTAGCCGAGCTGGCCGATGGTCGAGTAGGCGAGGACGCGTTTGATGTCGTCCTGGGCGAGGGCGGCGAGGCCGGAGCCGACCATGGTGACCGCCGCCATGACGGCGAGGACGATCAGGGCGGCGGCGGAGGCGGCGAAGACGGGGAGGAGCCGGGCGACGAAGTAGATACCGGCGGCGACCATGGTCGCGGCGTGGATCAGGGCCGAGACGGGGGTGGGGCCGGCCATGGCGTCGGGGAGCCAGGTGTGCAGGGGGAACTGCGCGGACTTGCCCGCGACTCCGGCGAGCAGCAGCAGCGCCACCAGGGTGGGGTGGTCGAGTCGGCCCTCGGCGACCGCGTCCAGGATGCCGGTGATCCGGAAGGTGCCCGCGTCGGTGGCGAGGGCGAAGAGACCGATCAGGAAGGGGACGTCGCCGAGCTTGGTGACCAGGAATGCCTTGAGGGAGGCGGCCCGTGCCTCGGGGGTCTCCCAGTAGTGGCCGACCAGGAAGTACGAGCAGATGCCCATGATCTCCCAGCCGATCAGCAGCACCATCAGATCGCCGGAGTAGACGACGAGGAGCATGGCGGCGGTGAAGAGGGAGACCAGGGCGGCGTAGGAGGGGTAGCGGGGGTCGTCCCGCAGATAGGCCGTGGAGTAGATCTGCACACAGCAGGCGACCAGGCCGACGAGGACGGCGACCAGGGCGGCGAAGCCGTCGATGTGCAGGGCGAGGTCGATGGGGACCGAGCCGGTCGGGGTCAGCTGGGTGGCCGCGTCGAGGGTCTCGCCGCCGCCCTGGCGCACGGCGACGACGACCGCGAGGACCGCCGAGGCCACCGTGGGCACGATGGCGAGCGGGCGGACGAAGCCGGGTGCGGTGCGTCCGGTGAGCAGTCCGGCCGCCGCGCCCAGGAAGGGGAGGAGAGGGACGAGGGCGGCGAGGGTCGTGGTGGTCACGCGGGGGCCTCAGCCTTCTGCGTCCGCGGCGGCGGGGTGGTCGCGGCGGGGTCGTCGGTGGCGCCGTCGGGGCCGCCGGGGTGCTCGGCCGTGTCCCGGAGCCGGTCGATGTCGGAGGAGCCGCGGTTGCGGTAGACCATCAGGACGATCGAGAGGCCGATGCCGATCTCGGCGGCGGCGATGGCGATGGTGAAGAGGGTGAGCGCCTGGCCGGAGTGGAGGGCGTCCCGGAGCCATACGTCGAAGGCGACGAGGTTGAGGTTGACGGCGTTGAGCATCAGCTCGACGGACATCAGGACGAGGATCGCGTTGCGCCGGGCGAGGACGCCGTAGAGGCCGGTGCAGAAGAGGAGGACGCTGAGCACGGCGGGGTAGGCGAGATGCATCAGCGCTCTCCCTCGGATGCGGCGGCCGGGCCGCGGCCGGTGGACCCGGGCCGGCCGGTGGCTCCCGGCCGGGTGGTGTCTCCGGGCCGGGCGGGGGGCCGGGTGGCCTTCTCGTCCTCGGGGTTCTTGCGGGAGAGGACGATCGCTCCGACCAGGGCGGCCAGCAGCAGCACGGAGAGTGCCTCGAAGGGCAGGACCCAGTGGCGGAAGAGGGTGGCGCCGGTGACCTCGGTACTGCCCTGGACCGGGCCTTCGAGATCGATCCAGGTGGTGCGGAAGGCGTCGACGACCACCCAGACCAGGGCGGCCGCCGCGGTGAGGGCGACGGCGAGGGCGACCGGGCGGTTGCCGGAGTCGGCGTCCGCGGAGGGCCCGATGGGGGCCCGGGTGAGCATCAGTCCGAAGAGAAGGAGGACCACCACGGATCCGACATAGATCAGGACCTGGACCCAGGCGATGAACTCGGCGGTGAGCAGCAGGTACTCGACGGCGAGTCCGCCGAGCGCGACCACCAGCCACAGGGCGGCGTGCACCAGGTGGCGGGTGGTGACGGTCATGACGGCGGCGCCGAGGGCGACCAGTCCGACGAGGAGGAAGGTGATCTCGACGCCGGTCGGCGAGAGGAATCCCGGGGTGTCGGCGGCGAGGATCATGCCGGGCCTCCGTCGGCGGTGGGCGGGGTCTCGGGGGCCTCGGGGGTCTCGGGGCTCCCGGCGGCCTCCGCCTGGGCGGTGGCCTCGGCCTCGGCTGCGGCTGCTGCCGCGGCGGCGAGCTTGTCGGCGGCCTTGTGGGCGGCGGCGATCTCCTTGGGCTCCTCGGCACGCGGGTCGAGCGCGGGCGGCGCGGGCACCGTCCACATCCACTCGCGGAGCTTGTCCCGCTCATGGGTGAGTTCGAGGATGTCGGTCTCGGCGTACTCGAACTCGGGCGACCAGAACAGCGCGTCGAAGGGGCAGACCTCGATGCAGATACCGCAGTACATGCAGAGGGAGAAGTCGATGGCGAAGCGGTCGAGGACATTGCGGCTGCGCTCACGGCCGCCGGGGGTGGCGGCGGGCACCGTCTCCTTGTGGGAGTCGATGTAGATGCACCAGTCGGGGCACTCCCGGGCGCAGAGCATGCAGACCGTGCAGTTCTCCTCGAACAGGCCGATCACACCGCGGGTGCGCGGCGGCAGGTCGGGCTGGACGTCGGGGTACTGCGCGGTGACGGTCTTGCGCGTCATCGTGCGGAGGGTGACGGCCAGTCCCTTGGCGAGGCCGGAGCCGGGGATGGGAGCCATGATCAGGAAGTCACCACCTTCACGACGCCGGTGAGGGCGATCTGGGCGAGGGCGAGCGGGACCAGGGTGGTCCAGGCGAGTTTCTGCAACTGGTCCTCGCGCATCCGGGGATAGCTGACCCGCAGCCAGATGATGATGAAGGCGAGCACGGCCGTCTTGAGCAGGGTCCAGACCCAGCCGAGGCCGTCGGCGCCCCAGGGGCCGTGCCAGCCGCCGAGGAAGAGGACGGTGGTCAGACCACAGAGCACGACGATGCCCGCGTACTCGGCGAGCAGGAAGAGCGCGAACCGCAGACCGGTGTACTCGGTGTAGGCGCCGAAGATGATCTCGGAGTCGGCGACCGGCATGTCGAAGGGCGGGCGCTGCAGCTCGGCGAGCCCGGCGACGAAGAAGACCACCGCTCCCACGATCTGCCAGGGGATCCACCACCACTCGAAGGCGTCCAGGATGCCGGGGAGGGAGACGGTGCCCGCGGCCATGGCGACCGAGGCGGCGGCGAGCAGCATCGGCAGCTCGTACGCCAGCAGCTGGGCGGCGGTGCGCAGACCGCCGAGGAGGGAGAACTTGTTGGCCGAGGCCCAGCCCGCCATGAGGGAGCCGAGGACCCCGGCGCCCATGACGGCCATGACGAAGAAGATGCCCGCGTCGATGACCTGGCCGACCATGCCCTCGCCGGGGCCGATGGGGATGGCGACGAGGACGAGGAGATAGGGGAGCAGGGCGACGGCGGGCGCCAGCTGGAAGATGCGGCGGTCGGCGTTGGCCGGGACCACGTCTTCCTTCTGGGCGAACTTCACCCCGTCGGCGACCAGCTGGGCCCAGCCGTGGAAGCCGCCCGCGTACATGGGGCCGAGGCGGCCCTGCATATGGGCCATCACCTTGTGTTCGGCCTGGCCGACGACCAGGGGGAGGACAAGGAAGACGGCGAAGACGATCAGCAGCCGGACGGCGACGTCGAGAACGTCGTTCACGCGGGGTCGCCTCCGGCGGGGTCGGGATCACGGTCGGGGTCGGGGTCGGCGGGCCCGGATCCGGGCCCGGGTCCGGGTTTGCTCCCGTGGTCCGGGGTGGAGCCGGAGGCACCGTCGGAGGCGTCAGCGCTGCCGGAGCCGTCGGCGTCGGATGTGCCGTCGGAACCGTCGGCGGGTGCGGCGGGTGCGTCGGGGGTGCCGGGGCTCTCGGTGCTCTCCGGCTTCCCCTCGGCCGAGGCCTGGTCCCCGTCGAACGCCGGGCGGGCGTTGTGCCAGGGCGCGTCCGGGGTACGGGGCGCGGGCGCCGGTGTCCCGGCATCACCCTCCGTGGAGGGCTCCGCCGCAGCGGGCTTCGTGGCGGGCTTCGCCTCGGTGGCCGGCTCGGTCGTCGTTTCGTCGGTACGGGGCTGACTCGCCGAGCCCTCGCTCGCACCGCGCGCACGACGCGGGACGGCGGGGGCCGGGGCCGGCGCTTCGGTGGCCGGGACGGCGGGGGCCGGGGCTTCGGTGGCCGAGGCGGTGGCGTCCGGTGCGGCCTGGCTCGCGGAACCCTCACCGGCGGTACGGGCGCGGCGGACCGGGCGGTCACCGGCGGCGGCGCCCGCGGCACGCGGGGTGCGGACCGGACGGTCTCCGGCGGCGCCCGCCGCGCGGGGGGCACGGGCCGGGCGGGCCGGGGCGGGCGGGAGCTGGCCCTTGAGCGGGCCCCACTCGTTCGGATCGGGGACACCGGGCGGCAGCATCTGCCGCCGCTTGGGCCCGCCGTGCTCCGCCTCGCCCGGTTCCTTCGCCCCGGGCCACGCCTTGGCGACCCGGGCCGCCAGCACGAAGTCCTTGCGCAGCGGATGCCCCTCGAATCCCTCCGGGAGCAGCAGCGGCACCAGATGCGGATGGCCGGTGAAGCCGACCCCGAACATCTCGTGGGTCTCCCGCTCATGCCATTCGGCACCCGCGTAGACCTCGATCGCCGTCGGCAGGACGGGCGCCTCGTGCGGGACCGTGGTCCGCAGCAGCAGCCGTCGTACCCGGCCGCCCTCCAGCGCGACAACATGGGCGCAGACGCGGAAGCCCGTACCCGGCTCGTCCACGGCGCTCAGCCAGTCGAAGTAGGTGCAGCCGAGCCGGTCGCGGGCGGTCTCCAGGGCGGTGATCCAGGAGCCGGCGGGAACGTCGACGGTCAGCAGGTCGTAGGCGTGCTCCGCGGTCGCTTCCGGGCCGAAGACCTCGGTGACCTCGTCCGGGAGGCTGTCGTACAGGCTCACCGCCCGTCCTCCGTCCCGGCCGTACCGTCGGCGGCGGAAGGGGCGGCGCCGGAGGAAGAGGAAGCGGACCCGGCGGCGGGAAGGGCGGGCGCGGGCGGGGCGACCGGGCCGCTGCGGAGCTGCGCGGTGGAGGGCCGGCCCCCCTGGGCGTACCGCTCCCCCAGCGACTCGCGGGCGATCTTCTCCTGGAGCTTGAGGATGCCCTGGAGCAGCGCCTCCGGCCGGGGCGGGCAGCCAGGGACATAGACATCGACGGGGATGATCTGGTCGACGCCCTTGGTCACGGAGTACGAGTCCCAGTAGGGCCCGCCGCAGTTGGAGCAGGCGCCGAAGGAGATGACGTACTTCGGCTCGGGCATCTGCTCGTACAGCCGCTTCACCGCGGGGGCCATCTTGTCGGTGACCGTCCCCGAGACGATCATCAGATCCGCCTGGCGCGGGCCGGGGGCGAAGGGGATCACCCCGAGCCGGATGAAGTCATGGCGGGCCATCGACGCGGCGATGAACTCGATCGCGCAGCAGGCGAGGCCGAAGTTGAAGACCCAGAGGCTGTAGCGGCGTCCCCAGTTCAGGACGACCTTCATCGGCTCGGGCGCGAGGCGGGAGAGCACACCGAGCCGCTGGGGCTCGGGCAGCGCGACCGGTCCGGGGCCCTGGCCGGCCGCGGGGCCGGGAGCGGCCGGGGCGGAGGTGGCCGCGGTGGGGGTCACGTCCATGCCAGGACGCCCTTCTTCCATGCGTAGAGCAGTCCCACGGCGAGGAAGCCGAGGAAGATGAACATCTCCACGAGGGTCGTCGCCCCGTACCCCGGCGCGGCGAAGACCGTCGCCCAGGGGAAGAGGAAGATCGAGTCCACGGCGAAGATCACGTACAGAAAGGCATAGACGTAGTAGCGGACCTGGGTGTGCGCCCAGCCGTCCCCGACGGGGTCCACTCCGCACTCGTAGGTCAGCAGCTTCTCCGGGGTGGGCACCACGGGCCGCAGCAGCCGTCCGGCGCCGAAGGCCACGGCGACGAACAGCACGCCGAGCACCGCGAGCAGTCCGACCACCGAGTAGCTGTCGTAATAGTCGGCGTGGTCCGCCGCGAGCACGGCCACGGTCGGTTCCGGCACGTCCGCCCCTCGCTCCCGTCCGTCTGTCTGGTGTCTGTCTGTCGGTGTTCGTTCGGTACGGACGCGAGTCTAGGCCCTGCTCAAACCGGGGTAGGCAGTCGCACCGGGTTCGAACGGGACGGGTGGGGCCGCGCGGCCGTCCCGGTACCGTTCCGGAACGGCGCCGGTACGGGTCCCATCCGCCCGGGTGGGGATATCCCTACACCGCCCCCACCGAGCCACCCCATGGCGCGCCGACCCTTTTAACGTGCAGGCTTTCCCTTATGACCGTGAGCAGTACCGCATCCGAAGCCCCGGCGGGATCCGCCCGGGACAGCCGCGTGGGCACCCCGGTGCCCGGCCGGGCCCCCCGTCCGGGCCGGGCGGCCGGGGACCACCGGCCCCCGCCACCGCGCTTCGCCTATGACGCGCACACCTGGAAGGAGATCGCCCATCTCCTGGCCAATCTGCCGGTGGCGATAACCGGATTTGTTTACGCGACGTTCACAGTTCTGGTGGGCGCGGTGCTGTCGGTCACCGTGGTCGGGCTGCCGACCCTGGCGCTCGGGCTGGCCGGGGCGCGGCTGTTCGGCCGGGGCGAGCGGGCCCGCTCCCGTGCCCTGCTGGGGGTACGGATCGACGAGCCGAGCCCGTTGTGGAACTCGCACCGCAAGGACGGCGGCCTGGGCCGGCTGTGGGCGAGCCTGAAGGACCCGGTCGGCTGGCGGACGGTGCTGTACTGCCTGATCCGGCTGCCCTGGGGGCTGGTGACCTTCATCGTGGTCCTGGTCGGGCTGTTCACGCTCTGGCCGGTGCTGCCGTTCGTGGTGCGCGGGCTGGCCAACGCCGACCGGGCGATGGCGAAGGGTCTGCTGTCGCCCTCGGACGAGCTGGAGCGGCGGGTCGCCGAGCTGGAGTCGGACCGGGGGGTCGTGGTGGACGCCGCCGCCGCCGACCTCCGCCGCATCGAACGCGACCTCCACGACGGCGCCCAGGCCCGCCTCGTCGCCCTCGCCATGGGACTCGGCCTCGCCAAGGAGAAGCTCCTGGAGGATCCGGACGCCGCGGCCGCCATGGTCGACGAGGCGCACGGTGAGGTGAAGCTCGCCCTCCAGGAGCTGCGCGACCTCGCCCGGGGCATCCACCCCGCCGTCCTCACCGACCGGGGGCTGAGCGCGGCGCTCTCCTCGGTCTCGGCCCGCTGCACCGCGCCGGTACGGGTCTCGGTGGATCTGGCGGAACGGCCCGCCGAGGCGATCGAGGGCATCGCCTACTTCACCGTCTCCGAACTGCTCCAGAACATCAGCAAGCACGCCCGCGCCACCAGCGCGGAGGTGGAGGTCTGGCGCACGGAGGGCCGGCTGCTGCTCCAGGTCACCGACGACGGACAGGGCGGCGCATCGCTCGACCGGGGCACGGGGCTCGCGGGGCTCGCGGAGCGGCTGGGGGCGGTGGACGGGCTGCTGGTGGTGGACTCACCGGTGGGGGGGCCGACGCGGGTGACGGCGGAGCTGCCCTGGCGAAACCGCGTGGGTCGCTAGCGCGACCGGGTCTCCGAGTCGGCTCGGGGCCATGTCGGGGCCGACCCCTAACCCCGCCCGGCTCGGGCAGACGTCGGGGGCCAGCCCCCGAACCCCCGCTCCTCAATCGCCGGAGAGGCTGGATTGTGACGGGGGTAGGGAAAACCCCCCGTCCGAGAGGCCCACCCGCCCTATGGTTCTGGCCCCTCTGACCAGCGCATTCTTGATGACATGACAGCGCGTACCCCAGAACGGACGACTACCGTGCTCCTGGATCACCAGCCGGAGAGGTTCGACCACTCCGGTCACCCCACCCGCCGGGTGCCGACGGCGCTGCGGGCGCCGTTCGAGGCACGCACCTGGCGCGAGTTCGCCTATCTGCTGCTCGGCCTCCCGATCAGCGTGATCCTCTATGTCTTCGCCCTGGTCACCATGACACTGGGCGCCGGACTGCTCATCACCTTCCTGGGCATCCCGGTCCTCGCGGCGGGCCTCGTCGGCCTCCGGGGCCTCGGCTCGCTGGAGCGCGGCCGGGCGCGGGCGATGCTCGGGCACCCGGTGGGCTCCCCCGAGCCGCTGCGCCCGGCCTCCAGCGGGCCGCTGGCATGGATCGGGGCCGTCCTCAAGAGCGGCAGCTCCTGGCGGCATCTCCTCTATGCGCTGATCCACTTCCCCTGGGCGGTCATCTCCTTCACGCTGGTGATCGTGCTCTGGCCGCTCGGCTGGGCCCTGCTCTTCTACCCGCTGTGGCACTGGACGCTGCCGGAGTACGCCGACGTCCCCGGGATCCAGCTGTACGGGGACAGCACCGGCACCGCCCACTATGTCGACTCCTTCGCCGAGATCACGGGGGTCTGCGCCGCCGGGGCCGGGCTGGTCGTGCTCACCACCTGGCTGATCCGGGGGCTCACCCAGGTGGACCGGCTGATGGTGAGCGGGCTGCTGGGGCCCTCGTGGCTGGCGAGCCGGGTGGAGGAGCTGGAGTCGGACCGGGGGGTCGTGGTGGACACCGCCGCCGCCGACCTCCGCCGTATCGAACGCGACCTCCACGACGGCGCCCAGGCCCGCCTCGTCGCCCTCGCCATGGGACTCGGCCTCGCCAAGGAGAAGCTGCGGGAGGACCGGGAAGCCGCCGCGGCCATGGTCCACGAGGCCCATGGCGAGGTGAAGCTCGCCCTCCAGGAGCTGCGCGACCTCGCCCGGGGCATCCACCCCGCCGTCCTCACCGACCGAGGGCTGGACGCCGCCCTCTCGGCGGTCGCGGCCCGCTGCACCGTCCCGGTGACCGTGGAGGTCGATCTGGACACCCGCCCGGCGGCGGCGCAGGAGGGGATCGCCTACTTCACCGTCTCCGAGCTGCTCCAGAACATCAGCAAGCACGCCCGCGCCACCAGCGCCGGGGTCGAGGTCTGGCGTACCGAGGACCGACTGCTCCTCCAGGTCACCGACAACGGGCAGGGCGGCGCATCGCTCGACGGCGGCACGGGGCTCGCGGGGCTCGCGGAGCGGCTCGACGCGGTGGACGGGGTGCTGGTCATCGACTCGCCCGTGGGGGGGCCGACCCGGGTGACGGCGGAGCTGCCCTGGAGGGGCTGAGCCCCTCGCTCCCCGGACCGCACGACCTCGGCCCCGAGTCGGCTCGGGCAGTCGTCGGGGGCCGGCCCCCGAACCCCCGCGCCTCAAGCGCCGGCGAGGCTGAATTTTGAGCGCTCGTCCAGGGAGACCCTCACAGGACTGGGTTTTGAGGCCCCTGCCTTCCTCGGACTCCCCCGGGCTCCATCTGGGATGCACCCCCATGAGGCTGCTCTCGTCAGGAACCGGTCGTCCCATGTCACCGTGTCGTTCTCCCGGATACTGGGATGCTGGAGCCGACAGCGGCACCGGTTACGACATGGGGGCGTCAGGCACGTGGTGGAAGACAGGGTTCGGATCGTCATCGCCGAGGACTCGGTACTGCTCCGGGAGGGATTGGCCCGGCTGCTGAACGATCGCGGACATGATGTCGTAGCCCAGGTGGGCGACGGCGACGCGCTGGTCAGGACGGTCGGCGAGCTGGCCGCCTCGGGTGAGCTGCCGGATGTGGTGGTCGCGGATGTACGGATGCCGCCCACCCACACCGACGAGGGGGTACGGGCCGCTGTGCGGCTGCGCAAGCACCACCCCGAGCTGGGGGTCCTGGTCCTCTCCCAGTATGTGGAGGAGCAGTACGCCACCGAGCTGCTGGCGGGCAGCAGCCGGGGCGTGGGCTATCTGCTCAAGGACCGGGTGGCGGAGGTACGCGAGTTCGTCGACGCCGTGGTCCGGGTGGCCCGGGGCGGCACCGCGCTCGACCCCGAGGTGGTCGCCCAGCTGCTGGGCCGCAGCCGGAAGCAGGACGTCCTGGCGCATCTCACCCCGAGGGAGCGCGAGGTCCTCGGTCTCATGGCCGAGGGGCGTACCAATTCGGCCATCGCCCAGAGGCTTGTGGTGAGCGACGGAGCGGTGGAAAAGCACGTCAGCAATATCTTCCTGAAGCTGGGGCTCTCCCCCAGCCAGGGGGACCACCGGCGGGTTCTCGCCGTGCTGACCTATATCAACTCCTAGCTTTAGCGGCGCATCGCCAAGGGCAAGATCCGCAAGGCACGACCTAGTCCTTATGGACGAGCGAGGCGCACCCTCCGGAAAGGGATTTCCAAGGGTGCGAAATATGACATATCAGGTCAGCGAGGCGTCTCACGAGCGGGTCCGCCATTTGAGAGCCCCAGGGAAGGGCACCCTTACCGACGTAGGGTGAATCCTCGGGCGACCAGTGGGACGGCCGCCCCGAGCAGCCGCCTCAAGGGAGGTCCAGTTCAGTGACCAGCCAGGTCAGTAGCCCCGCCGAACATGCCGATGAGGCCGACGAGGCCGTTCTCGGAATCCAGCGCCATTCCGACGCCCCAGGGGAAACCGGCGCAGCCGGGGAAACCGCGGCGAAGGAGGTTCGTCGGCTGGATCGGGTGATCATCCGGTTTGCGGGTGATTCGGGTGATGGTATGCAGCTCACGGGTGACCGGTTCACGTCGGAGACGGCGTCGTTCGGGAATGATCTCTCCACGCTGCCGAACTTTCCGGCGGAGATCCGGGCTCCCGCGGGGACGCTGCCGGGGGTGTCGTCGTTCCAGCTGCATTTCGCGGATCACGACATCCTGACCCCGGGGGACGCGCCGGATGTGCTGGTGGCGATGAACCCGGCCGCTCTGAAGGCGAATCTGGCGGATGTCCCGCGCGGCGGGGAGATCATCGTGAACACCGACGAGTTCGCGAAGCGGGCGATGGCGAAGGTGGGGTGGGCCGTCTCCCCGCTGGAGGACGGCACCCTGGAGGGCTACCGCGTCCACCCCGTGCCCCTCACCACGCTCACGGTGGAGGCTTTGAAGGAGTTCGGGCTGACCCGCAAGGAGGCGGAGCGGTCGAAGAACATGTTCGCCCTGGGTCTGCTCTCCTGGATGTATCACCGTCCCACCGAGGGCACGGAGGCGTTCCTGCGCCGCAAGTTCGCGAAGCGGCCGCAGATCGCCGAGGCGAATGTGGCGGCCTTCCGGGCGGGGTGGAACTTCGGGGAGACGACGGAGGACTTCGCCGTCTCCTACGAGATCGCCCCGGCCCGCTCCGCGTTCGGCGCGGGGACCTACCGGAACATGTCGGGGAACCTGGCCCTGTCGCTGG
This sequence comes from Streptomyces sp. NPDC000594, assembly GCF_040299965.1. Taxonomy (NCBI): domain Bacteria; kingdom Bacillati; phylum Actinomycetota; class Actinomycetes; order Kitasatosporales; family Streptomycetaceae; genus Streptomyces; species Streptomyces sp. NPDC000594. The sequence continues at coordinate 970 of NZ_JBEPCY010000026.1, read as the reverse complement.
GGCTGGTCGCCGCGTCCCGGCGTTCCGGGCTGGGGTTGTATCTGGGGTCGTATCCGATCACCCCGGCCTCCGACATCCTGCACGAGCTGTCGAAGCACAAGAACTTCGGGGTGCGCACCTTCCAGGCGGAGGACGAGATCGCGGGGATCGGCGCGGCGCTGGGTGCGGCGTTCGGCGGCGCCCTGGCGGTGACGACGACGTCGGGGCCGGGGGTGGCGTTGAAGTCGGAGACGATCGGGCTGGCGGTCTCGCTGGAGCTGCCGCTGCTGATCGTGGACATCCAGCGCGGCGGCCCCTCCACCGGCCTGCCCACCAAGACGGAGCAGGCCGACCTTTTGCAGGCGATGTTCGGGCGCAACGGTGAGGCGCCGGTGCCGGTGATCGCGCCGGCGACCCCGGGGGAGTGCTTCGACGCCGCCCTGGAGGCCGCCCGGATCGCCCTCACCTACCGCACCCCCGTCTTCCTCCTCTCCGACGGGTATCTGGCGAACGGCTCCGAGCCGTGGCGGATCCCGGACGTCGACGAACTCCCCGACCTCACACCCGAGTTCACCACCGGACCCAACCACACCCTCCCGGACGGGTCAGAGGTGTTCTGGCCCTACAAACGCGACCCGCAGACGCTGGCGCGGCCGTGGGCGGTGCCCGGGACACCGGGGCTGGAACACCGCATCGGCGGGATCGAGAAACAGGACGGCACCGGCAACATCTCCTACGACCCCGCCAACCACGAACACATGGTCCGCACCCGCCAGGCCAAAATCGACAACATCGCGGTACCGGACCTGACCGTGGACGACCCGGACGGGGCCCGGACCCTGGTCATCGGCTGGGGTTCCACCTACGGCCCCATCACCGCCGCCGTCCGCCGTCTGCGCCGCGAGAATGTGCCGATCGCGCAGGCACACCTGCGCCACCTCAACCCCTTCCCCGCAAACCTCGAAGAAGTCCTGGCCCAATACAGCAAGGT